>NCCO01000001.1 GCA_002279705.1 Allobosea sp. 12-68-7
AGGAACCGCGACGCGAACCCCTCCCCCGCGCGCTCGCTTGCCGGCGCACCGGAACCTCGCGGCAGACCCCTCTCCTGACAGGAGAGGGGTTCCCCGCGCGCTCGCCTTCGGGCGAGGCGCCTCAGGCGCCCGCCTTCATGATCCTCGCCTTGTCGCGGTTCCAGTCGCGGTTCTTCTCGGTCTCGCGCTTGTCGTGCAGCTTCTTGCCGCGGCCCAGCCCGAGCTCGACCTTGGCCCGCCCCTTGTCGTTGAAATAGACCTTGAGCGGGATCACGGTGTAGCCGTCGCGCTGGATCGCGCCCATCAGCTTGTTGATCTGGCGGCGGTGCAGCAGCAGCTTCCGCGGCCGCTTGACGTTGTGGTTGAAGCGGTTGGCCTCGAGATATTCCGGGATGTGCGCGTTGAACAGGAAGAGCTCGGTGCCCATCGGCCCGGCATAGCTCTCCCCGATCGTCGCCTTGCCGCCGCGCAGCGACTTGATCTCCGTGCCCTGCAGCGCGATGCCGGCCTCGAGCGTCTCGGTGATCTCGTAATTGTAGCGCGCCTTGCGGTTGTCGGCCGCGAGCCTGTAGCGCTCCGGATCGGGCTTCTTCATGACGTCCCTCCCAGGGCATGGGCCTTGACGAGGCTCGCCATAGCTTGCGATTCCGATTCAGGATCCGCCGCCAGGCCCTTGAAAACGCCCAGCTTGTCGGCGTCCTGCCGGGTCTGGCTGAGCTTGAACTTGCCCACCAGCGAGGCGATCTCGATCTCGATGCCGACGATGCCGCGCATCTGCGCCGCCACAAAAGCTTCCGGCGCGTCAGAGACGTTCCAGGGCTCGTCGCGCGGCGCTTCCTGCTGGCGCGTCAGCGAGTCGAGCTGGACGCGCAGCCAGGCGGGATCCTCGATCGTGCGGGCGGGGCCGCGGACCTGGACGGTGACGTAGTTCCAGGTCGGCACGACCTTGCCGTGCTCGCGCTTGGAGGCATACCAGGCCGGCGTGACATAGCGCTCGGTACCGGTGAAGATCACCAGCGTCTGCGCGCCGGCCGCAATCGCCTGCCATTGCGGGTTGGGGCGGGCGAGATGCGCGCGCAGCACGCCCTGCGCGCCCTCCCCCTCATGCAGCACGAACGGGACCGGATTGGCGATCAGCCCGTCCTCGCCGACGCTGACCAGCGTCGCGAGCGGGTGGGCGCGCATGACGGCGAAGAGCGCCGCGCGATCCTCGACCTTGAAATGGCTGGGCTCGTACATCCTGGTCTCCCTGGCGTCGGCCGGGGGACCGGACGGACGCAGACTCCTCATTTAGGCATTCAGCAGGCCGGCGAACACCATGGCGTCGCGGATGACCTTGCCGGTCGCGGCCGTCACCGGCAACAGCGGCAGGCGGACCTCCTCCTCGACGCGGCCGAGCAGGGCGAGCCCATGCTTGGCGCCGGCGAGGCCGGGCTCCTTGAAGATCGCGTCATGCAGCGGCACGAGGCGGTCCTGCACCTTCAGCGCGCCGGCATAGTCGCCCTTCAGAGCAGCGCTCATCAGATCGGCGCAGAGTCGCGGCGCGACATTGGCGACGACCGAGATGCAGCCATGGCCGCCGGCGGCCATATAGGCCAGCGCCGTCATATCCTCGCCCGAGAGCTGGATGAAATCCGGCCCCATGGCGTGGCGCTGCTGCGAGACGCGGGCGAGATTGGCGGTGGCGTCCTTGACGCCGGCGATGTTCCTGAGCTCGTAGAGCCGCGCCATCGTCTCGACCGACATGTCGACGACCGAACGCGGCGGGATGTTGTAGATGATGATCGGGATGCCGACCGCATCGTTCACCGCCTCGAAGTGGCGGTACAGCCCCTCCTGGGTCGGCCTGTTGTAATAGGGCGTGACGACGAGCGCGGCCTGGGCGCCGGCCTTCTCGGCATGAACAGCGAGGTCGATCGCCTCGGTGGTGTTGTTCGAGCCGGCGCCGGCGATGACGGGCACGCGGCCCTTCGCCTGGGCGATGACGATCTCGACGACGCGCTTGTGCTCGTCATGCGACAGGGTCGGGCTCTCGCCGGTGGTACCGACCGGGACGAGGCCGCTCGACCCGCTCTCGATCTGCCACTCGACCAGCGCACGCAGCGCGTCCTCGTCGATCCGGCCGCCCTTGAACGGCGTCACCAGCGCGGGGAGCGAACCGGTGAAGGCGGGATGCTGGGTCATGGAAGCGGCGTCCTGGAGCGAGTTTTCGTGACGAGGGCGTCACACATAAACCGTCCCCGGCAGCAGGCAAAGCCGGCCTGCCGTAAAAACAGGCCTTTCCATGGTTAAGGCTTCATAAACTCCCTTCCCCGAGCATCGCTGGCGACGCATCCGACCGTGGAGCCCGCCATGGCCTCGCCTGCCATCCGCTCGCGGATGATCGCCCTCCTGCTGCCGCTCCTGCTCGCGACGCCGTCGCTCGCCGGCGACGACGGCGCCCATCCCGCCCAGCGCGATCCGGTCGGCGCCGTCGATGTCGAGACCACGGCGGCGCTGCCGCCCTACCCGGCCGACGCCTTGCGGGCGGCGGAGGTCGATCTCGACCTGCTCGCCAAGGCCGTGACCGCCTATCGCCGCGGTCAGCCGTCGGAGGGCGACGCCATCGCCGCCTCGCTCGACGAGCCCACGGCCCGCGCGCTGCTCGAATGGGTCGCGATCCGCAGCGCCACGAGCGTGCTGCCCTTCGCCCGGATCGACGCCTTCCTGAAGGCGAACCCGAACTACCCGGCGACGACGCTGTTCCGGAGGCGGGCCGAGGAGATGCTGGTCGCAGAGCGGAAGAGCCCGGCCGTGGTGCGGGCGTTCTTCGAGGGCCAGAAGCCGGTCAGCCCCGCCGGCCGCATCGCACTCGCGCTGGCGCTGGCGGCCGAGGGCCGCAACGCGGAGGCGTACGCGCTCGCCCGCCAGAGCTGGCTGCAGGACCATCTCGGCGCGCCGCTCGAAAAGATCGTGATCGAGGCGTTCGGCGAGAGGCTGACGCCCGCAGACCATCGGCTGCGGGCCGAGCGCTACATCTTCCGCGGCAACGACACGGCGGCGCTGCGCAATGCGGCGCGGGTCTCGGCCGACTACGTGCTGCTGGCACGCGCCCGGCTCGCCAGCGGCAAGGCGCGACGGCCGATCGCGCCGGCGCTGATCAGCGCGGTGCCGGCCGCCGCCGGCCACGGCGCCGAGGATGCCGCCGAGCGCATCGATGCCGAATGGCATGCCGGGTTCATCGCCCTGCGCTTCCGCGACCAGCCGGGGATCGCGCTTGAGCATTTCAGCGAGGCCGTGCGGCATGCCGAGACGCCGATCTCGGTCTCGCGCGCGGCCTATTGGCAGGGCCGCGCCTTCGAGGCGATCGGCAAGGCCGAGGAGGCACGGGCGGCCTATGAGCGCGCCGCCGAGCATCCGATCGCCTATTACGGGCAGTTGGCGCGGGCGCGGCTGCGCCTGCCCGATCTGCCGCTGCGACGCTCGGCGGCGGCGGCGCTGCAGCATCTGCCCGGCCATGCCGGCGTGCGCCTGCTCTACCGGATCGGCGCGCGCGATCTCGCCGCGCAGATGCTGGTCGATCTCGGCCTGCGGCTCCACACCACCCCTGCCCTCGAGGCGCTGGCGGCGATCGCGCAGCGGGAAGGCGACACGCGCGCCCTGCTGGCGCTGGGCAAGAGCGCGCTGCAGCGCGGCTTCCCGCTCGACACCGCCGCCTTCCCGACCACGGGCGTGCCTGAATTTCCCGTGCTCGGCGACCCGATGGAGCGCGCCATCGTCCATGCCATCGCCCGCCAGGAGAGCGCCTTCGACCCGACCGCGGTGTCCCATGCCGGGGCACGCGGGCTGATGCAGATGATGCCCGCCACGGCGCGGGAGACGGCGCGGCGCGCCAGCCTGCCCTTCGACTGGCCGCGGCTCGGCCGCGACGCGCTCTACTCCGCGCAGATGGGCGCCGCCCATCTCAACGACCTGCTGAGGGAGTGGCGCGGTTCCTACATCCTGACCTTCGCCGCCTACAATGCCGGCTCCGGCAATGTGAAGAAGTGGATCGAGGCCTATGGCGACCCGCGCCGGCCGGAGGTCGACGCGGTCGACTGGATCGAGCGCATTCCCTTCTATGAGACGCGCAACTATGTGCAGCGGGTGATGGAGAACCTGCAGGTCTATCGCCAGCGGCTGAACCAGCGCACGGCCTATCTGATCGACCACGACTTGAAGCGTGGCGGACGGCGCGATTAGAGTCGCGGCAGAGATCATTCGGCGCCCTTGCCGTCATTCCGGGCGCAGCGAAGCGAAGACCCGGAATCCGTCGGAGGGCGCCCTTCCTGGCATGGCTGCGTTCTACGATGGATTCCGGAGCGGCGCCGCTGCGCGGCTTGTCCGGAATGACGTTGCGGTGGCGATAGCGGTCGAAGCCCCCAAGGGGCTCTCATGATGAGGGTTGAGTGTTGACTGCGACGACGTCCGACACCGGCTTTACCTCGCGTTTCATCAGCGCCCGCGACGGCCTGCGGCTGCATCTGCGCGACTACGGCCCGCTGGCGGCCACCGCCCTGCCGGTCGTCTGCCTCCCGGGCTTCGCGCGCACGGCCGCCGATTTCCATGAGCTGGCGTTCGCGCTGTCGCAGGACGAGGCGAAGCCGCGGCGCGTGCTGGCGCTGGATTATCGCGGGCGCGGCCTCTCCGGCTTTGACAAGGACTGGAAGAACTACGACATCCGCATCGAGCTCGACGATCTGATGCAGGTGCTGGTGGCGACCGGCATCGAGGCGGCCGTCTTCGTCGGCACCTCGCGCGGCGGGCTCTTGACCATGGCGATGGGGGCGGCCCGTCCAGGCGCGATCCGGGGTGTCGTGCTCAACGACATCGGCCCGATCATCGACGCGCGCGGGCTGCTGCGCATCCGCGGCTATGTCGGCAAGCTGCCGCTGCCGCGCAGTTTCGCCGAGGGCGCCGAAATCCTGAAGCGGCTCTCCGACCAGCAGTTCCCGCTCTTCGGCGAGACGGAGTGGGAGATGATGGCGCGCCGGACCTGGACCGACCGCGACGGGCCGCTGCGGCCGGACTACGACAGCAACCTGATGAAGGTGCTGGAGGAGCTCGACCTCGAGGCGCCGCTGCCGATCCTCTGGCCCTATTTCGACGGGCTCAACGCCGTGCCGATGCTGGCGATCCGCGGCGCCCATTCCGACCTGCTGGCGGAGAAGACGCTCGTCGAGATGGGCGAGCGCCACCCGGATTGCGAGACCTTCGTCGCGCCGGGCCAGGGCCATGCGCCGATTCTGGGCAGCCGGGACATGGTGCGGCGCATCGGCCGACTGATCGCCCGGGCGGAGCGCCGGGCGGCCTGAGGCCGCTCACGCCTTCGCCGGCTCGTCCCCGTCGCGCGAACTCTCGACCAGCCCGGCCCGGGCCCGCTTGGCGAAGTCGGTGTCGCCGCCGTCCGCAAGGGTCTTCGCCTGGCCGACCCAGTCCTCGCGCTCGATCCGGCCCGGGAAGGCGAGATAGCTGCCGACCCATTCGACATTGGCCGGCGTCCAGGCGGCGATCTGATCGAAATGCCAGATGCCGAGCGCCTGCAGCCGGTCCTCGTTCTGGCGGCCGATGCCCTTGATCAGCTTGAGATCGTCGGGCCCGGCCTGCTTCGCCGCGACGAGCCCGGCCGGGCGCTGCCCGGGGATCTCGGCCTCACCCGGCACGGGTGGCAGCGTCGCGACCGGCGGGGGCGTGCCTGTTTCGGCCGCCGTTCGCGAGCCGAAGAGAAGCGAACCGGCGACGCAGCCGGCGACATAGACAGCGCTGAACAACAGCGCCGTCTCGACCCAGATGGCAGCCTTGCCGTTCAGGAATTGCAGCCAGGTCAGGCCGGCCCCGGCCGCCCAAAGCGCGGCGAACCAGCCGGCGGCGGCGCCGCCCAGCCGCAGCCTGCTGCCATCCTGGCCGATCCAGCCCATGACGAGGCCGAGTGCGAAGGCGGCGGCGAGGAACCAGACGAAATGGCTGGCGAGATACAGCATGTCCGACCCTCCCTTACTTCGCGACCGTGAACTGGACGCGCCGGTTCATCGCCCGTGCCTCGGGCGCGCCATGCGGGACCAGCGGCCGCGTGCTGCCGAAACCCTGCGTCTCCAGCCGCGCCGGATCGATGCCGCGCTGGACCAGCTCGTCGCGCACGCGCAGCGCGCGCCGCGCCGACAGATCGAGGTTGTTGAAGCCCGTGCGCTCGCCGTCACGGTTGGCGTGCCCCTCGATGGTGATGCGCGTCGCCGGGCACTGGGCCAGGATCGCGACGGCCTCCGCGATAACGCGCTCGGTCGGTGCGTCGAGCTGAACGACCGAGGTTCCCTGCGCGAAGAGCACCGTGTTGTTCTTGGTCAGCGCGTCGAGATCGTTCTGGCAAGTCGCCGGAGGATCGACGACGCAGCCGGTCTGGCGCAGACCGATCGACGCGTCGGCGCGGAAACCAGCCGGAAGGCCGGAGGAGGCGCTGGTCTCGACCTCGCGCTGGATCAGATCGCGGCAGGTCAGGCCGCGCAGGGTGACGAGGTCGTCGACGATCATAGCGGAACCCAGATCCAGCCGCAGCAGATTGGTCACCGCCATAGCCGCGGCCGCGGCGAAGCCCTCGGGAGCGCCGGGCACGATCTGGGTGTCGTCGCTCCACTTGCCCTGGAGGGGCGACGCCTCGACGAGGGCGCGCAAGGCCTCGCGCGTCGCGACGTCGGGCAGATGCCCCGACAGCGAAAGCCCGGTCCGGTCGACCGAGATCGACAGCCCATAGGGGCGAAGGGCCAGCGTCGCAGCCCCCTCGCCGACCAGGGACAGGCCGGCCGGCAGCGGGCGCCGGCGCAGGGCCGCGTCGAGCTCGGTCCAGGCGCGGCCATCGGCGACCTGTCCGGCGAGGCTCAAGGCCGAACCGGCCAGGGTCACGGTCCCCTCCTTGAGGCGGCCGAGCAGATCGAGCGCGAAGCCGGTCGCCGCCGCATAGTCAGCGGCGTCGCGCAGGTTCGGCTCCACGGCCATGCGGTCGGCGACAGCACCGGACGCCGCCAGGCCGCGGGCGCGTGCCAGAAGCGCCTCGCGCGTCGCGGCATCGGGCACGAGCCCCTGCAACGCGACACCGTCGGGGCCGATCGCGGCCGACCAGGCCAGGGCGACGGCCGGGGGCGGGGCCGGAGCGGCGGGTGGCGGCGGGGGCAGCGGGGCCGGCGGAACCAACGCCTCGACCGGCGCGGCCGGCGGCGCCGGAACCGGCAAGTCAGACGGCAGAAAGATCGGCGCCGGAATCTCTGGCAGCGGCGGCATCAGGCTCTCCACCGGAGGCGGCGGGGGCGGTGGCGGCGGCAGATCCGACGGCAAGAAGACCGGCTCCGGAATCGCCGGCAACGGCGGCATCAGGCTCTCGATCGGCGGCGGGGGCTCCGGCGGGCAGGCGATCGTGGCCTGGGCGACCGAATCGGGGCCATCCCCCTGCGCGATCTGCAGCCGCAGCGCCTGGCAGGCGTCATAAGTGTCGGGGCCGTCTCCCGAGAGCCGGTAGGCGTCCCCCTCCAGTTCGGCCTTGCCCTGCCGCAGCCGCGCCAGATCGGCGAGTGCGCGGCCGACCTTGGTCAGATAGGCAGCCGGCTCGCCGGCGCCGGGCTTCAGCCGGTCCTCGACGGCGATCTGTCCGGGGAAGGCCCGACGCATAAGGGCCAGAACCTGCTGACGCGCCGCGTCGGAGGGATAAAAACCCTCGAGCCGCAGGACATCACCGGCGAGCCGCTCTGCGCTCCAGCGATAGGGCGAGACGACCGACGGCTCGATGGTGCAGGGCACGGCCTGGAATCCATCGCGCGCGAGGCGGGCAAGCGCGGCCTGCAGGGCGAGATAGGCGTCGGGCCCGGTCGCCCGCCCCTCAAGGCAAAAGCGTGTGTCGTCGAGCGCCACCTTGCCGGTGGCGAGCTGCGGCAACTCGGCCAGGGCCGAAGCCGCCATCGCGCCGAAACCGGTGGGGGCGCCGAAGGCGAAGGCCTGCCGATCCTCGACCTTGGCACCCGGCAGTGCCTTCTCGGCCGCGGCGACGAGCGCCCGGGCCGTGGTCTCGTCGGGAACGTAGCCTGCCAGCGTCACCCCATCGCCCTGGCGGGTCGCCGACCAGCTGTAGGGGCGTTGCGGGACGACCTGCGACAGCCCGCCGAGCGCACGCCGAACACCGAATTCGGCCCGCAACCGCGCCAGCGCGCGTGCGGCGCCGTCGGCCGACAGGGCCTCGCCGGCGATCGTGACGTCGCGCCCGTCGATCTGGGCCGTGACCGGGCGCGCGCCCGGCGCCTCGCCGGCGACGGACACCGCGGCGGCGACGGCCCGGCGCGTCACATCCCGCTCGATGGTCTCATCGAGAAACAGGTTCCCCGCGCCCCAGAGCAGTGCCAGTGGCACCAGCCCCCAAAGCCAACGTCCCGGCTGCGACATGCCCTCTCACCCCCAAGCTCTTTCTGCCCCGGCCTGAAGCGTCGAGGCTCGAGCACCAGAGGCGGCGTCGCGCAGAGCCAGAACAAGGCCGCAGCCGTCGCTCCCGATGGAGCAGAGGTCGCGGTCCCCGTCCGAACGCGGCGACCTCTCCAAGAAGGCGTCTCGCTCGACGCCTGTCAACAGGCCAACCGGCCGCCATGGCGGTGAAAAGGACCATGAAACACAAAAAAGCCCCGGGTTTCCCCGGGGCTTCCTGACTAAGATCGTTGGAGACGATCAGAAGTCGCGCTGGATGCGCAGACGGCCGGCGATGGCGTCGTCCGACTTGACCAGACGGGCCGGAGCGCCGAGAGCGACGTTCTTGATGTCGAGGATGCGGCGGCTGAATTCGACGCGCGAGTAGAGAACCTCGACACCGATATCCAGACCGGAAACCGGCGACCAGACGAGGTTCGCACCGAGGATCAGCTCCTTGGGGTCGATACCCTTCAGGGTGGTGGCGACGCCGGCAACCACCGGCCCGGTCACGCGGCCCATCTTCAGCTCCGAATACGAAGCGATGAAGTCCGAGCGGATCTGGGGGGTCCAGTAGTGACGGAACGCCGCGGCGAGCGTAAAGCCCGTCGTCGACTTGGTGCCGATACCGGTAATCGGGTCGACGGTGAAGTCGCCGATGGTTGCGGCAGCGCGACCGTAACCGACGGCATTGCCGTAGCCGAGATAGCCGATGGCGCCATCAGCATAGGTCGCCTGCAGCCAGAGCTGATCACCAGCCGCGAGCATCGGCAGGTTGAACTTCACGCCGCCCGAGATGGCGTAGCCGAAATCATCGCCACTGTCCAACACCGGGCCGACGGCGACGCGATTCGTGCCGCGATCGCTGATGGCACCCGACAGCTGAGCCGAGCCCCAACCCTGATCGACGCGCAGCGAGGCGACGATGTCAGGCATGACGGAGCCCTGGTAAACGCGACCGCCGGCCGCGCCAGCCGCATTGAGAACCTGGTTGAAGCCCGCGGTGTTGCCGTCTTCGAGCGACAGGGTGGCGGTGAAGCCGCCACCGAACGAAGCGGTGTAGGCCAACAGGTTGACCGTGCGGTCCGAGGTGCGCAGCGAGCTGAAGCCGAGGTCGGCGGCGTAGAAGTCGAAGAACGACTGCGCCTTACCAGCGGTGATCGGCCCGAACTGGACGAACGCCTTATCAAGGACGGCGGTGTTGCCCTCGTTCAGGCGGCCATTGAGGCTGAAGTTGTTGGTGCCGGCGTTGGTGCCGCCATACCGATAGGTACCGGTACGGGTGTTGATGTCGTAGCGAACGAAGGCACGCAGCGTGCCGTAGGCGGTGGCGGTGCGCGCATCGACGAAGATACGGCCGAGGGCACGGGTGCCGTAGGCATCCTGACGCTCGCTCCAGCGCTCACCGAAGGTGTACTCGGCGCGAACGCGGCCGCCGACGCGGAGGCAGGTATCGGTGCCGGGGATGAAGAAGAAGCCTGCGCCGTAGGCGGAGCAGACGCGAACGTATTCGACCGGAGCGGCCTTCCGCGAGGGAAGGTCGGCGGCCTGAGCCCCGGCGACCGCGGCGAAGCCAGCGGCGGAACCGAGGAGAAGGCTCTTAGCGAGCTTCATTGGTAACCTCCAAAAGAGTTTCGAGACCCTCGGGCTTCCACCGCTTCGTTGGTGAGAGGCCCCAGGAGACCCTTTCACCGAACCGGCTTGTTCCCGGTCTTTCGCCCGCGTCCCTGACCATTCAGAGGCGAAGACGAAAAACAGCGACCGGGAACGTCCCGACGCAGGACAACCATACGAAAGCCCTTCCGCCGATCAACCGCGATCACGCCGCCGCGAGGCCCGAGGGGGTGCTTTGGAACCCGGTGTTGCAGGCAGGCCACGCTTTGAGGGCCGAAATTTATCAGCCGTTAACCGCACCCCGCCGGCAAGGCCGGTTTGGCGCTGTTCCAAAGCAGAATCACGGGTGACGGGCCGGGCGAGCGCGCTGCGACAGGCCGGAGTGCGATTCCCCTCGGCCCTTCAGTATTCCCACTCGGCGCCGACGCCGACGGCCGCGCCGCCCTCGGCATTGGTCTCGGCCTGCAGCTTGAGCCGGCGGGTGACGTCGATGTTGACGGAGACGCCGGTGTCCTTGGGCCGCGCGCCGGCCTTCACGCCGACGGAGACATTGTCGCTGATGTAGCGGGAGACGCCGATCGTCGGCCCGCCCGCGCCGACGCCGATGTCGAGATTGTCGACACCGAGCGACTTGCGCAGCCGCTCGAAGGAATCATCCCCGGCGCCGCCGGCGAACTGGGCCGCCGTCTGCGCCAGCTGCAGCGCCTGGAAGGGCGAGAGCGAACCCGAGGCGCGCGCGAACAGCAGGCGCGACAGCACCTCGTCCTGCGGCAGGTCGGGGGTCGAGGTGAAGGCGAATTCGGGCTGATCGGCCGGGCCGGTGACGGCGACGCGGGCGGTGACGTCGCCCGCGCGTGTTTCCGCGATGAAATCGAGTTCCGGCAAGGTGCCGCCGGCGAAGGTGAGGCGGCCGCGGCTGAAGTCGAGGCGCTGGCTCAGGACAGAGAGACGCCCACGGCGCAACGCAAAGCCGCCGTCGAGCTGCGGCGCCGCCAGCGTGCCGCCGACGCGCAGCTGGCCGCCGAGTTCCGCATCGATGCCCCGGCCCCGGACGAAGACGCGGTTGGGGGCCGCGACCGTCAGCGCCAGCGCCGCGTCGAAGGCGGGCGCGGGCCTGCCGCCGCGGGCGGTCGACGCGGCGGCGCGCTTCTGCGCGGCGAGCCGGGCAGCGGCGGTGCCGGTCGGCCGGACATGCTTGATTCCGTCGACGGGGCGCAGCGTCGCGGGCAGCCGGTCGGGCACGGCGACCTCGAGCGAGAGGACATCGACGCGCCCACCGATTCGCGGGCGCTGCGCCAGCGGCCCGGCGAGTTCGAGGTCGAGATTGGCCACCGCCGTGACGATGTCGCTGGAGACGAGCTGCGCGCGGTTGCCCTGGACCCGGATGGAGCCGGGGAAGCCCGCGCCGGGATCGAGCGAGACCCGGCCGGTGCCCGAGAGCGTGCCGCCATTGGGCGTGCTGGCGTTGGCGCGCTCGATCGTCAGATTCTGACCCTGCGCGGCGATGCGGGCCTCGACCGCCGTCAGGCGGATGCCCTGCAGCACGTCGGTGAAGCTGCCGCCGGTGAGGGTGGCGGTGCCCGACAGGCGCGGGGCCGAGGGGCTACCGGCCGCGCGCAGATCGAGCGCGACGGCGCCGGTGACCCGCTGGCCCTGCGCGCCGATCAGCGGATTGGCGAGCGCGGCATCGACCCGCCCGCGCGCCGCGAGGTCGAGCCCGCCGGCCGCATGCAGCGGGGCCGTGCCGCGCAGCGTCAGGCTGGCGCCGCGGCCGGCGTCGACCTGCGCTTCGACGGTCGTGACATCGCCGTTCAGCGCGCCGGACGCCGTGATCTCGACCGGCGGCAGGCCGGCCCGGCGCGTCTCGGGGGTCACCAAGCGCGCGACCCTGACGCTCCACGGCCCCGTCGGCGCCGCGGCGGGGCCGCTGATCCTGGCCTGCGCGTCGAGCGTGCCGGAGAGATCGAGCCCGGGCGCGAGGATGCGAACCGCCGAGAGCGGGATCTTGCCGGCGGCGAGATCGAGATCGAGACGCTCGCCGACGCGCCCACTCAGGGTCAGGCGGCCGCCATCGATCACCAGGGCGAGATTGGCGATCTCGACGCCCTTAGCCGGGAAGCGCAGGCTGGCGGGGTTGGCGAGCGCAATGCGCTTTCCGTCGCGGCGCGCCTCGAAGCTCGCCAGTTCGAGGCTGAACGGTTCGCCGGGCACGAGCCGGCCGGCGCCGTTCAAGGCAAAGCCGCGCGCGGCGGCGCTCAGGGTGAAGGCGCTGGCCTCGGGGGCGCCCTTCGACTCGAAGCGGATGGCGCTGATCGCCTCGCCGGCCACGACCGCCCGGTCGATGGCGAGGGCCGCGTCCAGCCTCGACTTGCCGTAGACATCCGTTGCGACGGCCGTGACGTCGAGCCGGTCGATCGCAACCGAGGGGCCGGCAAGCCTGGCGCCCTTCGCGGTAAGGTCGAGATTCTGGCGGCCCTCGACGACGGCGAGGCGGATGTCGGCATCGAGTTGGCCGCCGAGCTTGGTCAGGGCGAGCGCCGAGAGATCGTCGAGATTGCGAGCAGCCAGCGTCAGGCGGCCCTCGGCGCGGCTGGCGGGATCGAGCGTCAGCGCGCCGTTCAGGCGCACCGAGCCAATGGAGAGATCGAGCGCCGACAGGTTCCAGCCGTCGCCCGGCAGGCGCGCCAAAGCGAGCGTGCCGGTGGCGGACCGGGCGTCGATCTCGCCGGCGAGCGTCAGGCGGGTGTCGAGCGCACCCTGGAGATCCTTGATCACCGCGTCGATGGCGAGCCGCGGGATCGGCCGGGCGAGCGCGGTGGCGTCGGCGACGGCGAATCGCGCCGTGGCATCGAGCCTGTCGCGCGGGCCGGTGATCCGGGCCGTGACGTCGCCGCGGCCCGAGAGGCGCGGGTCGGCGCGCTTGAGGTCGGGCATCGACAGCGCGAGCTTCAGATCGGAGGCCTGCCGGCCGATGCCGCCCTCGGCGGTGATGGCGGCGTGCTGACCGGCCAGCCTCAGGCCGGACACCGTGAGGTCGCCAGCTAGCGACCGGACCGCGCCATCGAGCGTGAGGTTGCCGGCCAGAAGCCGGTCGAGCCGGGCATCGCCCGTGGCGAGCCGGTCCCCGCGCCCGCTCAGGGTCGCGGCGTAATCGTTGCGGCGGGGCGCGGCGTCGATGTCGGCTCCGAACTCGGCCCGGCCGGCGAGCGGGCGCCCGGCGAGGCCGCCCAGGCGCGCGAGATCGGGCAGCACGGCCTGGAGGCGGCCGAGCACACGCGCGTTGCCGGCCTTGCCGCGATAGTCGAGCTCGACGCCCGACATCGCCAGCCGCAGCGTTTCGAAATCGGCCGTGCCATCGTCCTGGGCGACGCCGCGCAGGGTGAAGGTGACGCGCTCGCCGACGGCACGCGCCAGCGCGCGGTCGGCCAGGGTGATGCCGGCGGCCTGGCCGTCGGCGGTGAGGCTGATGCGCGAGCCGGCTTCGCCGATCGTCCCGGTCGGGATCGCGTTGAAATTGAGGCCGAGGCTGGCGAAGCCGCCGGCCGGCAGCCTGGCCTGCTGCGCGTCGAGCGTGGCGACGATCGTCGGCCCGGCGACGGGGCCCCTGATCGTGGCGTCAAGAGCGAGCTTGCCGATCTCGGTGCCCGCGGCGACGGTCTTGCCTTCCGCATTGGGGCGGGCGGCAGCGGTGACGCGCAGGTCGAGCTGCTTGTCGGCGCCGTAGCGGCCGAGCACGTCGAGCCGCGCCAGCGCCGAGACCAGCGCCAGGTTGCGGATGTCGATGCCGCCGGCATCGGCGAAGCCAACCGAGCCGTCGAGGCGGGTCGAGCCGGTGAAGACCGGCGCGACGGGGGCCGGCATCAGCCCCTCGATGCGGGCATCGAGCGCGAGATCGAGCTTGCGCTCGGTCCCGGCGCGATCGAGCCGGGCATCGCCGCGCGCGCCAATGGTCGGGCCGGCATTGAAGATCAGCGTCGAGCCGAAGGAATCGAGCGGGCCGTCGCCGCCGAGATCGAGCGTGACCGGCGGCTCGCCCGGCAGGCCGGCGACCTTCGAGATCAGCCCGCCCGCCGGCTCGTCGAGCTTGACGGCGAGCTGGAGCCGCGTCGTGTCGGGCACGAAGGCGATGCTGATGTCGAACTGGCCGCCGGCATCGAGCCGCCGGGCCGCGAGCTTGAGGTCGAGCCCTTCGCTCGGCGGCCCCAGCGTCGCCGAGCCGGTGGCGCCGAGCCGCGCCGCCACGCCCAGCACCGGCTCGCCGAGCGCGAGTTCGTTGAGCTGGAAGGCGCGGACGATCACCTTGAGCGGCAGCTCGGGCAGGATCGGCTGGTCACTCGCCGGCGCGGCACCGGCCGGCTGCGGCGCCTGGCGGCGCAGGAGTTCGAGCTTGCCGATCTCCAGACGGTCGATGTCGAGGCGGCGCAGCAGCAGCGCGCTGCGCGTCCAGATCAGGCGCACGCGGTCGAGCCGCAGCCAGGGGCCGTCCCGGTCCGAGAGGACGATGTCGCGGATCTCGACATCCGAGGAGAGCGCGCCGTTGACCGCGCCGATCGAGACCTGGCTGGTGTCGCTCGACAGGGCCTTGGAGATCAGATCGGCGACGACGCCGCGATCGGTCTGCGCATTCTGGGCGAAGCCGCCGAAGGGCGCGAAGGCGAGCACGCCCGCGAGCAGCAGCAGGGCCGGCAGGACCAGCCGAAGCGTCAGGGGCCGTAGCGATGAGAGCAAGGTCCGCATCAGAAGGACTGCCCGATGCTGACATAGAGCGCGACGGGCTTGTCGCCCTTGCGCGGGTTGAGCGGCGCGGCGACGTCGACGCGGATCGGCCCGATGGCGGTGTAGTAGCGCAGGCCGAGACCCGCAGCCATCTGCAGGCGCTGCTTGAAGTCGGGCACGCTGCCCTCAAACGCGGTGCCGGCATCGAAGAAGGGCACCACGCCGATCGTGTCGGTGATCTTGATGCGCGCCTCGAGCGAGGCCTCGAACAGGCTGCGCCCGCCGGTCAGGCGGCTGAACGGGCCGAGCGGCGAGAGCGTGCGATAGGCATAGCCGCGCACCGAGCCACCGCCGCCGGCATAGAAGCGCCGCGTCGCGGGGATCTCGTCGAGATCGGCGCCCGCGATCGAGCCCAGCCCGACGCGTCCCGCCAGGACGTAGCGGGCGTCCTCGTCGAGCGCGTAATAGGCCGACAGCGCCGCCTTGCTCTGGACGATGCCGACGGTGGAGCCGAGAAAGGTCGGATAGGGTGCGACCGAGGCGGTGGCGCGGATGCCGCGGGTCGCGTCGAGCAGACTGTCGGTCGAATCATATTTCACCGAGAGCGGGATGCCGACGAGGGTGTAGTCGACCTGGCCGAGCACGTCGCTGGTCTGGCCGCGCTCGACCTCGAGGCCGGCCTGAATCGAGAAAGTGTCGCTGAAGCGGCGCTGGATCGCGGTGGTGACGTTGCCATAGCGGGCGGTGTAGCCGCCGAAGCGGTTGGTGCCGACGCGCTGCCGGGTCGCGACGCCGTCGAGCAGCCAGTCATAGCGGCTGCCGCCGAGCGCCGGCTTGAGGAAGCTGAAGCCGAAGCGGCCGCCGAGGTCGGAGCGCTCGAAATCCTCGAACGTCGTGATCGTGCTGCCGTCGATGCGGGGCGCGAGGAAGAGATCGCCCTCCAGCCGCAGCCGCTCGGCCCCGCCGAACAGGTTGCGGTGTTCCCAATAGGTCTTCACCGCCGGGCCGTCGATGGTGGAGTAACGCGCCGAGAAGCCGAGCAGGCGCTTGGGCCGCTCGGTCACCTCGACGAAGATCGGCAGGTTGCCGGCGGCGTCCAGCCGCTCGGCTTCGCGGATCCGCACCGAGCCGACGGCGGGCACCGTGGCGATGGATTTGCGGGTGTCGGTCAGCGCCTTCGGCGAATAGGGATCGCCCGGCTCGAGATCGATGAAGGAGCGGATGACGGCGGGCGGGATATCCCCGGCTTCCGTCACCGAGACCGTGCCGAAGCCGGCGATCGGACCCGGCTCGACCACATAGGTGATGTCCATCACGCGCGCGGCGTGGTCAACGACAGGGCGCAACTCGACCACCCTGGCGAGCGGGCGCGACCGGGCGCGCAGATGATCGACCAGCGCTGCGCGCGCCGCGCGCAGCGAGGCGGAGGTCGCGGGGTCGCCCGGCTTGAGCCGGCTGACCTTGAGCGGATCGGCGATGGCGGGGGCGCCCGAGGCGCCGCGCTCGGCGACAGCGACCTGGCGCAGCGCGAAGACGGCGCCCGGCCGGATCGTGGCGGTGATCGGCACGGGCTCGCGGTTGCGATGGGATTCGAGGGCGCGGACCAGCCGCGCATCGGGCTCAGCGCCGACCCGCAGCGCCACGCCGTCGACCACGAGCGCGACCTCGGCATTGAAATAGCCCTGAGACCAGAGCGCATCGACCAGCGGGTTGAGGTCCGCCGCCATGCGGCGCGCCAGCGTCTCGCCATCGGGCGGGGCGTCCGCGCGAAGCCGGTAGAGCAGCGAGGCGTCCTGCAGCGTGCGCGTCAGCGCCTTCGCGTCATCGGCGCCGCCGAGGTCGAAGTCGAGCCTGTAAGGCAGCGTCGCAGCCGTCACCGCCGGCGGCTCGTCCTTCTTGGTGAAGAGGCCGAACAGATCCAGCGATGACAGATCGAAGGCCTGCACCGGCGCCGGCCGCAGGGCGGCCATCAGGGCGAGCGCACAGGTTCCTGTCAGCGCGACCGCGCTGCCTGCTCTCCGCCACGACCGCATCCGACCTCCAAGCAACCCCCACACACGCAACCGAGACATCCGACCGATGTTCCGCGCCCGACCATACCGAAAGACGTCGAGCGCGGGCAAATCCGGCGGATGTGATCGTCCTGGCTATCGAAGCGTCAGCGAAACGCCCCCCAGCGGGGCGAGCTTGGTGACGATCTCGCCCTTGCCCGGCGAGAGCACGCCGCCGCAGAGGCTGCCCGTCGTGACGATCTGGCCGGCGCGCAGGCCGCCCATCAGTTCGTCCCTGCGGTTGGCCCAGGCGAGGAAGGGCGCCATCGGATCGCCGTTGGAATGCATCGCCGGCCGGTCGTAGAGCGTCACGCCGTTGAGCGAGATGAAGCAGTCCAGCCCCGAGAGATCGTCGAGCACCGTCATGTCGAGTTCCTGGCCGAGATAGTAGCCACCATGGCCGAGCGCATCGGCGAGCCAGAGCGCGAAGGGCACGCCCTGCCAGTTGGCGAGACGGCTCTCGACGATCTCGATGCCGAGATAGGCCTTGTCGCAATGGCCGAGCAGTTCGGCGCGCGAATAGGGCTGGTCCGGTCGCATCGGCACGTCGCGTGCGAGGCGCAGCGCGATCTCGATCTCGACGCGCAGCTCGGCTCCGATCGCGCCGTCATAGACGTCGCCGGGGGCAAGCCAGGGGCCCGGCATCAGGCCGGCGACAGGCATGCCGTCCTCGGCGATGGCGACCTTCCAGCCCGCCTGCGCATGGGCGAGCGTCCTGGCGATGTCGGCCTGAATCGCCAACCCGTCGAGGACGGAGCCCGGCACCGGCTGCTCGGCCATCTCGATCAGGCTCTTGTCGCGGCGGGTTGCGACCAGCGCGGCGCGCAGGGTCTCCTGGGTGGTCGGCATGGCGTCTCGTCCCTGTCCTCATCGTCCCGGCCTGACCGGTGTTCGGCGCGCACCCTGCACGAGCCGCGCCCGCGAGGCCACCCCCGCCGCAGCGACGGTGAGGCCATGCGTCAGGCGCTCGGGGGATTCGCGCTGCAGCGGCACGACGATAAACCCCTCCCGTGCGGCGGCTTGACAGCCGGGCGCTGCTCCCCTCCGCTGGCCGCCAAAACGCTCAGGGGACGGAACGGGCATGCTCACCTTGCGGCAGATCGAGGTGATCCGCGCCATCATGATCACCGGCACGATCAGCGGTGCGGCCAAGCTGCTCGGGGTGTCGGCGCCGGGCATCAGCCGGCTGATGAAGCACACCGAGAAGACGCTGCGGCTGAAGCTGTTCGAGCGGCGCCACGGGCGCTACGTCCCCACACCCGAAGCCAACGACATCTTCGAGCAGATCAACGGCGTCTACAAAAAGGTCGACGATCTCCACTACACGCTGGCGCGGATCGAGCGTGGCGGCGGCGTCGAATGGCGGATCGGCTCGGTGCCGAGCATCTGCCATGTGATGGTGCCGCGCGCGATCGAGAAGCTGAAGCGCAAGCACCCCGATCTGCGGCTCGACATCAACATCCTGAAAATCGAGGAGGCGCTCGACTATCTGCTGCTCGGGCGCGGCGAGATCGCGGCGATGAGCTACAAGCTCGACCATCCCGGCATCGACTTCGTGCCGCTCTCGATGGGCGAGCTGCTCTGCATCGTGCCGGAGGGCCACGAACTCGCCAGTCGGCCGGTGATCTCGGCCTGCGAAATCGTGCGCCACCCGCTGATCGGCATCGACCCCAACGACCCCTATGGACGGATCATGGCCGAAATCTTCAGCCGCCAGGGCCTCGCCTACGACATCGTCATCAAGGCGCGCTTCGGCACGACCGTCTGCTCGCTGGTGCGCGCCGGGCTCGGCATTGCGGTGATCGACCAATTCACCGTGGCGCATGGTTCGATGCAGGGCATCGCCACGATCCCGATCGCCGAGCCGACGCAGTTCCAGACCTATGTCGCGATCAAGAACGACAAGGCGCCGTCCGTCTATGCCGAGACCTTCGTGACGCTGCTGCGGCAGGAGATGGACGCGGTGGTGAGACCGCGTGTCCCGCAGGCCCACGACCGACCGGCCGGATAACATCAGGTTAGGTAAAGCAATCAAATTGGTTATCGCGTTATCGCGAGCGATCGGCTTATCTGGCGGCGGCAACGCCTGCGATCATGATGGGCGAGCCTCAGGGACGAGACCATGCCGGACATTGCCATCGCCAACCGGACGAAGCGCGTGCTGCTGGGCCTGATCGGCACGCCGATCGCCCATTCCGCCGCGCCGGCGATGCATGAGGCCGCCGCGCACGCGGCGGGCTTCGAGCTGCACTACCATCTGATCGAGGTCGAGGGCGCCGGCCGCGCCGATCTCGCTGTTATCCTCGACGGCGTGCGGCGCATGGGCTTCTCGGGCATCAACGTCACCTACCCCTACAAGGAGGCGGTGGTTGCGCTGCTCGACGCGCTCTCGCCCGAAGCGCGGGCGATGGGGGCCGTCAACACGGTGGTGGCGCGCGACGGCGTGCTGACCGGCCACAACACCGATGCGACCGGCTTCGCCACCGCCTATCGCGCGCTCGGCCGCGTCGATGGCGACGCCCCCGTCGCGATCATCGGCACGGGCGGCGTCGGCAAGGCGATCGGCTTCGCGCTGGCCGGCTGCGGCGTCTCGCGTCTGCGGCTCTATGACAGCGACCGGGCCAAGGCCCAGGCGCTGGCGGACCAGATCGGCGCGCGCGCGCGGGTCGAGATCTGCGGCAGCGTCGAGGCGGCGGTGTCGGGCGCGGCCGGCCTCGTCAACGGCACGCCCGTCGGCATGCTGCCCAACCGCGACAGCCCGGTGCCGGCCGATCTCATCGGAACGTCGCAGTGGGTGGCCGACGCCGTCTATCATCCCCTCTGGACACCGCTGCTCAAAGCCGCGCAGAAGGCGGGCGCCACGGTGATGACGGGGCGTGAGCTCAGCATCAACCAGGCCGTCGACGCCTTTGCGCTGTTCACGGGGGTGCAGCCCCCGGACGGCGCCATCGCCGACGCCTTCGACCGATCGCTCGCCGCGCAGGAGGCCCAACACCGCGCAGCGTGAGATCACGCCACTTCAAAGACGGCCCGCGGGCCACCCGCGAAGACCAAGAAAAAACGAACCAGAGCTGGAGGAGACAACCAATGAAGACCCCATGGATCATCGCCGCGGCCGTGACAGTCGGGCTCGCCACGCCCGCGCTCGCGCAGGAGAAGGTGAAGCTCGTCAACGTGGTCGAGCTGTCGGGCGCGGGCGCCACCGCCGGCACCAACTGGAAGAACGGCATCGACCTCGCGGTCGCCGACATCAACGCCAAGGGCGGGATTCTCGGCCGGCAGATCGAGATCGTCCATTACGACACGCAGACCAACCCGGGGAACACCCGCGCCGCCGTGCAGCGCGCCATCGACGAGGGCACCTATGCCGTGCTCGGCCCGGTCTTCTCCGGCCCGATCGGCGCCTCCATGCAGATCGCCCAGCGCGCCGAGATCGCGCAGATCGTCGGCGGCGAGGCGGCCGGCCTGACCCGGCAGGGCAACCCCTACATCTTCCGGACCTCGCTCAGCCAGGCGGCCGCGATGCCGAAGATCGCCAAGTACCTCAAGGACACCGTCAAGGCCGGCTCGGTGGCCGTGGTCTGGGTCAACAACGACTTCGGCAAGGGCGGGCGCGACGCGATCATCCCCGAGCTCGAGAAGGCCGGCATCAAGGTCGCGGCCGATGTTTCGACCGAACAGGGCCAGGCCGATTTCGCCGCCGACGCGATCAAGATCAAGAACGCCAATGCCGACGCGGTCTTCGTCTATCTGAACGAGGAGGAGAGCGCCCGCTTCCTGCGCGCCGCCAAGCAGCAGGGCATCACCAAGCCGATGGTCGGCGAGACGACGCTGCTCGGCGCCAAGGTGATCGAGCTCGCGGGCGACGCCGCCAACGGCGTGCGCGGCCATGTCGGCCTGTCGATCGACGCGCCGATCCCGGCCTTCCAGGAATTCGGCAAGAAATTCCAGGCGAAGTACAACCAGCCTTCCGACCATAACGGCCTGAAGGGCTACATGGCCGTCTACATGATCAAGTGGGCGACCGAGAAGCAGAAGAAGTTCGACAAGAAGGGCGTCGCCGACACGCTGCGCGGCGCGACGATCAAGCCCTCCGACGAGCCGGGAATCCTGATCGAGACCACGATCGAGGCCAATGGCGACCTCGACCGCGCGAGCTTCCTCGCCGAGGTCCAGAACGGCAAGCAGGTGATCACGGCGACGCTGCCGAAGATCAAGCCGTAAGCCGCAACCGCGCCTCGCCGTCATTGCGAGCGCAGCGAAGCAATCCAGAGCCGCGTGCTCTGCGTCCTCCTGGATTGCTTCGTCGCTTTGCTCCTCGCAATGACGGTTTTCGTCCAGAGATGGTCGGGTCAGGCCCGACCATGACGCCCCATCGCGAGGCACCCCCATGGCCGAATTCATCGCCTATCTCATCGCCGGCATCGCCACGGGCGCGATCTATGCACTGGCTGCGATCGGCTTCACGCTGGTCTGGCAGACCTCGCAGACGATCAACTTCGCCCAGGGCGAGTTCGTCATGCTGCCGGCCGTGCTGGTGCTGCTCGCGATCAAGCTCTTGGGGGCGCCGGTCTGGCTCGGCGCGCTGATCGGCATCGCCGCCTTCATCGCGATCTTCGGCGTCGGCTTCAAGCTCACCGTGGTCGACCCGATGATCAAGCACGGCGTGCTGCCGCTGGCGATTGCCACCATGGCGCTGTCGATCATCATGAAGGAAGGCGCCAAGGACGGCTTCTCGGCCGAGGCGCAGAACTTCCCCTCCTTCGTGCCGACCTCGACGATCGAGGTCTTCGGCGCGGCGATCTCGCTGCAGCATCTGGCGATCATCGCCTGCGCCTTCGCCGTCATCGGCCTGCTGCAATGGTTCGTCGGCGGCACGCGGCTCGGCCGGCAGATGCAGGCGACGGCGCAGAACCCGACGGTCGCGCGGATCCTCGGCATCCCCGTCGAGCGGATGGTGCTGCTGACCTTCGTGATCAACGCCGCGCTCGCCGTCGTCGCCTCGGTGCTGATCTCGCCGATCTATCTGGCGAAGTTCTCGAATGGCGAGGTCATCGGCCTCTTCGCCTTCATCGCCGCCATCGTCGGCGGCTTCAACCAGGTCCGCGGTGCACTGGTCGGCGGTCTGATCGTCGGCATCGTCGACTCGATGGCGGCGGCCTATGTCTCGAGCTCCTACCGGCTGGCCGTGCCGCTCGTCCTGCTCGTCGTGATCATCCTGCTCAAGCCGGAAGGCCTGATGGGCCGCAAAGAGGAGCGCCGCGTATGACCGTGCCAGCGACCCGGCCCGCCGCGGGCGAGCGCCTGGCCTCCTCCCCTCGCCTCGCGCGGCTGCCGCTCGGCGGCACCTTCGACGGGGCCTTCCTGACGCTGCTCGCCGGCGCCGTGATCCTCTGGTTCGCGCCGGTCGGCATGGGCCGCTACGGCACCTATGTGCTCTCGCTCTGGCTGGTGATGAGCATCGCCGTGATGGGGCTGAACCTGACACTGGGCTATGCCGGGCTGAAGTCGTTGGCGCAGGCCGCCTTCATGGGTTTAGGGGCCTACACCACCGCGATCCTGACCACGAAATACGGCGTCTCCTGGTATGCCGCCTTCGGGCTGTCGGGCCTGCTGACCTTCGCGGTCGGCATCGTGCTCGGCTTCCCGGCGCTGCGGGTGAAGGCGCATTACCTCGCCTTCGTGACGCTCGCCTTCTCGACTCTGGTCTGGCTGATCCTGCGCAATGAGCAATGGCTGACCGGCGGCGTCTTCGGCATCTCCAACATCAACCGACCGGACTTCTTCGGCATCAAGCTGTTCGGTGCGCTGGAATTCCATCGCTTCGTCGTGGTGGTGACCTTCATCCTGGCGGTGGCGCTCTGGTGGCTGATCCGCTCGCCCTGGGGCCGCGCCTTCACGGCGCTGCGCGAGAACCCGATCCGCGCCGCGAGCCTCGGCATCGACACCCGCGCCTATACGCTGCTCGCCTTCGCGATCGGCTCCGCCTATGCGGGCTTTGCGGGGGCGCTCTATGCACCGCTGGTCGAGTTCATCGACCCCTCGCCCTTCTCGCTGTCGCAGAGCTTCTTCCTGCTGCTGATGGTGGTGGCGGGCGGTTCGGGCTACCTGCTCGGGCCCTTCGTGGGGGCGCTGCTCGGCGTCGTGCTGCCGGAATGGCTGCGCTTCGCCGGCTCGCTCTACCTGATCATCTTCGCGGCCATCGTGATGCTGCTGCTGATCGCCTGCCCGCAAGGGGTGAGCGGGCTGATGGAGCGGGCCTGGGCGAAACTCACCGGCCAGCGGGGAGAGACCCGATGAACACGGTTCTGGAAGTCGACAACGTTCTCGAAGTCCATAATCTGCACAAGGCCTTCGGCGGCATCAAGGCCGTCAACGGAGTGTCCTTCTCGGTGAAGGAGGGCGAGATCCTCGGCATCATCGGCCCCAATGGCTGCGGCAAGTCGACCCTGTTCAACTGCATCCTCGGCCAGCTCGAGCCGACGGAAGGCCGCGTGAAGCTGGATGGCCGCGAGGTCACCCACATGCGCCCCTCCGAGCTGAACCGGCTCGGCGTCAGCCGCACCTTCCAGCTGCTGCAGGTCTTCCCCGAGCTGTCCGTGCGCGAGAATCTGATCCTCGCGGGCCAGGAGCATGAGGGCTCGATGCTGTCGCGCCTGTTCGGGGCGCGCGATGCCGGGCTGACGGACAAGGCCGAGCAGATGATCGGCTTCTTCAAGCTCGGCCATCTCGCGGACGCCAAGGCGGGCGGGCTCTCCTATGGCCAGCAGAAGCTGCTCGACGCGGCGATGGCCTTCATGGCGGGCCCCCGCCTCGTGCTGCTCGACGAGCCGGCCGGCGGCGTGAACCTCACCATGCTGGGCGACCTCAAGGAGCGGCTGCGGGCGATCAATGCCGAGCAGGGCGCGACCTTCGTCGTCATCGAGCACAACATGGATTTCGTGATGAGCCTGTGCTCGCGCGTGATCGTGCTGGCGGAGGGACGGGTGCTGGCGGAAGGCACGCCGGCCGAGGTCCGCGCCAACCCCGCCGTGATCGACGCCTATCTGGGGCATTGACGTGGTTTTTCTCGGCTCTGAGCCACCCCGTCATCCCGGGCTTGCCCCGGGATCCATCGGAGGGCTCCGGAACTCTACGATGGATCCCGGAGCGGCGCCGCTGCGCGGCTTGTCCGGGATGACGGTGTGGTTCCGAGGGAACTTCAGAAGACATCGGAGGCAGCCATGACCCCCCCCATCCTCGAACTCGACGGCGTGGTCGGCGGCTATGGCGCCATGACCATCCTGAACGGCACGACCTTCAAGGTGCGCCGGGCGGCGATCACCACGGTGATCGGCCCCAACGGCGCCGGCAAATCGACGGTGTTCAAGGCGATCTTCGGCCTGCTCAAGCTGCGCGAGGGACAGATCCGGCTGGAGGGCACCGACATCACCCACTGGAGCCAGCGCAAGCTGCTGGAGGCCGGCATCTGCTATGTGCCGCAGGGGCGCAACATCTTCCCCGAGCTGTCGGTGCGCCACAATCTCGAGCTCGGCGCGGTCGCGGCGGGCGCGCACATCACCGACATGCCCCGGCGCATCGAGGCGGCGCTCGATCGCTTCCCGGCGCTGCGCGCCAAGGCCGACGTCCAGGCCTCGACGCTCTCGGGCGGGCAGCAGAAGCAGCTCGAGATCGTGCGCGGGCTGCTGCTCGATCCCAAGCTCGTGCTGATCGACGAGCCCTCGATCGGCCTCTCGCCGATGCTGGTGCAGGAGACCTTCGCGATTCTGATGGAGCTGCGGGCCAAGGGCGTCACCATCCTGATGATCGAGCAGAACGCCCGCTCGGCGCTGGAGATCTCGGACGAGGGCCTCGTGCTCGAACTCGGCCAGACCCGGATGCAGGGCCCGGCGGCGGCGATCCTGGCCGATCCGCGGGTGGCGCAGCTGTTCCTGGGTGGCGCCCTGACGGACGCCGCGTGATGGTCTCCCCTCGCCGTCATGCTCGGCCTTGTGCCGAGCATCCACGTCTCGAACACCTCCCTCGCCGAAGGAAGACGTGGATGGTCGGGACAAGCCCGACCATGACGGGACGTGCATGGTCACTCTCTCGAAGGACGACGACACTGTGACCACCCCTCTCAAGATCGCCCTCGTCGGCGCCGGGCTGATCGGGCGCGCGCATCTGGAGCGGCTGGACGCGTCCGCCGATTGCGACTGCGCCGCCATCTGCGATCCGACCGATGCGGCCAAGGCGCTGGCAGCGGAACGCGGCACGCCCTGGTTCGCCTCGATCACGGAGATGCTGGCGGCGCTGAAGCCGGATGGGGCGATCATCGCGACACCGAACGCGCTGCATGTGCCCGGCGCGATCGAATGCCTCGAGGCCGGGGTGCCGGTGCTGATCGAGAAGCCGCTGGCCGAAAGCGTCGCGGCGGCGCAGCGGCTAATCGCGGTGCAGAAGCGAACGGGTGTGCCGGTTCTGGGCGGCCATCACCGCCGCCACAACCCGATCGTCAAGGCGGCGCGCAAGCTGGTGCGCGAGGGTGGGATCGGCCGGCTGGTCGCGGTGACCTCGCTGTTCCTGATCCGCAAGCCGGACGACTATTTCGACGTCGCCTGGCGGCGCGAGGCGGGCGGCGGGCCGGTGCTGATCAACCTGATCCACGACATCGACAACCTCCGCTTCATCTGCGGCGAGATCGAGAGCGTGCAGGCGATGACCTCGAACGCGACGCGCGGCTTCGCGGTGGAGGACACCGCCGCCCTCGTCTTCCGCTTCGAAAACGGCGCGCTGGGCACGGCCACCGTCTCGGACGTGACGCCGACGCCGTGGAGCTGGGAATTGTCGTCCGGCGAGAACAAGGTCTATCCGCAGCGCGACGGGCTCTGCTATCTGCTCGCCGGCAGCGAGGGCTCGCTCTCGGTGCCCGCGCTCGACCGCTGGCATTACGAGGGCCGCCAGGGCTGGTGGGAGCCGCTGCTGCGCGAGACGCTGGCGCTGGCGCCGCTGGAGCCGCTGGCCGAGCAGATCCGGCACTTCTGCGCCGTGATCCGGGGCGAGGAGCAGCCGATCACCGATGCGGCGGATGCGGCCCGGACGCTGGCGGTGATCGAGGCGGTTGCCGAGGCGGCGCGGCGGGGCGAGCCCGTCACGCTCGACCCGACGGAGGGCTGACAGCCATGACGGACCCCGCGCCGAACCCGACCTCGATCGCCACCGTGTCGCTGAGCGGCGACCTGGCGGAAAAGCTCCAGGCGATCGCGGCGGCCGGGTTCGACGCGGTCGAGGTGTTCGAGAACGACTTCCTGACCTTCGACGGCGGGCCGCGCGAGGTCGGCCGGATGGTCGCCGATCTCGGCATGAGGATCTGCGCCTTCCAGCCCTTCCGCGACTTCGAGGGCATGCCGGAGCCGCTGCGCGCGCGCGGCTTTGCCCGGGCGGAACGCAAATTCGCGATCATGAACGAGCTCGGCACCGATCTGATGCTGATCTGCTCGAACGTCTCGCCGCAGGCGCTGGCCGGGATCGACCGCGCGGCGGCGGATTTCCACGAGCTCGGCGAGCTCGCTGCGCGCTTCGGCGTGCGCATCGGCTACGAGGCGCTGGCCTGGGGCCGGCACGTCAACGACTACCGCGACGCCTGGGAGATCGTGCGCCGGGCGGAACACGAGCGGATCGGGCTGATCCTCGATTCCTTCCACACGCTGGCGCGTCCGTCGCCGCTCTCCCCCATCGCGTCGATTCCCGGTGACCGCATCTTCCTGGTCCAACTGGCGGATGCGCCGAAGCTCGACATGGACGTCCTGAGCTGGAGCCGGCATTTCCGCTGTTTTCCGGGCCAGGGCGACCTCGCGATAGCCGAGTTCATGCGGGCGGTGGCGCAGGCCGGCTATGCCGGGCCGCTCTCGCACGAGATCTTCAACGACCAGTTCCGCGCCGGCTCGGCGCGCCGCCTCGCCACCGACGGCATGCGCTCGCTGATCGCGCTCGCCGACCAGGCACAGCCGCATCTGCCGGCGCGCGCGAAAGTGCTCGATGTCGAGTTCATCGAGTTCGCGCTCGACGAGGAGACCGCGGCCGAACTCGCCAAGCTGTTGGCCGCGCTGGGCTTCCGCCATTCCGGCCAGCATGTCAGCAAGGCGGTCGCGCGCTGGAGCCAGGGCGGCATCAACCTGCTGCTCAACACGGAGACGGATGGTTTCGCGCAGTCGCATGCGATCATGCACGGGCCGGGCGCCTGCGCGATTGCCTTACGCGTCGACGATGTCGAGCAGGCGATGACCCGGGCGCTGGGGCTGAAGATCCAGAGCTTCGAACAGGCGGTCGGACCGGGCGAGCTGCACATCCCCGCCATCCGCGGCGTCGGCGGGTCGCTGATCTATTTCACCCAGCCCAGCGGCGAACTCGGCCAGATCTGGGAGCGGGATTTCGAGGCGGTGCCGCAGGCGGCCGGCACGCCCTCCCCCGACCGGCTGGCGCGGGTCGACCACATCTCGCAGTCGATGGACTATGAGGAGATGCTGTCCTGGCTCTTGTTCTACTCCTCGCTCTTCGCGCTGGAGCGAATTCCGCAGCTCGCCATCGCCGATCCGGCGGGTCTGGTGGAGAGCCGGCCGCTGGTTTCGCCCGAGGGCGGGGTGCGCTTCGTGCTCAACGGCTCGCAGGCGACGAGGACCCTGTCCTCGCGCTTCGTCTCGGAGCATTTCGGCTCGGGCGTGCAGCACATCGCCTTCAGCGCGCCCGACATCTTCGCGGCGGTCCAGGCGATGCGCGCGGCGGGGCTGTCCTTCCTCGCCATTCCCGAGAACTACTATGAGGATCTCGAGGCGCGGCACGGGCTCGACCCCGCCTTCATCGACGCGCTGCGCGACCACCACATCCTCTATGACCGCGACGGCGAGGCCGAGTTCCTGCAGGTCTACACCCATGTCTTCGCACAGCGCTTCTTCTTCGAGATCGTCGAGCGGCGCGGCGGCTATGCCGGCTTCGGCGCGGTCAACGCCCCGGTGCGGCTGGCGGCGCAGGCGCGCGAGGCGCGGCCCGTGACGATGCCGCGTTCGCTGCGGGAGATCTGAGGACGGAGCGGCGCAGACACGCCCCGATGCGGCGCCGTGTGGCGCCAGGTCAGGTCTGCGGCGCCGACGGCACGACGTCTTGTGCCAGCCGCGTTGCCGAAAGCTCTCGATCCAGCGAGCGCAGGCGGTCGATCTCGGCCCTAAAGCGCTCCAACTGACGGAACGCCTTGCGAAACGTCGACCGCCATTGGGGTCGCAGGAACGTCTCCGCAGCCGTCTTGTCCCGCTCATCCCTTTTCAGGCTGATGAACAGCGCGGTGGCCATGAGGCGGTCGTTGATCGGCAAATAGCCGCCGCCTTTCCACCAGGACCAACTCCCGTCCGTCATCCGCTCGGCCCGCGTATTCGACAAGAACACACCGAATCCGAAAACCGCGACGCTGAGATCGATCAGAAACTCATACTCTTGGGGTTCGACAGGCAGTTCGTCCGACAGCGGGATGAGCACGTGACCGATTTCATGGGCAAAGGTCGAGATGAGGTTCTCCGGGTCCTTCAGGAGGTCGGGATCGTACGAGATTTCCCAGTGTCCGGACTCGTTGACACGGCAGGTGCCCAGCGGCTCGGGTTGGTCGTGTTCCAGCGCAACGCGTTCGTTGACGATCGAGCTGCGCCTCTGCGGCTGCTGGACAAGATCGATAACGATGTCGTCGTCGACGCGGATATAGGATTTCACCTGAGCGAAAATCCGCAGCGCCAGAGCATGACCGGCCTCACCATCCGACGCGAAGTGCTCCTTGTCGGGCAGTACGAGGGGCGTGCCTTCAATGGCCAACCCGTCGTTCAGATGAGCCAGCAGCCACTCGAAAGCCTGCAGTTGCCATTCAACCGTCGCGTCGTCGACGATTCGTGTCGAGAATGGCCACATCCTTCCCCCCTTCACGCCGCCTGGGAGGTCTTCAGCACGACCGCCTCGAAGGCCCGCACCAGGGCCGCGTCGAGTTTCGTGCCCATCAGCACCAGCATGGCATAGGCCTGGTCGGGCGCCATCGGCGGCTTGTAGCTGCGCCGCTCGATCAGCGCCGCATAGATGTCGCAGATCGTGATCATCCGCACGATGTCGCCGATCTCGGCGTCCTTCAGCCCGTCGGGATAGCCCGAGCCGTCGAGATATTCGTGGTGGGAGCGCACCGCCGCCAGCACCTCCGGCCGCAGGCCGCCCTGCTTCACCAGCATTTCGTAGCCGATCACCGGGTGGCCGCGCATCACCACCTGCTCGTCCGGATCGAGCGCGCCGGGCTTGTGCAGGATGTCGAGCGGGATGCGCGCCTTGCCGATGTCGTGGAGGACGGCGGCGCGGGTCAGCAGCTTGCGGTCCTCCACCGAGAAGCCGAGCTGATGGCCGAAGCTCGCGGCCAGGCCGGCGACCAGCATGCAGTGCTGATAGGTGAGGTCGTCATAGCTCCAGACGACCTGCAGCAGGTCGCCGATGTCGCTGGCACCGGCCGCCTGCTCGATCGCCTCGACCGAAGCCTCGACGGCCCGAAGCGGCACCGGCGCCCCGTTTGCGACCGACCCCAACATGTCGGCGAGCGAGGCTGCCGCGGTGGCCAGCTGGGCCCGGGTGAAGGCGACGGTGCCTCTCTCCGGATCACCGCCCTCCCCTTCGCCGAGGAGTTGCTCGATGGTCTTGACCAGCAGCGCGGCCGCGGCATCCGCCGCCAGCACCTCCGTCGCGCCGATGGCGCGGGCCTGGATGGCGGAGCGGACCGTCATCTCGCGCAGCAGGCAGAGATAGGGCGCTCCCTGGCTGCGATGACGCGCCAGCGCCTGGCGCATCGCCTCGACGCTCTCGCGCCGGCCGAGATCGACGTCACCGACGAGGATCGAGACCGGCTGATCGACCTTCGGCGCCTCACGCCCCAGGATCAGGACCGCGCACGGCTTCAGGAGGCCGAGCCGGCGTGCCAGCTCGGGGTTCCCGTCCGAACGGTCGGTGATCAGAAGCATCCAGCAAAAGTTCCGTAACGGCACATTCGTGTCAATCAGGCACGCGAAGCGTAAATTTGCCGTTGTTTCGGATGCGCAAAGATTAGGCTGCGCGGATCGCTTGTTCCTCCTCGACGAGGCGCCGCGCGATCACCTGCGCCTGGATTTCCGCAGCGCCCTCGAAGATGTTGAGGATGCGGGCGTCGCAGAGCACGCGGCTGATGGCGTATTCGAGCGCAAACCCGTTGCCGCCATGGATCTGCAGCGCATTGTCGGCGGCCGCCCAGGCGACGCGGGCGCCGAGCAGCTTGGCCATGCCGGCTTCGAGATCGCAGCGGCGCTCGGCATCCTTCTCGCGGGCGGCGAAATAGGTGAGCTGGCGGGCGATCAGGATTTCGGCCGCCATCATCGCCAGCTTGTCGGCGACGCGCGGGAAGGCGATCAGCTTCTTGCCGAACTGGACGCGCTCGCGGGCGTAGCGCAGGCCGAGATCGAAGGCCGACTGGGCGACGCCGACGGCGCGCGCCGCCGTCTGGATGCGGGCGGCCTCGAAGGTCTGCATGAGCTGCTTGAAGCCCTGGCCCTCGACCCCGCCGAGGAGGTTCTCGCCCTTGACGGTGAACCCGTCGAAGGCGAGCTCGTATTCTTTCATGCCGCGATAGCCGAGCACCTCGATCTCGCCGCCGGTCAGGCCGGCGACCGGGAACGGATCGTCGTCGGTGCCGCGCGGCTTCTCGGCGATCAGCATGGAGAGGCCCTTGTAGCCGCTCTCCATGGGGTCGGTGCGCACGAGCAGGGTCATGATGTCGGCGCGGACGGGATGGGTGATCCAGGTCTTGTTGCCGGAGACCTTCCAGACGTCTCCCTCCTTGACCGCCCGGGTGCGCAGGCTGGCGAGGTCGGAGCCAGTGTTGGGCTCGGTGAAGACGGCGGTGGGCAGGACCTCGCCCGAGGCCAGCTTCGGCAGCCATTTCTCCTTCTGCGCGGCCGTGCCGCCGCAGAGGATCAGCTCAGCGGCGATCTCCGAGCGGGTGCCGAGCGAGCCGACGCCGATATAGGCGCGCGACAGCTCCTCGGAGACGACGCACATCGAGACCTTGGTCAGGCCCATGCCGCCGAATTCCTCGGGGATGGTCAGGCCGAAGACGCCGAGCCCGGCCATCTTCTCGACGACCTCCATCGGAATGTAGTCGTTCTTCAGGTGCCACTCATGCGCGTGCGGCGTCACCTCCGCGGCGCAGAAGCGGCGCATCTCGGAGCGGATCGCCTCGAGCGTCTCGTCGAGGCCGGGATCGCCGACGCCGGCGGCGCCGTCATCCTGGCTGAACAGGTCGACGAGGCGGGCGCGGTTGTCGGGCGTGTTGCCCTGCGCGATCAGGGTCCGGGCGGCCGGCGTGTCGGCAGCAGTGATCGCCTTTTCGGACAGGCCGAGCGCGGCAAGCCTGATGATCTCGCCCTGGCTCATCGGGATGCCGCCGAAGATCTGCGCGGCATATTCGCCGGCGCCGATGCGGATGGCGTAATCCTCGATCGCGCCATAGCGGTTCTCGGACGCGAGGCGCTCGCCATAGGCCTTCAGCTCGCGCAGCGCCATCACATAGGTCGCCAGCCAGGCGAGGCCATGGGCGGCGTGCTGCTGCGTTTCGAGCCGGGCGGAGGAGATCTTCCCCTCCAAGGTCACGCCCGCGCGCACCGCCGCGACGGCATTCTGCAGCAGGGTCTCGAAGCCCGGCAGCGCAGCGGCGATCAGCGCCGTGGCGCTCTCGGGGGCCGGCTCGGCGACAGGAATGGCGGCGGCTTGTGCGCTCATGATTGCTCTCCCTTGTGCGTCGCAGCATAGGGCGAGATTTCGAAAGCCGGAATGCCTCTTTCGGCGCAAGAATGCCGCATGGCACGCCTATGCTGCAGCGGCGCTATTTGCGGCTGGCCAGCGCGACCCCGATGATGGTGAGCGCCATGCCGGCGATCTGGATCGGCGTCAGCGTCTCACCGAAGAGGATCCAGGCCTCGACCGCCACCAGGGCCGGCACGAGATAGAGGAAGGTCGAGACCCGGGAGATCGCGCCACGCCGGATCATCATCAGGTATAGCCCAATCCCGCCCAGCGAGAGCGCCAGCACCGACCAGGCCAGCACCAGCGCCATGGTGAGGTTCCACTCGATCCGCATCGGCTCGAGTGCAAAGGCCAAGGGCAGCGTGACAGCCAGCGCGGCAATGTACTGCAATGCCGTAACTGTGCGCAGATCGGCGGTGACGATGCGGGCCTTCTGGTAAAACGAGCCGAAGGTGACGGCGAACATGCCGGCCACATTAACGACGACCGGGATCAGGACGGCCCAGAGCACGGCGGGCTCGACGCCGGCGAGTTTCGGCTGCAGCACCAGCGCGATGCCGACAAAGCCGGCAAGGATGCCGAGCCAGCGGACGCGTGTGATCGTCTCGCCGATCAGCATCGGTGCAAACAGCGCGGTCAGGATCGGTTGCAATCCCGCGATCAGGCCGGAAATGCCGGCCGGCAATCCATGCCTCACCGCCCACCAGACACCACCGAGATAGGCGGCGTGGATCAGGACGCCGGTGACGACGCAATCGAGGATCGCCCGCCGGCCTTTCGGCCAGGGCGCACCCATGGCAAGCGCGAGCGCCGTGATCGCCAACGCGGCGCAGGCATAGCGCACCACGAGAAAGGTCAGCGCGTCGGCATAAAGCGCCGAATAGCCCGCCACGATCCAGCCCGAAGACCAAAGCAGGGTGAAGATGAGCGGCGTCAGGCGCAGGAACAGGGCGGAATCGAGCATCGGGCGTGGCTTTCGCGTGCCCGCCTGCTTAGCCCCGCTGCCCGGGCTTGTCGCCCGATGGCGACGCCTTGACCCCATGTCTGCATCGACGACCGACGGCAGTGCCTGTCTTGGTTGCGTCATCCAACTTTGTGAGCGTGTCGACGGGCGCACTTCGATTGGCTGGACACAGGCGGGATGGTGGTGGGAGACATGGCGCAACGGCGGGTCGGACGGACCGGCACGCGCCAGGAGGCGGCCGCCCGTGTGTCGCTAGCCTTGCAGGAATTCGGCCTGTTCGAGGCCGGCAGCAGGGCACGGCGCTCGCCGGCGCTGCACCGGGCGCTCGATCTCATGGAAGAGCAGGTGCTCGATCCCGACCGGCCCGAACGCGAACTCGCCAGCGTCCTAACGATCGACACGCGACATTCGCGACCCTTCGCGCCGGCTTTGCGGCTCGACCCGAAGCTGGTCCCGGCGTCAGTTCGACGGTCCTTCGCCGATGTACTGAAGGACCACGCCAACGAGGTGACGCGCCGCCGCCGGCAAGCGCTGTTCCGCAAGCGTCTGGACGCCGGCGAGCGGCGTCCGGTGCTGGTCGCAGAAGGCGATTCGTGGTTCCATTTCCCGATATTCCTGCGCGATGTCGTGCAGCAGCTCGGCGAAGACCATCTCGTCTGGACGATCGGCGCCGCCGGGGAGCAGCTCGCCGCTATGGCGGGGGCCGACGCCACGATCGGCGATCGCGACTATCGGCTCGCGCTGCGCGAGCACGCCGACTCGGTGAAGGCGATGTTGCTGTCGGGCGGCGGCAATGATCTCGTCGGCGTCGATCCAGACGGCGCGCGGGTGCTAAGCCGGCTACTCAAGCCCTACCAGCCCGGAAAGCCCGCGGACTGGTTCTGCGACACGCCCGAATGCCACCGCCGACTGGTGCTGATCGAGGCGAGCCTGCGACGCGTCTTCGCCGATACGGCCGCGCGCCATCCCGGTTTGCCAGTTTTGATCCACGGCTACGACTACGCCCTGCCCTGCCCGTTCGGCCGCGAGGATGCACGCCGGCCGTCATGGGCGAGACGCGACGGCTTTCTCGGCGCGGCCATGGTCGAGCTCGGCTTCCGCGAGGCCGGGCTGCGGCGCAGCATCGTCGCCTGCCTGATCGATGCCATGAACGCGATCCATCGCCGACTCGCAGGTGGCACCAATCCGGGCGGTGTCTTCGCCCATGTCTTCCATATCGATCTGCGCGGCTCTCTTGCGCCCGCACAATGGGCCGACGAGCTGCACCCCAGCGACGAGGGTTACGCGATCGTCGCCGACAGGTTCAGATCGCAACTCAGGGCGCTGGGGATCGGGCGGGCGTGAGATCCGCCGATCCCTGTTCGATGGCGTCTCTCCCGGCCGCCGCAGAGCGCAAGCGGACGCCGGTCAGCCGGCCAGCGCCTCGACCACGTCCTCATAGGTGCGCAGGCCCGTGCGCGGGGCGTAGACCAGCACGGACATATTGCCGGGGGCATGCTCGTTCTTCCACATCTTGTGGTGGGCGAGCGGGATCTTGTCCCAGGGGAAGACCTCGGACATGCAGGGGTCGAGGCGCCGGTCGATGACGAACTGGTTGGCCGCGCTCGCCTGCTTGAGATGGGCGAAATGCGAGCCCTGGACGCGCTTCTGCCGCATCCAGACATAGCGGGCGTCGAAGGTGATGTTGAAGCCGGAGGTGCCGGCGCAGAACACCACCATGCCGCCGCGCTTGGCAACGAGGCAGGAGACCGGGAAGGTCGCCTCGCCGGGATGCTCGAAGACGATGTCGACGTCCTTCTTGCCCGTGATGTCCCAGATCGCCTTGCCGAACTTGCGGGCCTCCTTGACCCAGACATCGTATTCCGGGCTGTTGACGGTCGGCATCTGGCCCCAGCAGTTGAAATCCTTGCGGTTGATCACGCCCTTGGCGCCCAGCCCCAGCACATAGTCGCGCTTGGTCTCGTCCGAGATCACGCCGATGGCGTTGGCGCCCGAGGCCGCACAGAGCTGCACGCCGAAGACCCCGAGCCCGCCGGAGGCGCCCCAGACCAGGACATTGTCGCCCGGCTTGATCGTGTGCGGGGCGTGGCCGAAGAGCATGCGGTAGGCGGTGGCGAGCGTCAGCGTGTAGCAGGCTGCCTCCTCCCAGGTGAGGTGCTTGGGCTTGACCATGAGCTGGCGCGACTGCACCCGGCAGAACTGCGCGAAGGAGCCGTCCGGCGTCTCGTAGCCCCAGATGCGCTGGGAAGAGGAGAACATCGGGTCGCCGCCATTGCACTCCTCGTCGTCGCCGTCGTCCTGGTTGCAGTGGACGATGACCTCGTCGCCGACCTTCCAGCGCTTCACCTTGGAGCCGACCGCCCAGACGATGCCCGAGGCGTCCGAGCCGGCGATGTGGAGCGACTGCTTGTGGACGTCAAAGGGCGAGATCGGCTGGCCCAGGCCCGCCCAGATGCCGTTGTAGTTGACTCCGCCGGCCATCACGAGCAGCAGCACCTCCTCCTCGCCGATGGCCCAGGTCGGCACCACCTCGACCTGGAAGCTCTCCTGCGGCGGCCCATGGCGCTCGCGGCGGATCGTCCAGGCATACATGTTCGCCGGCACATGGCCGAGCGGGGGCAGTTCGCCCAGTTCGTAGAGGTCCTTGAGCGGTTGCGCGGCGGCCTGCGTCTTCGACATGGTCGTCTCTCCCCTGCTTGGTCTGCCGATTGACGGTCGCCTTCGCGGCTGCGGCAGATTTGACCGAGATCATGCACCATATGCTGCGCCGCGCCATAGGCCGAACGAACTATGATGCAACGCAACAGGGCGGCCTGCGGGTCCCCGCTACGCTCCCTCCGGCGGTCCGTGCGGCCGGGAGCAGACGATGCGGCCGGCTGTGCCATCGGCAGCGTCCCCTTAACCACTGATCGCTATGATGGCGCTTTCCGGAGACTGCACCATGCGCACGCTGATCCTGATGCTCGGCCTGCCCGACATGTCGACGCCGCAGCTGGTCGTATTCCTGGCGATCGTCGGGGTCGGCGTGCTGCTGTTCGGCTGGATTTCGGACATGCTGCTACGCGACGGTGCCTTCGGCATCATCCTCAATGGGCTGATCATCCTGGCCGGCGCCGTCGGCGGCACGTTGATCTGGCGCAAGCTCGACTACGCGACGACATGGCGGCATCTGGGCTACGCGATCGGCGCCAATCCAGCGGCGACCACGGCCTTCGTCGCATTGGGCGCCGGTCTCGCGACGCTGATCATCCTCACGGCGATCAGGCGCTGGATGTGAGCGGCGGGCCGACCCGGCTCGCTGTCAGACCATACGATAGGCCGCCTGCATGTAGTTGACGTCCCTGTCGCGGGCCACCGACCAGCGGTCCGAGAATGGATTGTAGACGACGCCGGTGCTCTCGCCGAGCTCGAGGCCGCTCCGCTCGATCGCCGCACCGAGTTCGTCGGGCGTGACGAACTTCTCCCAGTCATGGGTGCCGCGGGGCAGCCAGCGCAGGACGTATTCGGCCCCGACGATGGCGAGCGCATAGGACTTCAGCGTGCGGTTCAGCGTCGCCATCACCAGGATGCCGCCGGGCTTCACCGCCGCGCAGCAGGCCGCGACGAAGGCCTCGACATCGGCGACATGCTCGACGACCTCCATCGCCAGGACGATGTCGAAGCGCGCCCCTTCGGCCACGAGCGCCTCGATGGTCTCCTGGCGATAATCGACCGCAAGGCCCGAGGCCTCGGCATGGGCGCGGGCGACCGCGACATTGGTCGGCGCCGGGTCGAGCCCCGTCACCTGCGCCCCCAGCCGCGCCAGCGGCTCGCTGAGCACGCCGCCGCCGCAGCCGATGTCGACGAGGGTGAGCCCCTCGAGGGCCCGCATCGTCTTCGGATCGCGGCCGAAGCGGGCACAGGCGAGGTCGCGGATGAAGGCGAGGCGGACGGGGTTGAACTTGTGCAGCACCGCCATGGGCCCCTTCGGGTCCCACCAGGTCCGGGCGATGCCCTCGAAGCGCGCCACCTCGGCGGGGTCGATGGTGGAACCGTCCCGGGTCGCGCCTTCGGTGCGTGCGGTCGCCGCCATGCTCATGCTCCATTCGCCGGTGCCGGACCCTCGTCGCATTGACAGGCCCGCCGCTGCCCGTCATCTACACGCGCCCCGCGCCCGGCGCGAGGGTGACCTTTCGTCCCGCCCGTCGGGATCTTCTTTGGTTTTGAGAGCCTCTGGACCGCCATGGCCCGTCTGGTGATGAAATTCGGCGGTACGTCCGTCGCAACCGTCGAGCGCATCAAGAACGCGGCCCGGCACGTCAAACGGGAATTCGACGCCGGCCATGAGGTCGCGGTCGTCGTCTCGGCGATGTCAGGCAAGACCAACGAGCTGGTCGGCTGGTGCAAGGAAGCCGCGCCGCTCTATGACCGCGCCGAATACGACGTCGTCGTGGCTTCCGGCGAGCAGGTCACCTCCGGACTGATGGCGCTCGTGCTGCAGGAGATGGGGCTGCCGGCCCGCTCCTGGCAGGGCTGGCAGATCCCGATCTTCGGGTCCGACGCGCATGGTTCGTCCCGCATCGAGAGCGTCGACGGGGCCGGCATTCTCGCCGGCTTCGGCCGCAACCGCGAGATCGCGGTGTGCTCGGGCTTCCAGGGCGTCCATGCCGGCAGCAACCGCATCGTCACGCTCGGGCGCGGCGGCTCGGACACCTCGGCGGTGGCGATCGCGGCGGGGCTGAAAGCGGACCGCTGCGACATCTACACCGATGTCGACGGCGTCTACACCACCGACCCGCGCGTGGTGCCGAAGGCGCGGCGCATGGACAAGGTCTCCTTCGAGGAGATGCTGGAGATGGCCTCGCTCGGCTCCAAGGTGCTCCAGGTGCGCTCGGTCGAGATCGCGATGGTGCATCGCGTGCCGACCTATGTGCGCTCCTCCTTCGACGACCCCACCCAACCCAATCCAGGCACCCTCATCTGCGACGAGGACGACATCGTGGAACAGCAGATCGTCACCGGCATCGCGTTTTCGCGCGACGAAGCCCAGATCACGCTCCGGCGCGTGGCCGACAAGCCGGGCGTCGCCGCCGCGATCTTCGGCCCGCTGGCGGACGCCAACATCAATGTCGACATGATCATCCAGGTCGTCTCGGACGATCAGGCGACGACCGACATCACCTTCACCGTGCCCACCGCCGATTACGAGCGCGCCAAGACGCTGCTGGAGCGCCTGCACGGGCAGATCCACTACCAGGCGCTGCAGGGTGCGACCGACGTGGTCAAGGTCTCGGCGATCGGCGTCGGCATGCGCAGCCATGCCGGCGTGGCGGCCCGCGCCTTCCGGGCGCTGTCGGAAAAGGGCATCAACATCCGCGCCATCACCACCTCCGAGATCAAGTTCTCGGTGCTGATCGACGCCGCCTATACCGAACTCGCGGTGCGCACCCTGCACTCGCTCTACGGGCTCGACGCCGCTTAGGAAGCGGCTGCGAGCGGCCGCCTGACGCGGCCGCGCCGAAAGGCCAATGGCGCCCGGCGCGGGAGGGTGGCACAGCGGGGGCCCGATCCCCGCGGTCCTGCCGCCCATGCGCATCGCCGTCCTCACGGATCTGCACGCCAATCGCGAGGCGACCGAGGCCGTCCTCGCCGCCGTCGCGCGGCTGGCGCCCGACCGCATCGTCCTGCTCGGCGACATCGTGGGTTATGGGCCAGACCCCGTCTTTGCAGTCGAGGCGACCGAACGGCTGGTCGCGGACGGGGCGCTGTGCGTCTTGGGCAACCATGACGAGGCCACGGTCCAGGGCCCGGACGGGATGACGCCCCATGCCCATGACGCGATCCTCTGGACGCGCAGACAGCTCTCCCCCGCCCATCTCGCCTTCCTGTCGCGCCTGCCGCTGACGGCGGAACTGCCGGACCTGCTGCTGGCCCATGCCAGCGCCGCGACGCCGGCGAAATGGCCCTATCTGCGCCACGAGAAGGCGGCGCGCGACTGCCTGGCGGCGACGGCCGCGCCGCTGGTGATCTGCGGCCATACCCATGCGCCGGCGATCTACTACGCGCTGCCGGGGCGCGAGCCGATGCGCTTCACGCCACTGCCACAGGTCGCAGCGCCGCTCTCAGCGATCCGCCGCCATGTCGTGGTGGTCGGCGCCGTCGGCCAGCCGCGTGACGGCAATCCGGCCGCCTGCTTTGCGCTTCTCGACACAGACCGGAGCGAGGTGACGATGGTCCGCGTGCCCTATGACACGCAGGAGACCGCCCGCAAGATCGCCGCTGCCGGCCTGCCGGACTGGCTCGGCCTGCGGCTGCAGGTCGGCCGCTAGGACGAAGGGAACCGCCATGGAGACGCCCCGCATCGGCTCGGTCATCGACGGCTTCACCCTGACGGAGCGGCTGCCGTCGGGCGGCATGGCGACGCTCTGGCGGGCGAGCCACCCCGACCACGCCGTGCCGCTGGTGATGAAGATCCCGATCCTCGACCCCGGCGCCGACGTCTCGACCATCGTCGGCTACGAGACCGAGGTGATGGTCCACAAGCGGCTTTCCGGGCCGCATGTGCCGGCCTTCGCCGGCGCCGGCGATCTCGCCGCCCTCCCCTACATCGCCATGGCCTTCATCGCGGGCGAGCGGCTGGCGGAGACGATGCACAAGGCGCCGCTGCCGATCGCCGAGGTGGTGCGCATCGGCGGCGCGATCGCGATCGCGCTCGCCGATCTCCATCGCCAGAAGGTGGTGCATCTCGATCTCAAGCCCGAGAACGTGGTGATGAGGCCCGATGGCGCCGTGCTGCTCGATTTCGGCCTGTCGCGCCATGCCGAGCTGCCGGACCTGCTCGGCGAGGAAAGCTCAGCCCCGATGGGCACGGCGGCCTATTTGGCGCCGGAGCAGGTGCTGGGCGACCGCTCCGACCCGGCGAGCGACATCTTCGCGCTGGGCTGCCTGCTCTACCAGATGGCGACGCGCGAAGAGCCCTTCGGCCGGCCCGCCACCCTGCCGGGCATGAAGCGGCGGCTCTATCACGCGCCGCGCCCGCCCCGCGCGCTGCGGCCGGACCTGCCGGCCTGGCTGGAGGAGATCATCCTGCGCTGCCTCGAGGTGGACCGCAGCCGGCGTTATGCCGAGGCCGCCAAGGTCGCCTTCGACCTGCGCCATCCCGACCAGGTCGTGGTCGCGCGCCAGCGCAAGCCTGCCGCCCCGCCCAGCCTGGGGCAGCGCCTGCTGGCGCGCTTCCAGAAGCGCGAGGAGAGCGAGGTGCTGGGGCCGTCGACATGCGCGCGGCGTGAGGCCGGCCCCGCGATCGTGCTGGCGGCGGTCGATCTCTCGGGCGCCCATGACGAGCTGGCGCAGGCGATCCTGGCCGAGACGCGCCGGCTTCTCGACGCCCGGGAGGATTCCTGGCTCGCCTGCCTGACCATCCTGCGCACCGAGCTTTTGCGCGACGACCAGGGCCTCGATGCGCAAGGGCGCTCGGCCTATATCGGGCGGCTCGTGGCCCTGAAGGACTGGGCCCGGCCGCTGCATCTGCGCGAGGACCGGGTGAGCTATCACGTGATCGAGGCCGTCAGCGCCGCCGACGCGATTCTCGGCTATGCCGAGCACAACGACATCGACCACATCGTGCTCGGCGCCCGCGGCTCCTCGGCGGTGCGGCGCCATCTCGGCAGTGTCTCGACCAAGGTCGTGGCCGAGGCGCGCTGCTCGGTCTCGGTGGTCAGGATCAAGGGCGGCGCGACATCGTGACCCGCCCATCGCGTTGACCCCGTCCCTCCCCCTGCCGATGATGCCGCCCATGCCTGCGCCCGCCCCCGCCCCGCTGGACTTCGACGCCGCCCGCCTCGCTGCTTATCTGCGCGCGGCCCTGCCCGGCCGGGCCGCGGGACCGATGACGCTGGAGCGGATCAGCGGCGGCCAGTCCAACCCGACCTTCTTCCTGTCCTATCCGGATGCGGGCACGCGGCTCGTCCTGCGCAAGAAGCCGCCCGGGCCGCTGCTGCCCTCGGCGCATGCGGTCGATCGCGAATACCGGATCCTCGAGGCGCTGGCGGGGTCGCCCGTGCCGGTGCCGCCCGTGCTGCTGTTCGAGGCGGATGAGGCGGTCGTCGGGACGCCGTTCTACCTGATGGAGCGGCTGGAGGGCCGCGTCTTCCACGACACCGCCCTGCCGGGCGTGACGCGCGAGGAGCGGGCGGCGATGTATTTCGCCATGGCGGAGACGCTGGCCGCGCTGCACGGCTTCGACTGGCAGGCGGCGGGACTGGCCGATTACGGCAAGCCCGGCAACTACTATGCCCGCCAGATCGCGCGCTGGGGCCGGCAATGGCAGGAGACGAAGACGCAGGCCATCCCGGCGGTCGATCGCGTTTTTGCGTGGCTGAGCGAACATCTCGACGACAGCGTGGAAACGACCATCGTCCATGGCGATTTCCGGCTCGGGAACCTGATGTTCGCCCCCGATCGGCCGGACGTGATCGCCGTGCTCGACTGGGAGCTGTCGACGCTGGGGCACCCGCTCTCGGATGTCGCCTTTTCCTGCCTGCCCTGGCATTCGACGCCGGCCATGTATGCCGGCATCGTCGGGCTCGACCGCGAGGGGCTGGGCATTCCGACGCAGGGCGCCTATCTCGACCGCTACTGCACGGCCGCCGGCCGGGCCGAGGGGCCGGGCCGCTTCCACCTCGCCTTCTCGCTGCTGCGCTTCGCGGTGATCCTCGACGGCATCGCGGCGCGGGCGAAAGCCGGTAATGCGGCGGCCGAGAATGCGGTGGCGGTGGGCGAGATGGCGGAGAGTTTCGCGCTGCGCGCAGAGGCCGTGATCGACGGCCGCGACTGAAGGACGACACCATGGATTTCGCCTATTCCGCCAAGGTCGAGGCACTGCGCACGCGGCTGCAGGCGTTCATGGACGCCCAGGTCCAGCCTGCCGACGCCCGCTGGCGCGAGGAGGTCGAGGCGGGTCGCTATCCCATCGCGCTGATCGACGGGCTGAAGGCGAGGGCCAAGGCGGAAGGGCTGTGGAACCTGTTCCTGCCGGCGCTGAAGCCCGACGAGCCCGGTACGCGGCTCTCCAATCTCGATTACGCGCCGCTGGCCGAGATCATGGGCCGGATCTACTGGTCGTCGGAGGTGTTCAACTGCAACGCCCCCGACACCGGCAACATGGAGATCCTGCATCTCTTCGCGACGCCGGAGCAGCGCGACCGCTGGCTCGTTCCGCTGATGAACGGCGAGATCCGCTCCTGCGTCGGCATCACCGAGCCCGGCGTCGCCTCCTCCGATCCGACCAATCTGCAGACCACGATCATCCGCGACGGCGACGACTACATCGTCACCGGCCGCAAATGGTGGACGACCGGGGCGCTGCATCCCAACGTGAAGTTCTGCATCGTGATGGGGCTGTCGGACCTCGCTGAGGATGCCGACCCGCACAAGCGCCATTCGATGATCATCGTGCCGATGGATGCAGCCGGCGTCAGCGTGATGCGCAACCTGCCGCTGCTCAACCACCATTCGCCGGAGGGGCATACCGAGACCGATTTCGACGCCGTTCGCGTGCCCGCGGCCAACCTGCTCGGCGAGGAGGGCGCGGGCTTCGCGCTGGCGCAGGCGCGGCTCGGACCGGGGCGCATCCACCACTGCATGCGCTCGATCGGGCAATGCGAGGTGGCGCTCGAGCTGATGGTCGAGCGGGCCTTGCAGCGCAAGGCCTTCGGCCGCACCCTCTCCGACTACGCCAATGTGCAGGACTGGATCGCCGAGGGGCGCATGGAGATCGACCAGGCGCGGCTGCTCTGCCTGCGCGCTGCCTGGATGATGGACACCTACGGCAACAAGGCCGCCCGCACCGAGGTCTCGGCGATCAAGGTGGTGGCGACGCGGCTGCAGACGAAGATCGCCGACCGGGCGATGCAGGTCTTCGGCGCCGCGGGGCTCTCCAACGACACGCCACTGGCCTTCATCTACAGCTGGGGCCGGGCCCTGCGCTTCATCGACGGCCCCGACGAGGTGCACCTGCGCACCGTCGCCCGCGCCGAGGTCAAGAAGCACCAGCAGAGCAACCGGAGCACGTTTGCCGAGCAGGGGGTAAGGGTGCCGTACCGGAAGCCGGCAGCCTCGTAGGAACTCAGCTGAACTCTATGCGGGGGGCTGGCTAAGCCCCCTACGATCCCGGTTTCAACACCGCGCGCGCATAAGTTTCCAGCACGGCGTTCATCCGGGTCTGATACCCCTTGCCCGTCGCCTTGTAGGCGTCGAGAACGGATTGCTTGACGCGCAGGGTCACCGGCCGCGTCAGGTCGGGCTCGACGACGCGGGCATTCTTCCAGAACGCGTCGCCGAGCTCGGGAATGTCGCTGTAGTCGATCTCGGACTCGGGCATCGCGGCCAGTTCCTCAATCGTTGGTTCCTGCGTGTATCGCGTTTTCATAACGTCTCCTTTCCGCACGATTGGCTCGCCGCGCGGATATGATCCTGACCACGCCCTGTCGATCGGTGTGGACGACGGTGAGGAACACGACGGACTCGACGATGCCGATCGAGATCTCGCGGACCTCGCCATAATCCGCCCGGCTATCGACCACGGTCAGAACCCGGCTCTCGAAGATGCGCGCTGCGCGCTGGAAACTGACGCCATGCTTGGCGATGTTGGCCACGTTCTTGTCCTCGTCCCATTCGAACATGACCATGATTTGATAATACAAATTGTATTGACACGCAACATCGGAATGCGTTCGAGCACGAGGCGGCCGCCGGCTTCTTCCGCGCCTGCTGCTGCCCCGCTCGGAAGCGCGTGAGCATACCGACGACCAGGACCGCTTCCGCTTCGACATCAGGCTGACGCTGCCCTTCGTCGGGCTGCTGACGCATTATCGGGGCTGGCTCGCGCCAGAAACGCCCTCGTAACACATGCACGCACATGGCTCGGGTCTGCATCCGCAGCGCACGCTCTCTGCGCCGCGGCGCATGGCCGCCCGCCATGGCTGCGGCTAGAGTCGCCCTATCAGAGCCGCGTCATCATGCGCGGCATCCGCGATCACGAGGCAGCCGCATCCATGAGCCAGCTCTTCAGCCCCTACCAGATCGGCGGATTGACCCTCGCCAACCGCATCGTGATCGCGCCGATGTGCCAGTATTCGGCCGAGAACGGCCACACGACCGACTGGCACACGATCCATCTCGGCAATCTCTCGCATTCCGGCGCAGGCCTGCTGATCATCGAGGCGACGGCGGTCGAGCCGGCCGGGCGCATCAGCCCGCAGGATGTCGGGCTCTGGGACGATGGCACGGAGGCCGCGCTGGCCAGGACGCTGAAGGCCGTGCGCGCGCATTCCGACATGCCGGTCGCGATCCAGCTCGCCCATGCGGGCCGCAAAGCGTCCGTCGCGCAGCCCTGGCATGGCGGCGGGCAGCTGACCCTCGAGGCCGGCGGCTGGCAGACGATCGCCCCCTCCGCGGTTGCTTTCGACGGCCATGCGCGCCAGCCCCGCGCGCTGACGGGCGACGACATCGCGCGGCTCTGCGAGCGCTTCGCGGAAGCGGCCCGGCGCTCGGTGCGGCTCGGCTTCGCCGCGATCGAGCTGCACGCCGCCCATGGCTATCTGATGCACCAGTTCCTCTCGCCGCTCTCCAACAGGCGCGAGGATGATTTCGGCGGTTCGCTGGAGAACCGGATGCGCTTCCCGCTCGCCGCCTTCGAGGCGGTGAAGGCCGTGGTTCCGGCGGGTTATCCCGTCGGCGTAAGGCTGTCGGCGACCGATTGGGTGCCGGGCGGCTGGGACCTGGAGCAGTCGATCGCCTTTTCGCAGGCGCTCGGGGCGCGCGGGGCCGATTTCATCCATGTCTCCAGCGGCGGCAATTCCGGCGCGCAGCAGATCCCGCTCGGCCCGAACTACCAGGTACCCTTCGCGCGGGCGGTGAAGCAGGCGACCGGCCTGCCGACCATCGCGGTCGGGCTGATCACCGAGGCCGAGCAGGCCGAGGCGATCGTCGGCACGGGCGACGCCGATCTCGTCGGCATCGCGCGCGGCATCCTCTACGATCCGCGCTGGCCCTGGCACGCCGCCGCGCAGCTCGGCGCCACGGTCAAGGTGCCCAACCAATATCTCCGCTCGCAGCCGCGCCAGTTCAAGACGCTGTTCGGGTGAGACGCGCTCAGCCGTAGCGGTAGGAGCTGACCACGATGCGCTTCCAGCCGAAGGAGGCCATGCAGGCGGCGTAGGTCTGGTGGTAGGCGGGCTCGCCGCCCTGGGCCCAGATGTCGGCGGCCGCCGCGCGCTTGGCCGCCGCCGCACGGCCGAGGCAGGTCGCATCGGCCTCGCCCGACGGGATGGCCGGCTGTCCCGCCAGGGGTTGGAACCCATAGGTCGGGATGGTGCCCTGGCAGGCGCAAAGGACCAACAGACCGGCACATGCCAAAGCCTTGACCGCCATGGGGTTCACGCTCCAGCACCGCATCAGATGGCAAATGCTAGCCGCACCCGTGGCGGCCCACAATCGAGACCCGAGGACACGCCATGACCGCCTATTCCGACCTCTCCGCCCATTTCGGCCGGGCCGCTGCGCTCGGGAACGCCATCGGCATCCTGCAATGGGACAATGACGTGATGATGCCCAAGGGCGCGGCCGGCACACGGGCCGAGAGCCTGGCGCTGCTGAGGGTGATGCACCACGGGCTGACCACCGATGCCCGCATCGGCGACTGGCTGGCGGACGCCGATGCGGATGACGGGCTCGGGCCCTGGGAGCAGGCCAATCTCCGCGAGATCCGGCGGCTCTGGACGGTGGAGACCGCCCTGCCGGCCGATCTCGTCGAGGCCTCCTCCAGGGCGATCTCGGCCTGCGAGATGCGCTGGCGCCAGGCGCGAGCGGAGTCCGACTTCGCGGGCCTGCTGCCCTTCCTCGCCGAGGTGCTCACGCTGCAGCGCGAGATCGGCCGGGCCAAGGGCGAGAAGCTCGGGCTCTCGCCTTACGACGCGCTGCTCAACGACTATGAGCCGGGCGGGCGCGCGGCGACCATCGACGCGCTGTTCGACGATCTCGCCGCCTTCCTGCCAGACTTCACGCAAGGCGTGCTGGCGGTGCAGGCGCGGCGCCCGCAGACGCCCGATCCGGAAGGGCCCTTCGCGATCGAGGCGCAGCGGGCGCTCGGCCTTAGGATGATGGCGGCGCTCGGCTACGACTTCGAGCGCGGGCGGCTCGACGTCTCCACCCATCCGTTCTGCGGTGGTGCCGACAATGATGTGCGCATCACCACCCGCTATGACGAGGGCGACTTCGCCAAGGCGCTGATGGGCGTGCTGCACGAAACCGGGCATGCGCTCTACGAACAGGGCCGGCCGCAAGGCTATCTCCACCAGCCGGTCGGCCAGGCGCGCGGCATGAGCCTGCATGAGAGCCAGTCGCTGCTGGTCGAGATGCAGGCCTGCCGCTCCGAAGAGTTCATCGCCTATGCCGCGCCGCTGATGCGGGAAGCCTTCGGCGGTTCGGGCCCGGCCTGGGAGACGGACGCGCTATGGCGGCGCTACACCAAGGTCGAGCCCGGCTTCATCCGCGTCGATGCCGACGAGGTGACCTATCCGGCCCATGTCATCCTGCGCTACCGGCTCGAGAAGGCGCTGATCGCCGACGCCATGCCGCTCTCCGAGCTGCCCGCCGCCTGGAACGCCGGCATGCAGGAGTTGCTCGGCGTCACCGTCCCCCATGACCGGCTCGGCTGCCTGCAGGACGTGCATTGGCCGAGCGGCGGCTGGGGCTATTTCCCGACCTATACGCTGGGCGCCATGACCGCCGCGCAGATCTTCGAGGCCGCCTGCCAGGCCCAGCCAGACATCCTGCCCGGCATCGGCCGCGGCGATTTCTCAGCCCTGCTGGCCTGGCTGCGCATGCATATCCACAGCCAGGGCTGCCTGCTGGAGACCGACGATCTGCTGACGCAGGCGACGGGCCGCCCGCTCGATGCCTCGGTGTTCAAGGCGCATCTGCAGCGGCGCTATGGCGGCTGAGGCCGCCATAGATTAAACTCACTCCAGACAAGGACTTAGGCGACCATCCGCGCCGTCCGGCCATGCCCGGACGTGGCTTGCCAGCGGAGCCGCGGCGGCCGATGCAGGGCGCATCGATGCCCGAGGTGCCCCATGACCGAGACCAAGCCCCTGCCCCGCATCACCATCACCTATTGCTCGATGTGCCAGTGGATGCTGCGCGCCGCCTGGCTCGGCCAGGAGCTGCTCTCGACCTTCGGGCAGGAGCTCGGCGAGGTCGCGCTGATCCCGCGCAGCGGCGGCATCTTCCAGATCCATTACGAGGGCGAGCTGATCTGGGACCGCAAGAGCGAGGGCGGCTTCCCCGATTCCAAGGTGCTGAAGCAGCGCGTGCGCGACCGGCTCGATCCCGAGCGCAGCCTCGGCCATGTCGACGGGCATGCGGCGGTGGAGAGCGTTTGAGCGTGATTTCGTCGCCCTCGGAACCACACCGTCATCCTGGGCGACCGAAGGTCGTCCGGGATCCATCATAGGGCATTGTCGGCGCCCTATGATGGATCCCGGCCTGCGCGGCTACGCCGCTTGTCCAGGATGACGGGGGTGGTTGGGAGAGAGGCTGGCAGGGGTTAAGCGGCGCGGCTGCGCGTCGCCGCGATCCAGGCCTTCAGCCGCGCTTCCGGATCGGCGTTCAGCGTGATGTCGGTGACCGCCGAGACGATGTCGGCGCCCGCTTCGAACACGCCCGGCGCGCGTTCCAGCGAGACGCCGCCGATGCCGACGAGCGGGATGGCGCCGATCCGGCGCTTCCAGTCGGTGACGCGCTCGAGGCCCTGCGGCGCCCATTTCATCGCCTTCAGGATGGTCGGATAGACCGGGCCGAGCGCGACATAGTCCGGCTGCGTGCCGAGCGCGCGCTCCAGTTCGGCCTCGTCATGGCTGCTGACGCCGAGCCGCATCCCGGCCTTGCGGATCGCGGCGAGATCGGCGCCGTCGAGATCCTCCTGGCCGAGATGGACGAAATCGCAGCCCTCCTCGATGGCGAGCCGCCAGTAATCGTTCACGACCAGCACGCAGCCGGTTTCAGCGCAGAGCGTCTTCGCGCGGGCGATCTCGCGGCCGGTCTCGGCTTCGCTGCGGTCCTTGACGCGCAGCTGCACCAGCCTGACGCCGAGCGGCAGCATGCGGGCGAGCCAGTCGGCGCTGTCGAAGATCGGATAGAACGGGTCGAGCTTCATGGAGACTGCTTTCACGAGAGGAAGGCCTTGCCCATGACCGGGGTCGAGGGCGCGGCCATGTCGCGCGCCTCGATCGGCTGCGCCTGGAAGGCCTGGTGGCCGGCCTCGATCGCCCGGGCGAAGGCCTGCGCCATTCTGACGGGGTCGCCGGCCTTGGCGACGGCCGTGTTGAGCAGGATCGCGTCATAGCCCAGCTCCATCGCCTGGGCGGCGTGGGAGGGCAGGCCGATGCCGGCATCGACCACCAGCGGGATGCCGGGGAAATGCGCCCGCATGCTGCGCAGACCGTAAACGTTGTTCAGGCCGCGGCCCGAGCCGATCGGCGCGCCCCAGGGCATCAGCACCTCGCAGCCGGCATCGAGCAGGCGGCCGCCGACGACGAGATCCTCGGTGGTGTAGGGGAAGACCTCGAAGCCGTCCTGGGTGAGGATGCGCGCCGCCTCGATCAGCCCGACGACATCAGGCTGGAGCGTGTCGTCCTCGCCGATGACCTCGAGCTTGATCCAGTTCGTGCCGAAGACCTCGCGCGCCATCTGCGCCGTCGTCACCGCCTCCTTGACGCCGTGGCAGCCGGCCGTGTTGGGCAGCACGCGCACACCGAGATCGCGGATCAGCGACCAGAAGGCCTGCCCGGCCCCGCCCTCGCCGGCCTCGCGCCGCAGCGAGACGGTGACGATCTCGACGCCCGACGCCTTCACCGCCTCCGCCAGGATGGCGGGGGACGGATATTGCGCCGTGCCGAGGAAGAGCCGGCTCTTCGGCTCGAACCCATAGAAGCTCGCCATGTCGGTGATCCTCTCAGCCGCCCTGCATCGGGGCGACGACCTCGATGCGGTCGCCCTCCATCAGCGTGACGGTCTCGCGCTTGCGGGCCGGGACGAAATCGCCGTTCACCGCGGTGGCCACGACCTTGCCGGCATAGCCGAGCTCGGCCAGCGCCTGCTCGAGCGTGGTGGCGGCGACCTCGCGCGGCTCGCCGTTAAGCAGCAACGTCATGAAGCCTCTCCGGGATGCTGTTCGGATCGAGCAGGGCGTCCGCCGCCAGCCGGGCCATGGCCGGGCTCAGCAGAAAACCGTGCCGATAGAAGCCGTTGACATGAATGACCCGGCCGCGACGCGTCAGGCGCGGCAGGTTGTCGGGAAAGGCCGGGCGGGCATCGACGCCGATCTCGACGATCTGCGCCTCGCCGAAGGCCGGATGCAGCGCATAGGCGCCGCCGAGCAGTTCCAGCATCGAGCGCGCGGTGACGGCGCCGCGGTCGCCGCCCTCGATCATCGTCGCGCCGACCATGAAGATGCCGTCCGCGCGCGGCACGACATAGAGCGGGATGCGCGGATGCAGCAGCCGCACCGGGCGCGACAGCGTGACGTCGCGAGTGCGCAACAGCAGCATCTCGCCCTTGACGCCGCGCAGATCGGGCAGCGCCTCGCGGGCGGCGAGCCCGCGACAGTCCAGCACCGCGTCAGCCGCGACGTCCTCCGGCGCGACCTCGCAGCCGTAATGGATGCGCCCGCCCAGCGCGATGACCTTCGCCGCCAGTCCCGCCAGCGCCAGGCGCGGATCGAGATGGCCCTCGCTCTCGAAGAACAGCGCCTTGCCGAAGCGCCCGGCGAGATCGGGCTCGAGCGCGGCGATGGCTTCCGCCTCGATCTCGACCAGATGGGAGGTGCGGCTGGCGAAGCGGCGCAGTTCGGCGCGGTCGCGGCTGGGAGCGACCACGAGCGTGCCCTTGCGGACGACGCCCTCGACATGGCGCTCCCACCAGCTTGCCGCCTCCTGGCCGAGCCGGACCACCGGCTCCTCGGCGCTCTCGCCCTCGCACCAGGGCGCGAGCATGCCGCCGGCCCACCAGGAGCAGGCTTTCGCGCCTGCCGTTTCGCCCCGCTCGAAGATCTCGACCTCGGCGCCACGCCCGAGCAGTTCGAGCGCGCAGGCGAGGCCGACGACGCCGGCGCCGACGATGCCGACGCGCAGCGGCGCCGGGGATCGAGACGGAATGGATGCGTGCGGCATGCCCTACCCTCGCGGCCGGGAGGGCTGCGGCCGTGGCAGGACGGGTGAAGCGACGCTGCGACGACCGTTCCCTTCGCCGGCATTATCCGGATCAGGTTCGATGGGTTGGCGACCTGCGCCTCTCAGCCTTGCGGCACCCCAACGGATCACTTTCAATCTAGTTTGCCATGACGGCATGAGCAAGGCGGGGCGGGTCTGTCCTCCTCAGCGGGGTCATCCCGGGCGGAGCGAAGCGCAGACCCGGGATCCATGCCTGAGCCTCGCTCGGTGGGGTTCCGGAATGGATCCCGGGTCTCCCTGCGGTCGCCCGGGATGACCCGCGCATTTAGATTGCCTGGCTTCGCGTTCGGATGCCGTCGAGGTCAGCCCAGCGGCTTGGCGAAGCGGGCGAAGGCGTCGTTCGTGGGCGTCGTGCCGGCGCCCGGCCGCTGGGGCTTCAGAAAGCAGCCATCGACGACATTGGCCGGCTCCTCGAAGGCGTCCTTGATCCAGGGGATGTATTCGAGGACCGGCGTCGCCTGGTGCCAATAGGCGAGATGGACATGGACCTGGCTCATCTCGCCGGCATGGGGCGCGACCGGCAGACGGCTCGCCAGAGCGAGATCGGCAACCTGGATGTATTCGGTGATGCCGCCGAGCCGGGTCACATCGGGCTGGACATAATGGATCGCATCGGCCGCGATGAAGGCGCGGAAGGCGTCGAGCGAATAGAGCTGCTCGCCGAGCGCGACGGGAATCGACGTGTCGCGGGCGAGCGCCGCATGCGAGCCGACATCGTCATACCAGAGCGGCTCCTCGAACCAGAAGATGTCGAGCGGCTCGGCCCGCGCGCAGAAGCGCTTGCAGGTCGGCAGATCCCATTTGCCGTTGCCGTCGATGGCGAGCGAAACATGGGGGCCGACGGCGTGCCGCACCGCCTCGAGCCGGCCGATATCGATGCCGGGATCGGCATGGCCGACCTTGACCTTGATGCGGTGGAAGCCGTCGCGCTCGACGGCCCTGCGGCAGCCCTCGATGAGCTGGTCCTTCGGAATCGAGAGCCAGCCGATATCGGTGTTGTAGGCCTCGAGCCGCGGCTTGCTGGCGCCGCCGAGCCAGTGCCAGAGCGGCACGCCGGCCTGTTTCGCCTTGAGATCCCAGAGCGCGACATCCACCGCGGCGAGCGCGAGCTGGGTGATGCCGGCGCGGCCGACCCATTGCAGCGCCGGATGGCGGGCGAGCTTGAGCCAGAGCCGGTTGCTCTCCGAGGCATCCTCGCCGAGCAGCAGCGGGGCATAGCAATCCCGGATGCAGGCGGTGATCAGCCGGTCGGAGGGGAGATCGGCATGGGTGCCGGTGAAGCCATAGCCCTCCAGCCCCTCCTCCGTGACGATCTTGGTGCCGACCACGCCCCAATGGCTGATGCGATGCGTCGAATCGGCGATCGACCCGCCGGTGACGGGGATGTGCAGGATGAAGGGTTCGATTCTGGCGATGCGCATGGCTGTCCTCCCGGGCCTCCGCTCGCGACCGGCCCGGCCGCGGCGGCTTGTCGGGCCCGAGACGACCACAGCCGGAGACGCGGTTCAACGCCGGAAGCGGCGCGCCCGACCTGCATCGCGGGAGGGTCGGAAGCGAGCGCCGGATCGGGCGAGGCCCGTCACGGTGATGCGGATCCGGGACCGGTGTGCGGAGTGGATCAGCGATAAGGGGGGAATGGTGCCCAGAGCTACCACCTCATTCGCGAGCTAACATGCTGATATTGCTGATGCTGAAAGAGTGGCCCGCGATGATCGTGGCCAACATACCGGCCAACATCGCCAGCGAGGACGCCCAACCGGCTCACCTGGTGCCGGATCAGCCCTCCCACAAAAATATTTCCGCTCGCTTCCACTAACTTGCAATCGTGAAAGATTATCAGCCCAATATCTTGCGCTACTGCACGATTTGTGATTCGCGTGGTGCATGTGGCCCTGGCGCAAACCCGTCCCGGATGTCGAAGGCAAGAGCCTCAAGGCGCTTGAGGACTTCTTCGCCTCCGCTGGCGCCACCAGTTCCGCGATTGCAGTCACACCGACCCGGGCTCTGGAATGCGTCCCGGTGCGCGCCGCGGTGCAGCTCCGGTGCGAGACGCTGTCGAGCCTGCCGCTCCGGCTCTTCCGCCGGCTTGAGGATGGCGGGAAAGAGAAGGCGGTCGACCATCCCCTCTATCGGTTGCTGCATGGCCGGGCGAACGCCTGGACCTCGTCGACCGACTTCATCTCCGCGATCGAGCGCGACACGCTGCTGACCGGCCACGGCTACGCTCTGGCGAACCGGGTCAACGGCGCGATCTTCGAACTCATCCGGCTCGATCCGGCGATGGTGAAGGTCGAAGCCGACGCCGGCCAGGAGCCGACATACATCGTCAGCCTGAAGGGCGGCGGCCAGCGCGCCTATCGCTGGTCGGACGTGCTGCACGTCTCGTCGTTCGATGGCCTGTCGGCGGTGCGGCAGTCGCGCGAGGCAGTCGGAATCTATGTGGCGCTTGAGGCGCACACCGGCCGGCTCCTGGCGAACGGCGCCCGGCCGAGCGGCGTCCTGCAGGCGAAGAACTCGATCAAGGAACAGACCCTCGCCCGGCTCAAGAAGAGTTGGCAGGCGTTCCACTCCGGCGAGAGCGCCGGCTCGACGGCGATCCTTGAGGACGGCCTCGAATTCAAGCCGCTGACGTTTTCCAGCGTCGACATGGAATTCATGGCGATGCGGGCCTACCAGCTCGTCGAGATCGCCCGCGCCTTCGCGGTCCCTCCGACCCTCATCGGCGACTTCAGCCGCGCCACCTGGTCGAACTTCGAACCGGCGGCGCAGGCCTATTTGAGCTTCTGCTTGATCCCGCGCATTCGGACCTGGACTGGCGCCATCTCCCGCCTGCTCACCGAAGAGGAGCAGCGCGAGTACGCCCCGGAATTCGACACGAACGCCCTCGTCATGGGCGACATCGAGAAGCGGATGCGGGCCTACGCGT
>NCCO01000081.1 GCA_002279705.1 Allobosea sp. 12-68-7
CGAACTTCACCGACGATTTCAAGCGCGACGCGGTCCTTCAGGTCACTGAGCGAGGCTACCCGGTGGCCGAGGTCGCCGCTCGCCTGGGGATCAGCAAGTGACGTTGCCCCCAGTTTCTATCCAGCGCTGAGTTCGTTTCCGGCGGTTACGGAGCCTGTCCGGGCTGGTGAAGCGAAGGGCTCTGGCGCTGTGCTTGTCGCATAGCGCGGCGCCAGGGCCCGTCGCGGGGTGAAGGTCGAGGCGAAGACAGACGGCGTCTGCCACCCGAGCTGGGAGTGAGGGCGTTCGGTGTTGTAGTCTGAGCGCCAGTTGGCCAAGGCGGTCCGGGCCTGTGCCAGGGACGAGAACAGCGTCTCGTTCAACAATTCGTCTCGCAGGCGGCCGTTGAAGCTCTCGATGAAGCCGTTCTGCATCGGCTTGCCGGGCGCGATGTAGTGCCATTCGACGCGGGCCTGATCCGCCCATGCCAGGATCGCATTGCTGGTGAACTCGCTGCCATTGTCGCTGACGATCATCTTGGGCCTGCCACGCTTGGCGATCACACGATCGAGTTCGCGCGCGACCCGAAGCCCTGACAACGAGGTGTCGGCGACCAGCGCCAGGTTCTCGCGCGTGCAGTCATCCACGATAGCCAGGATCCGGAAGCGGCGGCCATCGGTGAACTGATCGGAGACGAAGTCGAGAGACCATCGCTCGTTGGGCCTGAGCGGAACCAGCATCGGCGCTCTGGTGCCGATGGCCCTTTTACGCCCGCCACGCCGGCGCACCGCCAGCTTCTCCTCGCGATAGAGCCGAAAGAGCCGCTTGTGATTCACGACATGGCCTTCGCGTTTGAGCAAGACATGCAGACGCCGGTACCCGAAGCGTCGGCGCTCGCGGGCAATCGCGATCATCCGCTCCCGCAGAGCGCCATCGTCAGGGCGCGCGGATCGATATCGGATGGTCATGCGGCAGCAGCCGATGGCTTTACACGCCCGCCGTTCGCTCATCGCGTGATGCTCCACGAGATGCGCGACGGCTTTCCGCTCGGCAGCGGGCGTCACCATTTCTTTCCCAGCAGATCCTTCAGCGCGACATTGTCGAGCATCGCATCGGCCAGCATCCGCTTCAGCTTCGCGTTTTCGTCCTCCAGCGTTCGAAGGCGTCTGGCCTCCGACACGTCCATACCGCCGAACTTCGCCTTCCATTTGTAGATGCTGGCGTCGCTGACCCCGTGCTTGCGGCAGAGATCGGCGACCGAGACACCCGATTCCTGTTCCTTCAGGATCGCGATGATCTGCTCTTCCGAGAAGCGGCTGCGCTTCATGTTCTGGTCCTCTCAATGGGCCAGAACGAACTTCAAACCGGATTAAGCCCGAGGGGCAACGTCAACGAGTTTGATAGGGCGAGCGCCAGTTGCGCCAGATGAGGATGGGTCTGTTCGTCGACCATCCGCTGCATGCAAGGTCCATCCCATGCACGAGCTCGTGCTCTTGGCCTGTTGCGAGGGCACGGTTCAGTGCGTTTCCATCCCACTGCCCTGCGTGTTCGCTCCGTGAATACATCCTGAGGGCATCCCGGGCGATTTCTCCAAGATCGCCTATCGGAACGATCGCCCGCATCATTGACGTGCGTGAAATTGCCGTTCCTTCCGGCAAATGCGGAAGGATTGCAGGAAGGAATGATGCATTGCCGCGCGACATTTCTGGTTGGTGGCGCTCTTTATCGAGTTTGTCGAGATTGCGTCCGCAGACAGATCCAAGGATCTGTGATTAGCGTTCGATCCCGTCTGTCGATTTGGTCGTGGCTGCACGCCGGTGACGCGCCTCGCGCTCGTTATAATCGCCGACGAAGTCGTTCACGCGCTCGATGAACTCCTCGAAGCTCGGGCCGCGCCGTGGCGCCGGTTTCCAGGCCTCGCTGTCGCGATCCTTCGCCCAGGCCTCTGGCAGGCCTTGGCGCTTCAGCGTCGCGGCCAGGTCGGCGGCATCCGTGATCAGCCGGATCCGTCCGAGCGTCGTGAACCAGTTCCCGGTCCTTTTGACTAGGTCGAGCCTGCCGCTGGCAGGCAGGTCGATCCAGCGGCCGAGGCCGTCCATGCGCGCCGCGGTGGCGTCGTCGACGAACCGCGTGCCGAGCTCTTCCACGTCGAAGTCCTCGAGCGGGAAGGCCTCGCGCCGCGCCATTGCGGCCGACAGCGCCATCGTTCCGGCTGGCTCAACGAGGAACGTCGCGATCCGCATCTCGATGTGGAGATCCGGGGCGCACTCGGTCGGATCCGGGAGGTCCTCCTCGTCGTCCAGGCGCCATGCGCTGTAGAGGCCGATCAGGTTCCGCGGGCTTGGCGAGGTCTGGTTCACAGGGTTCTCCGGGGTCGTCCCCCAATGCTCGATCCCTGCTTCTCCATCCTCAGGCTGGCGCTTCCTCGGTCGTCCCAGCCACTTCAGCCAGCCACTGGTCCAGCTCCGCTTTGAACTCGGCGATCGTGCGCCGGCGGTAGGTTGTGGTTGGCGGCACAGTTACCCTCTCGTAGACGACGTCCCGGTCCTCGGCGCCGAACACCATGAACGACATCGAGCCGCTGGGCCGGCGCTTCTTGCGGCGGATCGAGGACCGGCCTTTCGTCGTCACCTCCTTGTAGAGGAGGCGAGCTCGCAGCACCTCGAAGCTGTATCCGCGTCCCTGACGGTCGATCTGCCGGATCGCCGCGTTGACGCCCTCGGTGAAGCCGTTCGTGAACGGGTTCTCGAAATAGGCAAGGATCTCGGCGCGCCAGTTTTTGACGATCCTGATCAGATCCTCGAAGTCCCGGTCGAGATGGGATGGAATCCGTCTCATGCATTCGCCGAGCAGACGGTCGGCCTCGGCGCGGTCCTGACCCTCATAAAGCGACGAGAGTCGTTCTTTCGTCTCATATGCCGCCCTTAGATCGGGGAATTCTTTAAGCCATGGGCGAACTCGCTCCCATTCCTCGTCCGTCAGCGACTTCTCTCGCGTGAGCAGGAGGAACCGCTCGTCCTTCAAGCGGATTTTCTGGTCATGGCTCAACCTGCGACCGGTGCGTTTCCTGATTTCATCCAGGCCATTCTGGGCGAAGCGAACGACGTGGAACTTGTCCACGACGACGGGACGCCCAGGAAAGTGTGTGCGTGCAAGATCATGGTAGGCCCGCCACATGTCGGCCACGACGACCTTGACGCGACCCTTGTCTGGCAAGTCCGTGAAATAAGGGTCGAGGTAGTCCTTCGTTCGCGATGGAAGGAGATCGAAGACCTTCTTGTGCTCTAGGTCGGTCAGGACGCAGAGAACGTTGTTCAGGTGAATTTCGTCGATCCCGAGGACCTGGGGCGTCTGAGGCCGATCTTGGCGTTCCATGACCTCGGTAAAGTCCTTGAAGACGCTTCGGATTGTGCTCTCGTCGAGGCCAACGTCATCGGCGACGCTGTAGTTCGTGTCCTTCAGGCAGCGTTTCTCGATGAATTTGCGCAGCCGCCGCGTCATCAGGCGGTCATCATCCAGAGAAGGGATCTTCTCCATCCAGGTGTTTCCGCACGCGCTGCATTTGAAGCGGTCGCGCTTCAGCCTGAGAACGGTCGGCGTGCCGTGCGGAATGTCGCGGAATTCTTGTTCGACGGGTCCATGCTTGTGAACCCATCGGGGTTCTGCCGAGCACGACGGACAAGCTGGCCTGTCCAAGACCGACTTGACCACGATCAGCTTCTCATCTGGATGAGAGATGACGGTCACTGTGCTGAGGTCTGGAAGACCGAGCATGTCGGTCAATGACGGGATATGGATATTCATCTGTCGACCATGGCATTTTGGGGGTAACCAACTTGCTACCCGGTGTCCCACAGCCCATCCCGCAGGTGACCTATTGTTAATAGATCAAATTCTCTCTATTCCACGCGGCATCCCGCATATCCATTCTTTCCTGAAGGTCGATGAAGCGATTAATCTGAATCAACCACTCGTCGAAGAGTGAGCGCGCGTCATTCATGAGAATTTGATGGGCCGCAAATTGGTCACCGTTCCTACGAAGATCGATAATCTGTACAATGAGCGGTAGCGTCCTTGTCTCGATCAATTTGATGTCCTGAAGGATTAGACGCTCCTCACTCGTAATGTCCGAACCTGCCTTAAACATCTCATCGAGCCGGACCGCCGACTCAGCATAGAAATCTTCCCGTCGCTTGATGACCGAAACAGCCTTCTCGACCTCGGCCACATCCGAATGCAGCACCACGTCGCGGATGCTGATCGCGCGATCATGAACTGAACCTCGAAAGTTGATTGCGAACCTTTGCTTGACACTGTTGAGATCGTTGATCGTGTTTAGATGCCCTTCGATAAACGACATCTCTCGTGTTGAAATTAGTGTAAGACATATTGCAAGTATCAATATTCCAGAAAATGCGAGAATCATCCTCGTTACGATACGCATGTTCCGAAAAACATACATTTTAATCACCTCATTTGGTTTTTGAGATCAGACCAATGTACTAAGCGCATCAAAACTGATTGACTCTTAAATTCTTTAACGCCTCATACAGAATCGCATGATAGCTAATTATGCTAAACAATTTCTTAATTGATTTCAAAATCAAAACCAATCTCTGCGTGTGCCCTTTCAATTACTAGCGTACTTTCCGAGCAGATTGCACCTTACCCTGCGTTATCGAAGTGGTTCAGACATTCGGCAGGATCGACGAGATCGATGCTGTGGCCAATGGCATGCCAGAGGCCGCCGACGATTCGCTCGGCCGCCTTGCGCAGAAGCGCCTTGAGCTTCGAGGAAACATCTACGGACTATTCAGATTGCGCTGCGATCATGTCGTGGTTTCGACGGCCCGCTTCGAAGAACGCGCCTCCTTGTCCGGCCTGGAAGCTTCACTGACATCACTGAGGGCAAGCGCGTTCGGCGGTTTGCGCATCCAGCCAGCCATCGGACCATTTCTCCGATGGTTGGCCGCACAGCGTACGCTCTGCGCCGCACCGTCCAACGACATTGGGACCCGACGATCCGTTTGCGCTCGTGACGACGTTACAGGAGTTCGTCGCCCAGTCTTTTGAGCTGGGGCGCCCAACCGACGAAAAGAAGGGGGTCTCAGCTTCAAATGAGCGGACAACCGGCTCCCTTGACACCCGCGGTGCTACAATGCGCGCATGGACCCCGGATCCCCGGTTGTCGAAGGCCTGTCCGGCATGATCATCCGCCAATTGATCTATCTCGACGCGCTGGCGCGCGCGCGTCATTTCCGCAAGGCGGCAGAGCATTGCCATGTCTCGCAGCCGACACTGTCGGCCGCCATCGCGCAACTGGAGGAGGAACTCGGTGTCCTGATCGTCGAGCGCGGTCGTCGCTTCGAGGGATTAACCAAGGAAGGCGAGATCGTTCTGGCCCATGCCCGCCGGATTCTCGCCGAAGTCGACCTGATGAAGGCATCCATTGCCGAACTGCGGGAAGGCGTCAGCGGGCGCATCAGGCTCGGGGCCATCCCGACGGCGCTGCCGATGATCGCTCACATCACCGCACCCTTTTCGTCCCGCTATCCGGCCGTATCCCTGACCGTCCTATCGCTGACCTCGGCTGAGATCCAAACCCGCCTCGACAATTTCGAACTCGATGCCGGCTTGACCTATCTCGACAACGAGCCGCTCGACGGCGTCGTTTCCAAGCCCATCTACCAGGAATCCTACGTTCTGCTGACGCGAGAGGATGGGCCGCTCGGGGAGCGAGACAGCATCACATGGGCCGAAGCCGGAGATCTGAAGCTGTGCCTCCTGACCTCCGACATGCAGAACCGCCGCATCATCGACGGCATCTTCCGTTCGGTCGGACGGGCGCCACTCCCGGCCATCGAGACCAACTCGATCTTCAATCTCTGCTCCCATGCCGGCATCCAGGGCGTGTCGAGCATCGTTTCGCTGCAACTGCTGGAGTTCTTCGGCTTACCGCTGGGAACCAAGGCGCTTCGCCTGGTCGAGCCCGAGGCCCGTCGCATGATCGGTCTGATCATCGCCGACCGTCAGCCTCTGGCGCCGCTGGCGCGCAATCTTCTGATGATGTCGCAGCCGGTGGCCGACGCCGCGCTGCCGACGCGGCCCGTTTCGAGATAGTCCCGACCTATCGTGCTCTCTCGTCGGCGCCATTTTGCGCCGCACAACCGGCTCGGAACCAAAGAGTCTTGCGGGTTCGACAGCCATACAGGAACCGGACGTCGCGTCTGATGCGAGTCTGATAGATCCCGACTATCGAATGGTTGGCAGAATCGATTTGAAATCGTTCCAGATTGAGTTGCTTCATGGCGGAAGCGGTCGTCGCGACAACGGCGTCCGATGGAGGAATCATGGCCGGATATCGCATGTGGGACGACGACGGCGCTCGCCAGATCGTCGGCGGGCTCGCCCATCTCGAAGGGGCGACGCTCCCAATCCTGCACGCGCTTCAAGGCGAGTTCGGCTATGTCGACGCGAAGGCCGTGCCGCTGATCGCCGATGCCCTGAACCTGTCCCGCGCTGAAGTCCACGGCACGATCTCGTTTTATCATGACTTCAAGACGGCGCCGCCGGTGGGGCGTGTGGTCAAACTGTGCCGGGCCGAGGCCTGCCAGGCTCTCGGCTGCGAGACGCTGGTTGCACAGCTGGAGCGGGACCACGGAATCCGGGTCGATGGCCAAAGCGCAACCGACGCGGTGGCGGTCGAAACCGTCTACTGCCTCGGCAATTGCGCGCTCGGGCCCTCCGCCCTCGTCGATGGCGCGTTGATCGGCCGCGTCGATGCCCAGAGGCTTGCCGAACTTTGCGGCCTCGTGAGCGCCGCGCAATGAGTGCCCCCACGGCCCCCGTCCGCGTCTTCATCCCCGTCGACGCCGCCGCGCTCTCGGTCGGCGCCGAGGCCGTCGCCCAGGCGGTTTCGCGGGAGGCAGCCGCACGCGGGATCACGATCGATCTCGTGCGCAACGGCTCGCGCGGCATGCTCTGGCTGGAACCGCTGGTCGAGGTCGAGACGCCGCAGGGCCGCATCGCCTACGGGCCGGTCGCGGCGAGGGACGTGGCGGGTCTGGTCGATGCCGGCCTCGTCCAGGGCGGCGAACATCCACTTCGGCTCGGTCTCGTCGACGATCTCGACTGGATGAAGCGCCAGCAGCGCCTGACCTTCGCCCGCACGGGCGTCATCGATCCGCTCTCTCTGAGCGACTATCGCGCCCATGACGGGCTCGCCGGCCTCAAGGCCGCCCTGGCGCTGACGGGAGCGGAGATCGTCGAGATCGTCCGGGCCTCGGGTCTGCGCGGTCGAGGCGGGGCAGGCTTCCCGACCGGGATCAAGTGGAAGACCGTGCATGATGCGCGCGCCGACCAGAAATACATCGTCTGCAATGCCGACGAGGGCGACAGCGGCACCTTCGCCGACCGTATGCTGTTCGAGGGCGACCCCTTTCTGACGATCGAAGGCATGGTCATCGCCGCCATCGCGGTCGGCGCCACCCGTGGCTACATTTACCTGCGCTCGGAATACCCCCACGCTTACCGAACGATGCAGCGCGCGATCCTCAAGGCCGAGCAGGCGGGGATTCTCGGGGATTCGGTCCTCGGTTCGGCCCACGCCTTTCACCTGGAGGTCCGGCTCGGGGCCGGCGCCTATATCTGTGGCGAAGAGACCTCGCTGCTGGAAAGCCTTGAGGGGAAACGTGGCGTCGTCCGCGCCAAGCCACCGATTCCGGCGCTGAAGGGGCTCTTCGGCCAGCCCACCATCGTCAACAACGTTCTGTCCTTCGCGGCCGTGCCGTGGATCCTCCAGCATGGTGCACAGGTCTATGCCGATTTCGGCGTGGGGCGCTCACGCGGCACGCTGCCCGTCCAGCTCGGCGGCAATGTCAGGCGCGGGGGGCTGATCGAGCTCGCCTTCGGCATTTCGCTGCGCGAGATCATCGAGGATCTCGGCGGCGGGACGCTGTCGGGTCGGCCGATCCGGGCGGTCCAGGTCGGCGGCCCGCTGGGAGCTTATCTGACGGCCGCCCAGCTCAACGTCGCGATGGACTATGAGGCACTCGCGGCGATCAAGGGCATGCTCGGCCATGGCGGCATCGTGGTGTTCGACGACAGCGTCGACATGGCGCAGCAGGCCCGCTTCGCCTTCGCCTTCTGCGCCAAGGAGAGCTGCGGCAAGTGCACGCCCTGCCGGATCGGCGCGACGCGTGGCGTCGAGACGATGGACAAGATCATCGCCGGCACCGAACGGCCGAAGAACCTCGCCATCCTGCGCGATCTCTCGAAGTTGATGACGGATGCCTCGCTCTGCGCCATGGGCGGGCTCACTCCGAACCCGGTTCTGAGCGCGCTCGATCATTTCCCCGAGGATTTCGACCGGCCGGCCGGGCCTGCGAAGAACTGGCCGCTGGCTGCCGAATGAGGACCTTGCCATGAGCCTGATCAAGGAGATCGATTTCGGCACGCCGATCCGCGTCGCGGACAAGACCGTCACCTTGTCGATCGACGGCATGAGCGTGACCGTGCCCGAAGGGACCTCGGTGATGGCGGCCGCAATGTCGTTGGGCACCAAGATCCCGAAGCTCTGCGCCACCGACTCGCTCGAACCCTTCGGCTCATGCCGGCTCTGCCTCGTCGAAGTCGAAGGTCGGCGCGGCACGCCCGCCTCCTGCACGACACCGGCCGAGGACGGCATGGTCGTCCGCACCCAGTCGGCGAATCTGGCCGGGCTGCGCAAGGGTGTGATGGAGCTCTACATCTCCGACCATCCGCTCGATTGTCTGACCTGCTCGGCCAATGGCGACTGCGAATTGCAGGACATGGCCGGCACCGTCGGACTGCGTGAGGTCCGCTATGGCTATGAGGGCGAGAACCACGTTTTCGCCAAGAGAACCGATGGCCTCGCCAACGAGAACTGGCTGGGGAAGGATGTATCAAACCCCTATTTCACCTATGATCCGACGAAATGCATCGTCTGCAATCGCTGTGTCCGCGCCTGCGAGGAGGTGCAGGGCACCTTCGCGCTGACGATCACCGGACGCGGCTTTGAATCGCGCGTCTCCGCCGGGCCGACGGATTTCCTGGGCTCCGAATGCGTCTCTTGCGGCGCCTGCGTCCAGGCCTGCCCGACGGCGACGCTGATGGAGAACACCGTCATCGCGATGGGCCAGCCGGAGCATTCCCAAGTCACGACCTGCGCCTATTGCGGCGTCGGCTGTTCCTTCAAGGCCGAGATGCAGGGCGACAAGGTCGTCCGCATGGTGCCGTTCAAGGACGGCAAGGCGAATGAAGGTCATTCCTGCGTGAAGGGCCGCTTCGCCTGGGGTTACGCGACCCATGCCGACCGCATCACCAGGCCCATGATCCGCGCGAAGATCACCGATCCCTGGCGCGAGGTCTCATGGGAGGAGGCGATCGGCTACGCCGCATCCGAATTCAAGCGCATCCAGGGCCAGTATGGCCGGGAGGCGCTGGGTGCGATCACCTCGTCGCGCTGCACCAATGAGGAGGTGTTCCTCGTCCAGAAGCTCGTCCGGGCCGGTTTCGGCAACAACAATGTCGATACCTGTGCCCGGGTCTGCCATTCGCCGACGGGCTACGGCCTGAAGACGACGCTGGGCACGTCTGCCGGCACGCAGGATTTCAAGTCGGTTGCTAAGGCCGACGTCATCCTCGTCATCGGCGCCAACCCGACCGACGGCCATCCGGTCTTCGCCTCGCGCATGAAGAAGCGCTTGCGCCAGGGCGCGCGCCTGATCGTCGCCGACCCGCGCCGAACCGACATCGTCAAATCGCCTCACATCAAGGCCGATTACCACCTCCAGCTCATGCCCGGCACCAATGTCGCGCTGATCAACGCCATCGCCCATGTGGTCGTGACGGAGGGGCTGATCGACCAGGACTATGTGCGCGAGCGCTGCGACCTCGCCGATTTCGAGATCTGGGCGCGCTTCATCGCGCAGGACCACAACTCCCCCGAGGCGACCGAGCCATTCACCGGCGTGCCGGCCGCCGATGTCCGGGCTGCGGCGCGGCTCTACGCCACCGGCGGCAACGGCGCGATCTATTACGGGCTGGGCGTCACCGAGCACAGCCAGGGCTCGACCATGGTGATGGGCATGGCCAATCTCGCCATGGCGACCGGCAATATCGGGCGCGACGGGGTCGGCATCAATCCGCTGCGCGGGCAGAACAACGTCCAGGGCGCCTGCGACATGGGCTCCTTCCCGCACGAATTCACCGGCTATCGCCACGTCTCGGATGATGCCACGCGGCAGGTCTTCGAGGGGATGTGGGGCGTGACGCTCGATGTCGAACCGGGCCTGCGCATCCCCAACATGCTGGATGAGGCCGTCGGCGGGACTTTCAAGGCGCTCTATGTGCAAGGTGAGGACATCGCCCAGTCCGACCCCAACACCCAGCATGTCACGGCCGGCCTGTCGGCGATGGAATGCGTCGTGGTTCAGGATCTCTTCCTGAACGAGACGGCGAAATACGCCCATGTCTTCCTGCCGGGCTCGTCCTTCCTGGAGAAGGACGGCACCTTCACCAATGCCGAGCGTCGCATCAACCGCGTCCGGCAGGTCATGGCGCCGCTGTCGGGCAAGGCGGAATGGCAGGTCACGATCGATCTCGCCCGGGCGCTGGGCTACGAGATGGCCTATACGCACCCCTCCGAGATCATGGACGAGATCGCGAGGCTGACGCCGAGCTTCGCCGGCGTCAGCTACGACAAGCTGGACAAGCTCGGCTCCGTGCAGTGGCCTTGCAACGAAAAGGCCCCGCTGGGCACGCCGCTGATGCATGTCGACCGTTTCGTGCGCGGCAAGGGCAAGTTCATGATCACCGAATTCGTGCCGACAGAAGAAAAGACCGGCGCGCGCTTCCCGCTGATCCTGACGACCGGCCGCATCCTGTCGCAATACAATGTCGGCGCGCAGACTCGGCGCACCGCCAACTCCACCTGGCATGACGAGGACGTGCTGGAGATCCACCCCTTCGATGCTGAAAACCGCGGCATCAAGTCGGGCGACCTCGTCGCGCTCGCCAGCCGCTCGGGCGATATTTCGCTGCGGGCTGAGGTCTCGGAGCGCATGCAGCCCGGCGTCGTCTACACGACCTTCCACCATGCCGAGACCGGCGCCAACGTCATCACGACGGACTACTCCGACTGGGCGACGAACTGCCCGGAATACAAGGTGACGGCGGTCGAGGTCCGGCGGACGAACTATTATTCGCAATGGCAGGAGCGCAATCGCGAGGAGGACGTCTCGCTGCGCCGGATCGCCGTGAGGCTGCACGATGCCGCGGAATAGCCCGCCCGCCCAGCCCCCGGCCAGCTGCGCGGTGGCTGCGACACCCGTCCGCTTCGTCTGTGGCGCCGGGGAGGCGGGCAGTGTCGAGGTTGCCGTCGAGGCAGCGGTCAACATCGTCTATGGCAACCAGCCCTATGCGGTGATGATGGCGACGCCGTCGGATCTCGAGGACTTCGTCACCGGCTTCAGCCTGACGGAGGGCATCATTCGCGAGGCCGACGAGATTCGGGGTATTTCCGTGGTGCCGCAGGCCGGCGGCCTTGTCGCGACGGTCGATCTCGCCCCGGGGCGTTTTCGCGAGCATCTGGCGCGCCGCCGCAACCTCTCGGGGCGCACCTCCTGCGGGCTCTGCGGCGTCGAAACCCTGGCGCAGTTACCGATGGCGGCCGGGCGCTTCGATCACTGGTCACGCATCGGAGCCGAGGCGATCGCCACCGCGCTATCGGTTCTCGACCGGCACCAGCCGCTCCACCGCCTGACCCACGCCGTTCACGCCGCCGCCTGGTGCGACAGCCGGGGACGGATCCTGGCAGCCCGCGAGGATGTCGGGCGCCACAATGCGCTCGACAAGCTGATCGGGTCACGGCTGCGTGCTGGCCAGGCCGCAGGGGATGGCTTCATCCTCGTGACCAGCAGGGCCTCCTTCGAGATGGTCGAAAAGGCTGCGATCTTCGGCGCGGGCACGCTGGTGTCCATTTCGGCTCCGACCTCGCTCGCCATCGAGCGCGCTGTCGCGTTGGGACTGACGCTCGTGTCAGTCGCGCGTGACGATGGCTGCACGATTTTCGCTGGATCTCTCGCCTCGGATTTGGAGCTCGCCGCACGATGACGCTGGCCGACGCAGCGGGCGGGGGCGCGATCTCCCACGCGACTCTGCAACGCGAAAAGCTCGCCCGCATGGCCGGGCAGATCGCTGGATTCTTCGAAGCCTATCCACGCGAGCAGGCCGTTCCCGCGATTGCCGAACATATCAACCAGTTCTGGAGCCGGAAGATGCGCGGCGACTTCCTCACCGCGTTCCAGGCCGACTCCCAGGAACTCCACGCCCTGGTCCGAGACGCGATGGCGTGGATCAAGCCGCCGGGGAGCGGATAGCGGACGAGCCTACGTCCGACAGTGACTGACAGGAGCGGACTGACGAGCCGGAGGTGAAATCCGGCCACCGGCGAAACCTTAGCGAGGGTCTGCTCATCATGAATTTGGGGCAACATTGCGTGCTGTTTGACAGCGGCCGCGGCGTTTGGGCGCCGGCGGCGGCGTGATGATGGTTTTCGAGCGAACATGCTCGGGAACGAGATCGGCGTGCTGGCGCAGGCGGTGGCTTGAGCCTTCGATCTGGATGACCACGGCGTGGCGCAACCAGTCGGTCGAATAGCGCGGTCGCGCCGACAGGATCGCCGAAGACCTCGCCTCAGTCGGCGAAGCCCCGGTTCGAGGTGAGGATCATGGCGCCCTTCTCGTAGCGGGCATTGACGAGCTGGAAGAACAGATTTCCGCCGCCGGGCACGACCGGCAGGTAGCCGATCTCGTCGACGACCAGGAGCGAGGCGCGGCAGAGATAGCGGATGCGCTCGCGCAGCGTCCCGTCCTTCTCGGCCCTGGTAAGCGAGATGATGATGTCAGCGAGCGCTGTCGCGGGATGCCTCTTGCCGGTGCCGGGCGGTCCGAGCAGATGGACGACCTCGGCCCTGTCGATGACCTTCAGCTTGGCCAGCGCCGGAATCCGATTGAAGGCGCTGACCAGTGCGAGCAACTGCAGCAATCAGACCCCGGCTATCGTATCGCGCGCGAACCTCAGCCCTTCTTGAAGCAGCGCGCTCGCTGCCGCCTCATCCATCGCCTCGACATAGACCCGCAGTTCCGGCGCATTGCCGGAGGCGCGGAAATGGACGATGTTGCCGTCCCCCAGCGTGAGACGCAGGCCGTCGCGCCGGTCGCGGGCCGCCACACCGCCATGGCCAGCAAAGGCCGCGTCGCGAAACGCCGGGTCGTCCGCGTCGAGCCTGGCGATGAAGGCGGCCGTCTTCTCCTGAGGTACTTCTTGCGGGCGGTTCGACAGGGCGATGGCGAAATTCTGCTCGGCGGCGAGGCGGCTCAGCGGTTTCTGGGCGCGGGCAACGGCCGTCAGGGTGGCAAGGATCGGCAGCGAGGCGCGCACCGGCTGCCGTCGCGTCCGCCATGCCGGCGATGACATAGGGGGAGCCGACGCGGGTGCGGACCACCTGCTGGAACAGACCCAACCGCTCCAGCGCCGAGTTCGAAGTCACAGGCGTCACGATCGCGTCCGCACCAAGAAAAGCCGCCGTCAGCGCGCCGACGAGGTCGCCGCGGAGGAACAGGCCCGACTCGTCGGCAACCAGCGGGCGATCGGCATCGCCATCAGTCGAGACGATCGCGTCGAGCTTCTGGCTGACGGCCCATTCGACGGCCAGCCCCACGTCCTCGGGACGCAGCGCTTCGGTGTCGACGGGGATGAAGCGGTCGGCGCGTCCGAGCGGGACGGGCTTGGCCCCGAGCGCGGCGACGAGATCGCAGATCACGTCGCGCCCGACCGAAGAATGCTGGTAGACGCCGACCGTCAGGCCCCGCAGCGCATCCGCGCCAAAAAATTCGCGATAGCGGGTCTGGTAGGCGGCAAGCGCATCGTGCGTGCGGGGCGTGACGGGCTCGTCGGGGACGACAGAGAGGTTCAGTTTTGCATGCCAGGCGAGGATCCGCGCCTCGTCCGCCTTATCGATTTCGCCCTGGCGGCGATAGAATTTGAGGCCGTTGCGATCATCGGGGATATGGCTGCCGGTGACCATGATGGCCGGTGCGCCGCACTGCGCGGCCGCGAGCGCCAGCGCCGGCGTCGGGATCGCCCCACAATCGACCGCCCCCAGCCCGGCATCGACGATGGCCCGCGCGCATTGCGCCGCGATCCGCGGGCTGGACGAGCGCAGATCCCGCCCGATCAGGACCTCCCCGCCCGGTCCCGCCGCGCCGTCCTCGCCGATCATCGCGCAGAAAGCGCGGACATGGCTGTAGGCCGGCAGGCCGACGAGCTCGGTAACGAGGCCGCGCAGGCCCGAGGTTCCGAATTTGAGACTCGTCATCGGGACCACCTGTCACGGGCGCGGATACGGATCGCCGTCGTCGCAGACAGCGTGGGGGAACCAGGTTTCCTAATCTGACGAAGCCACCGGAGGCAACGGGATGCTGCTCCCCGAAGCGTGGCCGGCTCGCCCGCCCTCATCGCTCGGCCGAAGCCGCCCAGATGTTGACCCCGCCCTCGCCGGCGTGCCGGTCGATGACGGCCAGTTCCTCCGCCGTGAAATCGGGCCGCTTCAGGGCGGCGACGCAGTCCTCGACCTGCTCGGGGCGGCTCGCGCCGATTAGGGCCGAGGTCACGCGGCCGCCGCGCAGCACCCAGGCGATCGCCATCTGGGCGAGGCTCTGGCCGCGGCCGGCGGCGATCTCGTTCAGCGCCGCGATGCGCTGTCGCGGAAGGAGGGCGCCTTCCTGGCGGCGCGGCTGCCCTCGGGGACGCCGCCGAGATATTTCGAGGTCAGCATGCCCTGGGCCAGAGGCGAGAACACGATCGAGCCGATGCCCTCCTGATCGAGCGTGTCGAGCAGGCCGTCCTCCTCGATCCAGCGGTTGATCATCGAATAGCTCGGCTGATGGATCAGGCAGGGCGTGCCGAGGCTGCGCAGGATCGCGGCTGCCTCGCGCGTGCGCCGGGCGTTGTAGGAGGACAGCCCGACATAGAGCGCCTTGCCCTGGCGCACCGCCGAGTCGAGCGCGCCCATCGTCTCCTCAAGCGGGGTCTCGGGGTCGAAGCGGTGCGAATAGAAGATGTCGACATAGTCGAGCTTCATCCGCTTCAGGCTCTGGTCGAGGCTGGAGAGCAGGTATTTGCGGCTGCCCCATTCGCCATAGGGACCCGGTCCCATTCGGTAGCCGGCCTTGGTCGAGATCACCAGCTCGTCGCGGTGACCGGCGAAATCGCGCCGCAGGATCTCGCCGAACGCCGTCTCGGCCGAGCCGGGCGGCGGCCCGTAATTGTTGGCGAGATCGAAATGGGTGATGCCGAGATCGAAGGCGGTGCGGCAGATCCTTCGGCCGAGATCGGGCGCGGTGGTCTCGCCGAAATTGTGCCAGAGACCGAGCGACAGGGCGGGAAGCTTGAGACCGCTGCGGCCGCAGCGGTTGTAGGTCATCTGGTCGTAGCGGGTTTCGCTGGGCATGGTCTGACGTAAGCTCCCTCGGGCTTTTTCTGTCGGCCGACGATAGTGCGCCAACACAGCCGACGCAGCCACCGTCTGACGGGCTCGTTTTCTTCAAATCGCGCTTGTGCGCGCAGCGCGATCATGCTGACGACGGGAACCGTCGGCTTTGAAGGCTGGCGCCTTCTTCCGACCGGACCGGAGCCTTCCCATGTATCCCAGCGGCGTTCGCGGCGTCGGCATCACGGCCGGACAACCGGCCAGCGATCTTTCCGATCTACCGGCCCTGCTCGACCGAATCGAGCGTCTTGGCGTCGATACGGTCGAGCTGCCGACCTGCGCGATGGACCTGATCGTCGGCGGGCGAATCCGGCGGCCACATCTCGACCTGCTAAAACGCGCCTGCATGGGCCGACCCTTCGGCTACAGCGTGCATGGCCCTCTGGTCATCAACTTCTTCGATAATCCGGCCCGGCTGCCACGCCATTTCGAGGTGCTGAAAGCGTCGTTGGAGATCGCCGGTGAAGTCGGTGCACTGCACTATGTCCTGCATTCGGGCGTGATGCCGGTTCAACCGATGGAGGTGGTCGAGGGCGCCTATGCCCGCCAGCGCGAGTGGCTCGCCAAGGCCGGCGACGTCGCACGCGATTGCGGCGTTTTGCTCTGCGTCGAGACCATGTTCGGCGAGCATAACGGGACCATGCACGCCTCGCTACCGTCGCGGCTGGCACGCGAACTGGCGGCGATCGGGCATTCCCATGTTTGGGCGACGCTCGACTTCAGCCACTCCTTCCTCCGGCTCGGCTATTTCGGCGGCGACTATCTCGCCGAGATCGCGGCGCTGTCGCCCTTCGCCAAGCACCTTCACATGCATGATTCCTTCGGGCGAGCCGACGCATTCCACACCTATTTCCCGAGCGAAAAGCTCGCTTTCGGCCATGGTGACCTGCATCTGCCGGTCGGCTGGGGCGGGATTCCTTGGGACGCGCTGATGGAGAGCTGCCGTTTCCCAGACGGTGTTCTCTTCAACATCGAGCTCAATCCGCGCCTTTGGTACGCGGTCGATGAGTGCCTTGCGGCGACACGGGCACTGGCTGGCAAGGCGCACACCGCGCCAGGCCAGCCAGTGACCTGAGGCACCGTCAGAAGGCGACGCCGTGGCGGGCCAGCTCCTCCCGCAGGTCGATCGGCTCGACGAAATGGACGCCCTTCATGCCGACCTCGCGGGCGGTCTCGATGTTGCGGGCGCTGTCGTCGACGAAGATGCAGTCCGCGGGGGCGAGATCGTAGCGCTCCAGCAGGATGCGGTAGATCGCCGGGTCGGGCTTGATGACGCGTTCATGCGCGGAGACGACGACGCCGTCGAAGCTCTGCAGGAAGGGGAAGCGGACCAGGCACTCGGCCCATTTCTCGCGCGAGAAATTGGTGATGGCATAGACCTTGTCGCCGCGCCCCTTCAGCTCCTCCAGCACGGACACGCTGTCCTCGATCAGGCCGGGCACGGCCTCGTGCCAGCGCTCGTCATAGGCCCGGATCTGGCTTTCCCAGTCCGGGTGGCTGGCGACGAGCAGGGCGACGCCCTCCTCCCAGCTGCGGCCGCGATCCTGCTCGAGGTTCCAGGCGGCGGTGCAGACGTTCTGCAGGAACCAGGCGCGCTTCTCGTCATCGGGAATCATCTCGCGATAGACCCGGAACGGGTCCCAGCGGATCAGGACATTGCCGACATCGAAGACGACGGTGGGCATGATGGGCTTCCATGAGCGTGTGGCGTTCACGGGCTTGTGTGCGCCTGCGTGAGACAAATGCCCGAACTCTCGCGTATCGCAAGCAGCCGCTGCACGATTTGGAGGGCGCTATGACGCAATGGTTGCCATGGCTGGACCGGCAGGGGCGCCTGTCGGGCCTGCGGCTGGGCGTCTTCCTGCTGGTGCTGGTCCCGGCCGCGATCCTCGCCTTCGAAGCCTGGACGGGGCAGCTCGGCTCCAAGCCCTGGACGCGGGCGGTTCACGACACCGGCACCTGGTCGGTGCGTCTGCTGCTGGTGACGCTGGCGATCTCGCCGTTGCGGCGCATCCTCGACTGGAGCAGGCTCATCGGCGTGCGCCGGATGCTCGGGCTCTCGGTGCTGGCCTATGCGAGCGCTCATCTGGCGCTCTACTGCATCGATCTCGCCTTCGACTGGGGTCTGATCGTCTCCGAGATCGTCAAGCGCTTCTATCTGCTCGTCGGCATCACCGCGCTGGCGGGGCTCGTCGCGCTGGGCATGACCTCGACCGACGGCATGATTCGGCGGCTGGGCACGCGGCGCTGGCAGACGCTGCACAATCTCGTCCATCCGATCATGCTGCTCGCCCTGCTGCATTTCGCCCTGCAGTCCAAGATCGACGTGACCCAGCCGGCGCTGATGATCGGGCTCTTTGCCCTGCTGATCGTCTATCGCGGGCTGGACCGGCTCAAGGTGGCCCCGACGACCCCGGTTCTGGTCGCGGCCGCTCTGGCGACCGGGCTGGTGACGGCGCTGTGCGAGACCGCCTGGTATGCTTTCGCCACGGGGGCCTCGGCCTGGCTCGTCTTCCAGGCCAATGCCGATGTCGTGGTCTATCAGGATCTCGCCGCCCTGCGGCCGGGCCACTGGGTCGCGCTCGCTGGGCTGGCGGTTGCGCTTTGCAGGGCCTTCCGCCGCCGCAGCGACCGGCCGGAGCGTCGCGGCCGGGCGGGCACGCCGGCGGGGGCGGTGTCCTGATGCAAGCCGGCCCCGCGCGCAATCGCGGTTGGCAGGCCGGGGACGAGGCTCTAACCCTATGGGATGCCTGACGATCCCCAAGCTCAGCCGACAGCCGACGTAGCGCGGGCCGAGCTCGCGGCCGAGGGCGTCGCCCCGGATCCGGGGCGCAATTCGCCCTTCGTGCCGCTGCGCCAGCCGATCTTCCGGGCGGTTTGGTTCGCCAGCCTCGCCTCGAATTTCGGCGGGCTCATCCAGATGGTCGGCGCCTCCTGGATGATGACGGCGATCGCCGATTCGCCAGACATGGTCGCCCTCGTGCAGGCCTCGACGACCCTGCCGGTGATGCTGTTCTCGCTCGCCGCCGGCGCGATCTCCGACAATTACGACCGCCGGCGCATCATGCTGACGGCGCAGGGCTTCATGCTCCTCGTCTCGATCCTGCTCGCGGCCTTCGCCTGGTTCGAGCTGATGACGCCCTGGCTGCTGCTCGGCTTCACCTTCCTGATCGGCTGCGGCACGGCGCTGAACAACCCGGCCTGGCAATCCTCGGTCGGGGACATGGTGCCGCGCCGCGACGTGCCGGCCGCGGTGACGCTGAACAGCGTCGCCTTCAACATCGCGCGCAGCGTCGGCCCGGCCATCGGCGGCGCCATCGTCGCGGCGGCCGGCGCGGTCGCCGCCTTCGTGCTCAACGCCTTCAGCTATGTCGCGCTGATCACGGTGCTGGCGCGCTGGCGGCCCCCCAAGGTGGAGCGCGTGCTGCCGCGCGAGACCCTGCTGATCGCGATGGGGGCCGGCGTGCGCTATGTCGCGATGTCGCCCAATATTCGCAGCGTCATCCTGCGCTCCTTCGCCTTCGGCTTCGGCGGCATCGTGGCGCTCGCGCTGCTGCCGCTGATCGCGCGCGACCTGGTCAAGGGCGGCCCGATCGTGTTCGGCGTCCTGCTCGGCGCCTTCGGAGCCGGCGCCGTGGTCGGCGCCTTTCTCAGCGCGAGGCTGCGCCGGGTCCTGACCACGGAGGCGCTGGTGCGGGCGACCTTCGCCGCCTATGCGGCCTCCGCCGCCCTCCTGGGCGTCAGCACGACGATGTGGCTGACGATGCCCGCGCTCGCAGTCGCCGGCGCGTGCTGGGTGATGACGCTGTCCACCTTCAACGCCACGGTCCAGCTCTCGGCGCCGCGCTGGGTCGTGGGCCGCGCCCTGGCGATCTACCAGATGGCGGCCTTCGGCGGCATGGCGGCGGGCAGCTGGGTCTGGGGCCAGGCCGTGGTGCATTTCGGCGCGGAGCAGGCGCTCATCATCTCGGCCTTCGCGCTGCTGGCCGGGGCCGCGCTCGGCTTCCGCTACCAGCTTCCCCCGCTCGAGGCGCTCAATCTCGATCCGCTCAGCCGCTGGCGGGAGCCGAAGGTCGCCGTGGGCATCGAGCCGCGCAGCGGGCCGGTGATCGTGACAATCGAGTGGCTGATCCGCGAGGAGGACGTGGTCGAGTTCCTCAAGGCGATGGCCGAGCGGCGCCGCATCCGCCGGCGCGACGGCGCGCGGCACTGGACCCTGCTGCGCGACCTGACCGATCCGGAACTCTGGGTCGAGCGCTACGACACCCCGACCTGGGTCGAATATGTGCGCCAGGCGCAGCGCATCACCCAGGCCGACGCCGAGATCGCCGACCGGGTGCGGGCCCTGCACAAGGGACCGAATCCGCCCGTCGTCCACCGCATGATCGAACGCGAGACGGCGACGCTGCCGCGCGGCCTGCCGCCGCAGCAGAGCCGGCAGGACGGGCCGGGACATCCCGCGTGACGCGCGCGGCTAATTCCGAGGCCAGAGCCCATCCGGCAGTCGCTCGGGATCATAGCGGCCCGGCCGGGACCAAAAAGCGAGGTTGAGGAAACCAGCGGCCAGCAAGGCACCGGGGATGCCGGGCCAGATCGCCTTGCCCAGCGGGACCTGTCCGACGAGAGCCAACAGCAGGAGCCCGAAGGCGGGAACCGCGATCACCACGGCGCCGACCGTGATCACGAGGTGCCTGACCGGCGAGAAGCCTCGGCGGAAGACGATGCGGGCCCGGTCCTGCGGCGAGAGGCGGCGATGCAGATCCGCGACGAAAGCGACGAAGGTCCCGCTGCGACCGTCGGAGATCTGGCCGTCGGGCGTGTAGGAATGCACGATCAGGGGCCAGCCTTTGGCGAAGTCGAGCTGGATCAGCGCAGAGAGATGCGGGGCCGGCGAGAACAGCTGAATCCGGACCGCCTTCAGCCCGGCATAGGGACGCAGGCCCGACCGACCGTCGAGCGCATAGTCGATGCCGTCGTCGGTCAAGCGGAGTGTCGCGTTGGAGCGCCTCGCGAACCGGCCCGGTTGCCCGATGCACAGATCGTAGCGCGCCTCGTCTGGAGCGGGCGGTCCAGGTTCCATCCCGACAGCGTGCTGTACGCAGGCCGCGGCTGCAAGTCCGCCCGTTCGGAATTCGTCAGCCGTGGATCCAGAGACCTGCGAGCCCGAACAGCCCGACGATGATCCGCCACCAGGCGAAGGGGGCAAAGCCGCGCTTCGAGACGAAGTCGAGGAAGCTGCGCACCACGATCAGGGCCGAGACGAAGGCCGCAACGAACCCGACCGCTATCAGCGTGACGTCGTCGACCGTCAGCGTCTTGTAGCTCTTGAGCAGGTCGTAAGCGAAGGCGCCCGCCATGGTGGGCATCGCCAGGAAGAAGGAGAACTCCGCCGCGGCGCGCTTGCTGGCGCCGAGCAGCATGGCGCCGACGATGGTCGAGCCCGAGCGGGAGACGCCGGGCACCATCGCCAGGCACTGGATCAGCCCGATCTTCAGATACATCGCCAGCGGAAAGGTGGTGGCGTCCTGGTGCTTCTCCTCCAGCTCCAGATCATCGACCACGAGCAGGATCAGGCCACCGGCGATCAGCGTGCAGCAGACGATGACCGGGTTGAACAGCACGCTCTTGATGAAACCGTGCAGCAGGGCGCCGATCAGCGCGGCCGGCAGGAAGGCGACGAGCACGCCCAGCACGAAGCGCCGGGCGGCCGGGTCGCTCGGGATGCGCAGCGCGATGTCGAGCAGGCGGCGGAAATAGACCAGCGTGATGGCGAGGATGGCGCCGAGCTGGACCAGGACCTCGAAGGACTTCCCGTTCGATTCGAAGCCGAGGAAGTGGCCGAGCAGCAGCAGGTGCCCGGTGGAGGAGACCGGCAGGAACTCGGTGAGCCCTTCGACGATGCCGAGAATGAGCGCCTCGAACAGGTTTTCCATGGCGGCTCGTCCTCGTCGGTCCCGGGCTGTGCGGGGCAATCGTCCAGCCCCGCATCGATAGGCTCAGCTCTTTGCGAATTGGTTACCAAAATCCCAACCCGAACCCCGCATTTCGCAGCCAATGCCACCAAGCGGGTTGTGAGCCTCACCGGGCGGCTTTATAGCGGCGCGCTGCGCCTCTGCGGACGCGATTGTGTCTTGCGGCCCTGCTTCGGCCCCACCTGCCTGTTTCATGAGTGCCATGGCGACCCTTCATCATTACCCGCTATGCCCGCATTCGCGCTTCATCCGCCTGGTGCTCGGCGAGTTCGGCCTCGAGGCGAACCTGGTCGAGGAGCGCGTCTGGGAGCGGCGGCGCGATTTCCTGGAATTGAACCCGGCCGGCACGACGCCGGTGTTCCGCGAGGACACCGGGCTCGCCGTGCCCGGCGCCGGCCCGATCGCCGAATATCTCGACGAAACGCGGGGGCTGGCGCTGGCCGAACGGCGGCTGCTGCCGGAAGGACCGGGCCCGCGCGTCGAGGTGCGCCGCCTGCTGGACTGGTTCTCGATCAAGTTCAATGACGAGATCACCGCGCCGTTGGTTCTCGAGAAGGTGATGAAGCGCTTCATGGCGCGCGAGGAGGGCGGCGGCCCGCCCGAAATGAGCGCGATCCGCGCGGCGCGCGCCAATGTGCGCTATCATCTGCGCTACATCGCCTGGCTCACGGCCAAGCGGAACTGGCTGGCCGGCTCCGAGCTGAGCTATGCCGATCTCGCCGCCGCGGCGCATCTCTCCTGCGTCGACTATCTCGGCGACGTGCCCTGGGACGAGGATGAAGCGGCGCGCGCATGGTATGCGAGGATCAAGTCGAGGCCGAGCTTCCGGCCGCTGCTGAGCGACCGGGTGCCGGGCATGGCGCCGAGCGCTCATTACGACGACCTCGACTTCTGAAGCCCGAGCGCCTCAAGCAGGCGGTCGTCGCCCGCGCCCTCGCGGAGGGCTTTTCCGTCGCACGCGTGACCTCGGCCGAGTCGATCCCCGAGGCGCCGGGCCGGCTCGCGGCCTGGCTGGAGCAGGGCCACCAGGGCGAGATGACCTGGATGGAAGAACGCACAGCCGAGCGCGCCGCGCCGCGCCGGCTCTGGAGCGAGGCCCGGTCGGTTGTGATGCTGGGCATGAGCTATGCGCCCGAGGGCGATCCGCTGGCGGTGCTCGACCATCCCGACCAGGCCGCGATCGGCGGGGCTGGGCTGGCAGGGCAAGCACACCGTTCTGGTCTCCCGCGAGCATGGCTCCTGGCTCTTCCTCGGTGCGATCTACACCACCGCCGAGCTGCCAGTCGACGCGCCCGAAACGGACCATTGCGGCACCTGCCGGCGCTGTCTCGACATCTGCCCGACCGACGCCTTCCCCGTGCCCTACCAGCTCGATTCGCGCCGCTGCATCGCCTATCTGACGATCGAGCATCCCGGCCATATCGATCCCGCCCTGCGGCCGGGCATCGGCAACCGCGTCTTCGGCTGCGACGACTGCCTGGCCGTCTGCCCCTGGAACAAGTTCGCGCAGGCGGCGCGCGAAACCAGGCTGTCGCTGCGCGACGAGCTCGACGCGCTGCCGCTGGCCGACCTCGCCCGTCTCGACGACGCGGCGTTTCGTGCGCTCTTCGCCGGCACGCCGGTGAAGCGCACCGGACGCGACCGCTTCATCCGCAATGTGCTGATCGCGATCGGCAACAGCGGCCGACCGGACCTCGCGGCGAGCGCCGTGGCCTTGCTCGCCGACCCCTCGCCACTGGTGCGGGCGATGGCCGCCTGGGCTCTGATCCGGCTCGATCCGCCGCAGGCCCGCTCACTTGCCGGCAAGGGGCTCGCCATGGAAAAGGACGAGGAGGTGCGCCGCGAATGGCTGGCGCTCCCGCCTCCCATGGATACCGCCTCATGAAGCTCCTGATCCTCGGCGTCGGCTATTCCGCCGGCTTCTTCGCCCGCGCGGCGCTGGCGCGCGGCTGGGAGGTGACCGGCACGGTGCGTACGGCGGAGAAGGCGGCGCGGCTGAGCCGGGAGGGCATCCGCACCCTCGTCTTCGATGGCTTAGCGGTCTCCGCGCCGCTGGCGGCGGCCGTCGCCGAGGCCGAGGCCGTGCTCGTTTCGGTGCAGCCGGGCGAGGGCGGCGATCCGGCCTTTGAAAGGCTCGGTCCGGCCCTGGAAGCGGCACCCGCCTTGCGCTGGATCGGCTATCTCTCGACCATCGGCGTCTATGGCGACCATGGCGGCGCCTGGATCGACGAGGCGACTGCGCCGCGGCCGAGCTTCCGGTCGCAGCGGCGCCTGCAGATCGAGCGCGACTGGCTGGCGCTGGGGGAGCGGAGCGGCAAGGCCACGCAGATCTTCCGGCTCTCGGGCATCTACGGGCCCGGCCGCAACCCGATCGTGAAGCTCCGCAGCGGCACCGCGACACGGCTGGTCAAGCCCGGACAGGTGTTCAACCGCATCCATGTCGACGACATCGCGGGCGTGCTGATGGCCTCGATCGCCGCTCCGCGTCCCGGCGCGATCTACAACGTCACCGACGACGAGCCGGCCCCGCCGCAGGATGTGGTGGTCCATGCCGCGGCGCTGGCGGGGCTGACGCCACCGCCCGAGACGCCCTTCGACCCGGCGAAGCTGTCTCCCATGGCGGCGAGCTTCTATGGCGAGAACAAGCGCGTCTCGAACGCGCTGGTGAAGCGCGAATTCGGCTACGCCTTCCGCTACCCGACCTATCGCGAGGCGCTGCCGGTTCTGCTGGCCGGCGGGGACTGACTTCCCCCGCCCGGCATTCTCACGCGGCGTAGCGCTGCCCTTCATCGCCGTAATAGGCGACATAGCGCTGATCGATCGCCTCAACGGGCAGGATCACCAGGACGTCTGTGGTGCCGAACTGGCGGTCGACCACGGCACCCGTGCCGAAGCGGGCGCCGAGCCGCAGATAGCCCTTGATCAGCGGCGGCATCTGCTTCAGAGCAAGCTTGGCATCGACCATCTGCGCCGGCAAAAGATCCATCTCGACGCGCTGGTGGCCATGGGCCGTCGCGCTCCACTCGCCGGCGGAGCGGGCATGGTGGTGCAGGAAGCTCAAAGGCAGGGCCAGGGTTTGCGGGTCGGTGCCATCGAAGCTCGCACAGCCGAACATCGCGTCGATCTGGTGGTGGCGGACATAGGCCCAGATGCCGTGCCACAGCAGCTCGACGGTCTTCTTGCTGCGGTAGGGCTCGAGCACGCAGGACCGGCCGAGCTCGAGGAAACGCTTGCCCGGATGACGCGCGATCAGCGGCGCGAGATCGAACTCGCCCTGCGTATAGAAGCCGCCCAGCCGCTGGGCGGCGCCCTGCCGCATCAGCCTGTAGGTGCCGACGATCTTCGGCTTCACCCCGCCGAAGCGGCCGCGCGCGGCGTGGTCGATGACCAGCAGATGGTCGCAAGCCGCATCGAAACGGTCGGCGTCGCGACGGAACATGCGAGAGACAGCATCCGGTCGCGCCGACATTTCCTGGTAGAACACGCGGTAGCGCAGGCGCTGGGCTCGCCAGATCTCGGCCGGCCCACGGGCCAGCCTGACCTCGAGGGAGCCGCTGCGGCCGAGACTTCCCGACAACGGGTCGGGAGTCGCGGGCTGGCGCCCGAAGCGAAGGATCTTCTCGCTGCCGATGAGCCGAAGGGGGGAGAGGCGGGAGAAGAGCAGGCCGCCGGCGGACCCATGGCGAGCCGGCTCAGCCTGATGCGCGTGGAGCTCGGGTGCCATCGCTCGCCTTGTCTCCCAGGTCGCAGGTTTCTGCAACATTGCAGAAATGCACCATGGTTCTGACAATCTCGCGACAGAACTGCGGCATGCCGATGACGAGCGGTCAGGCCGAGCGATCGATCGGCTGCGGCGCGGCGACACGATCGAGCCAGCGCTGCAGGGCGGCACGGTCGAGGGGCTTAGCCAGGCAATCATCCATGCCTGCGGCCAGCGCGGCGGCCCTGTCCCCCTCCGCGACATTGGCGCTGACGGCGATCATGGGCAGCGGCGGCAGATGCGGATGCGCCTGTTCGAGTTCGCGGACGGCGCGGGCCACAGCGAGCCCATCAAGCTCCGGCATGCGGATGTCGAGGAGGACGAGATCGAAGCAGGGTCCCGTCCCGGCGAAGCCTTCCGCGACAGCGGCCAGCGCCCGGCTCCCGTCACGGGCCCAGATCGCCGCACAGCCGAAGCGCTCCAGCGTGCGTGTCGCCAGCAGGGCGTTGATCTCGTTGTCCTCCGCGACCAGCACGGTCAGGCGCGGGCGCAGGATCGAGGACTGTATATACCGTTGTGTCTCAACCGGTGCGACACTCGCCGGGCGCGGCGACAGGCGCTGATAGAGCGAGCGGGCCCGGACGGGCTTGACCAGGAAGCCGGTGAAGCCGGCTTCGCGGGGCGAGCCGAACTGGCGCCGCTCCAGCGGCGAGAGCATGATCAGGCTTTCCCGAACCCCGGCCAGGCGGGCCGCATGAGCGAGGGCGACGGCGCCGTCCCGGCCGATGTCCTGATCGATGAGGACCGCGTCATAAGCCGCATCGGAGCGCAGCAGGGCCTGCACCTGCGCCGCATCGACCGCCTGCGTGGCGCTGCCGCCAGCCGCCGCGATCGATTCGCGCAGGAAATCCGCGCCAAACGGGGCCGCCGAGACGATGAGGACGTGCTTGCCGTGCCACTCTGGCAGGGCCGGCGGTGCCGATTCAGCGGCAACCGTCAGGGGCAGCCTGACGCGGAAGACCGAACCTCCGGCGCCACGGCTCTCGACCCAGACCGAGCCCTCCATCAGCCCGACGAGGCGACGCACGATGGCGAGCCCCAGGCCGGTGCCTTCGTGGCGGCGGGCCGAGGAATCGTCCGCCTGTTCGAATTCCTCGAAGATCGCCTGGCGACGGTCGGCGGGAACGCCCGGACCGGTATCGGCGACCTCGATGTCGACCGTGTCGCCCTCGCGGGTGATCCGGATGCCGACACCGCCGCGATCAGTGAACTTGATCGCATTGCCGACGAGATTGAGCAGGATCTGGCGCAGGCGATCGCGGTCACCGACAAAATGGGTCGGCATGTCAGGGGACAGATGCGCCGCCAGCTCGATGCCCTTGGCCTGGGCGCGTGGCGCCATCAACTCCGAGACGGTCTCCAGCAGCAGGCCCAGATCGAAGCGGTCCTGCGCCAGTTCGAGCTTGCCGGCCTCGACCTTGGCGAAGTCGAGAATATCGTCGACGAGCCCGAGCAGCGCCTCGCCGGATGTGCGCAGTGCGCGGACATAGGTCGCCTGCTCGGGGTCGAGCCCGGTGTCGCCGAGCAGATCGGCCATGCCGAGGATGCCGTTGAGCGGCGTCCGGAACTCGTGGCTGACGGTGGCGAGGAAGCGCGACTTGGCCTCGTTGGCGCTCTCGGCGCGGGCCCTGGCCTCGACCAGTTCCTGCTCGGCGGCGATGCGGGCGGTGATGTCGCGGCCGACCCGCTGCAGCACGCTCTGACCGAGCGCCACGGGCACGACCGTCTCGACCCAGGAGATCCAGCGTTCGCCCTCCGGCGTCGCCACGCATTCGTCGAAGACGCGCGCTCCGCCCTCCAGCGCCAAGGCGGGCCGGCAGGCGATGCACCGAGGCTGTGCGACCGAGCCGACGACCTGCGTCTCGTCGAGCCCGAGCAGGGCGGCATAGGCCGCATTGGCATAGACGACCCGGGTACCGTCGCGCCGGACGATCAGGTCGCCCTGCGCCTCGATCAGGCTGCGGTAATGCTCCTCGCTGTCGGCGAGAACCCAGAGGCGGTCGTTCAGCGCCTCGACGTCTCCGGCCAGTTCGGCCGCCTGACGGACGATCCGGTCGCGCTGACGCAGCAGCATCAGCGTCGCGCCGCCCGCAAACAGCGCGAGCACGATCACAGCGAGAGCAGCCCAGGTCGTGGCGAGAGGTCCCATGAAGCCAACGCTAGCGAAGGCGCGTTGAAGAACCGTTGGGAACAACGACAAATCAGAGGGATCGCGGAGGGAACTTCGTTAACCTTCGCAGGGGCCTCCGCAGGCCGATGGTCAGGCCGCCTGCGCGACCGGGTCGCCCCGCGCCCGATAGGACAGGGCTTCGGCGAGATGAACCCGGCCGACCTTCGCATCGCCGTCGAGATCCGCCAGGGTCCGCGCGACCTTGAGGACGCGATGATAGGCCCGAGCGGTGAGCCGCATCGCATCGGCCGCCTCGCGCAGCAGGGCGAGCCCCGCATTGTCGGGCCGGGCGATCTCGTCGAGCACCGGCACCGGACAGCCCGCATTGGTGCTGATCCCGCTCAGCCCGAGCGCCTCGAAGCGGGCCGTCTGGAGGCGCCGCGCCGCGGCCACGCGGGCCGCGACCTCCGTGGAGCCCTCGCTCGCCGCCGGCAGAATGAGGTCATGCGGCTCTGGTACTGCGCCATGCAGCGCTCGTTCGGCTGGCGCCGGCAGGCGAAACCGGGCTCCGTCGCCTTGCCGCATCGGCAGGGGTTCATCGCGGCGACGAGCTGGAAACGCGCCGGATAGACCACGCGGTGATTGGCCCGCGAGATCAAGACGTCGCCGGTCTCCATGGGCTGGCGCAGCGCATCCAGTGCCTGCGCCTGGAACTCCGGCAGTTCGTCGAGGAAGAGCACGCCGTGATGGGCGAGCGAGACCTCGCCGGGCTTCGCCTGCAGCCCGCCGCCGACGAGCGCCGCCATCGAGGCGGAATGATGCGGCGCCCGGAAAGGCCGCCGGTCCGTCAGCGCGCCGTCGGCGAGATGGCCCGCGACGGACAGGACCATCGAGACCTCCAGCAGTTCGCGCGGACTGAGCGGGGGCAGGATCGAGGGCAGCCGGCTCGCCAGCATCGATTTGCCGGCCCCCGGAGGACCGTTCATCAGCAAGGCACGCCCTGCCTCGGTTTAACGGGGAATTCTGGCCCCTAGCGGACTCTGCCAACGTCCGGTCTCGGGCAGCCGAGTTTGACGACTGGGCGTCAACGCAGAGGCTGGCTCCTTCTGACTTCCAGAGTGTCCATTTTCAGGTAGGCGGATGGGCCGTGAGGCGCTCAAGCCCCTAGCCGTCCAGCCGGGAGCCGGCTCACCGTAGAGAGCATTTCGTCGTCTGCCGGAGACGGAACGGGCGGGAGGTTTGCAAGGATATGCGGCAGGCGTTCTCGATTGCTGGCCTTTGCAAAATACCAGCCCTGGAGGAAGTCGCACCCCAAATCCATCAATAAGCTGGCCTGCTCCAGGGTCTCGACGCCCTCGGCGGTGACGGACTTGCCTAAGGCGTGAGCAATGCCGATAACGCCCTCAACGATGGCCAGGTCGGCGGAGCTTTCCGGGAGGTTGGACACAAAGCTCCGATCGATCTTCAATCGATCAATTGGTATCCGGCGCAGGTGCGAGAGCGATGCATAGCCTGTTCCAAAGTCGTCCAGTGCTATCTCTACGCCTGCCTCATGCAGGCGCGCCAACCGCCCTCGAAAACCTTGATAGTCGCTCCCGAGGAAGACCTGCTCAACGACTTCGATGCAAAAGCTGTCAGGCGTGACCTGAGTCTGGGCAGAGAGGCTTAGGAACCGGTCGACGAACTGGTCCGAGCGAAAATCCGCGTTCGTGGCATTGATAGCGACACGCCCAATCGGAATCCCCTGCTCGCGCATGAAGGCGAGGTCCTTGAAGGCGGCTTCTACGACAAACATGCCGATCGCCGCCTCCAACCCCGGATCGTCGATACCTGTCAGAAAAGCGCCGGGCAGCAGAAGGCCGCGCTCTGGATGTCGCCAGCGCAGCAGCGCTTCCAGGTAGATCGGCTTTGAAGGGTCTAGTGGGACTATTGGTTGATAATACAGGTGAAATTGGCTTTCAGAAAGCCCCGCTTCCACCGCCTGCAGCAACTCGCTCTTTTGCTCGGCCAACCGTCGTAAGCGGGGCGTGTAGAAACTCCTCTGGTCGCGTCCTGAAGCTTTGGCTTGATAGAGCGCCATGTCGGCGGCTTTGAACAGGTCTTCCGCGCTGCTCGCCTGGTCCAGATAGGAGATTTGATGCTCTTTAACACATCGTCCAGGAAGCGCCCGACTACGGCATCCGAGTTGTCGGAGGTGATGATTCCGAACTCATCGCCGCCCAGCCGGGCAATAAACGCGCCTTCCGACTGGAAATCGGCCAGGCGCAAGGCGATCACCTTGAGAAGGCTGTCGCCTACATCATGGCCAAACGTATCGTTGATTTCCTTGAAGGCGTCGACATCGATCAAAGCGAGATGAATTGCCCCCCGAGCCTGGTCGTGCCGTTCGAGCGCAGCCTCTAAATAGGACTGAAAACGCCGCCGGTTCGCGATACCCGTCAGCGGGTCAAGATCCACGATCTGGCGTAGGTGCTCTTCAGCCTCATGGCGGGCGGTGATATCGAAGCGGATCGCGGTATAGCTATCTGGCTTTCCGCTCTCATTAAGGTGCGGTACGATGGTGGTGTCGACCCAATAGGCCTTCCCGTCCTTACGATGATTGCAGATTTCGCCACGCCACGTCTGCCCACTAGCGATGCAGCGATATAAATCGCGGAAAAATGCCTTGCTATGCAAGCCTGAGCAAATGATCCGATGATTGTTGCCGATAAGTTCTTCCCGAGAGTAGCCGGATATCTCACAGAATTTATCGTTTACGTAGGTTATCGTTCCTTGAACGTCTGTAATGGCGACGATCGCCGCCGCGTCCAAAGCGTAACGCGTAAAATCCGCAGCGGTCGCGGCTGAATTTGATCCTTCAGTCTCGATAGGCCAAGGGGCATCCTGATGCAATTTAACGTCTCCGCTAAAGCTGCTTGACTCCACCAGAACAGCAAACATCTCTTTCCCTCGGAGCCTGGTTCCGAATATCGAAATCAGCACAATGCGCCATAAGAATTGGTTAAAAACGCCAGGCGCGAAATGCCGCAGGGGAGCTCTCGACAATATATTCTGTCTGGGGGCAATCTTTGCTTCGCCTCTTGACCAAACCCTGCTTTCATGACCGCTTGACGATCAACAATCGAAAGCGCACCGTCAGGGCCTCTTTGAAGCAGCCGCTCAAAATGCCCTGCGCGG
>NCCO01000256.1 GCA_002279705.1 Allobosea sp. 12-68-7
GAAGGCGGACTTCTCCTGGACCGTCTCCGGGGGCGTGGTGAACTTCGACCTTCACGGCGATGGTGGTGGCCGGGAGTTGAGCTATCAGAAGGGGCGCGCGGTCTCAACGGATGAGGGCACGATCACCGCGGCGTTCGATGGCAACCATGGCTGGTTCTGGAGGAATCGAGGCGCCGACGATGTGACAGTCACCTTGAAGACCACAGGGAGCTATGCCGAGATCAAACGCATGATCTAGTAGGCGATAAGGCGCTGGCTGCTTCCCCAGAGGCGGCCAGCGCGCATGGTGGACGGCGCCCGAGATTTATTTATCCGGTTGAAGGCATCGCCGGGATTGCGCTGCCGGCGATCGCGATATCCGAGTTGGCGTTCAGGTAAGCCAAGCCGTCCCGAGCAGCATGCGGAACAATCATCCGGTCGGTATGCTCGGCCCAACGGGGCGCAAAACAGAGATGGTCGTCGGCAGGCCCATGGATGTCGCGATATAATCCCGAGCGCAATGATGAAGCGGGCGAGGATCGAATGGGCGCGTTCTGGCGCAACCGGGGCCGTGTCGAGGCCAACATCCCGCACCGGGGGGAGGCGCGCCGCGATGGCTTCAAGGAGCATCCCGTATGGCTCTCGGTGATGCCGCTTTTGCTTCAAGATGCCGTGCGGCCGCTTCGTCGGATCGCCCATGGGAAGCGGCACCGGCATCGTGGCCGAGCACTTCGCGCGCCTTAGACACGAGGTCATCGCGATCGAGACTGCCGAGAGCCGGGCGGAGATCGCAAGGCGTCGTCTGGCGCCTTATCCGTCGTCCCGTGTCGTTGTGGGCGACGTGCTCAATCCCCCGCTGGAGGTCTGCGAGGTGGATGCCATTGTCAGCCGGAATCTGATGTGGCTGCTTCCCGATCCAACGGTTCAAGGCTGGCGGAACCTGATGGCTCCCGGCGGAGGGTGGCGGCGCTCGATGCCACGTGTCGCCTGCAACGCTACCGATTTTCCCCCTGCTGCCGCGTAAGCGGGGAAACACGGCCGCGCAGACCATGGCCCGTCCGATGCCGCTTTCGAATGCGCCGGCCTCCGAGATGGCAACACAGGTCTGGTCTCAAGCTGGACTTGCGCAAGTCCGGACCATCGAACTCGGTTGGCTGAGCGCGGTGAAGGACTATCGCGATCCGCTGCGGCGGATGGCGGACAGAAGCAGCTACTACGCGGTGCTGCGCGACGTTCCCGCTTGATGAGCCTCACCGGCACGTCGTACCCGACCGAAGACCTGTCGTCGGCTGCGGGCGACCAGCAATTTCGGTTGCGCGGCACGCAGCTTTATGGCTACCGTCCTCGCAAGGGGTTCATCGCGATTACCCCGTGAGGCGGCAGCCGAAAGATCGCGTCCATCTTCCCTCACGAGGGGTGGGCGCTATGTCGTCAAACACTGAAATCACTCCGTCACAACTCCAGCGTTTCGTCGGGGTGCCGAATGCGCCGATGGTCATCGACGTGCGGACGGACGAGGACTTCGCAACCGATCCGCGACAGCTTCCCGCGACCGTTCGACGGGATGCCACCAGGGTTTCGTCGTGGACATCCGACTTCCGTCACCGCGATGTCGTTGTCATCTGCCAGCGAGGGCTGAAGCTCAGCCAAGGGGTGGCGGCTTGGCTTCGGACCGAAGGCATCCGAGCCGAAACCCTCGAGGGCGGGTTCGAGGCCTGGAGATCGTCAGGAGGCCTGCTGGTGAACACCGCGGCTCTGCCTCCGCGCGACGATACCGGTCGAACGATCTGGGTCACCCGAGCCCGGCCCAAGGTGGACCGGATCGCGTGCCCTTGGCTCATCCGGCGCTTCGTCGATCCTGATGCCCGCTTCCTGTTCGTCGCCCCGTCAGAGGTGGCCGCCGTTGCCGAGCGTTTCGGTGCGGTCCCCTTTGACATCGAGGACACCTTCTGGGGACACAGGGGAGAACGCTGCACCTTCGACACCATGCTGGAGGAATTGCAGGTCTCGTCAGGCGCGCTCACCCGATTGTCCGCCATCGTACGAGCCGCCGATACCGATTGCCTCGACGCCTCGCCACAGGCCGCGGGTCTGCTGGCCGCGTCCCTCGGCCTCTCCCGCATGTTCAAGGACGACCTCGAGCAACTCGATGCGGGTCTGCTCCTGTACGACGCCTTCTATCGCTGGTGCCGGGATGCGACCGAGGAAACGCATAACTGGCCGTCCGGCCCGAAGTCCGCGTGAGGAGGCGATCATGGCTATCATTTCCTCGACGCGCGTCGAGACGGACGAACGCGCCATCCCGACGCTAGCGGAAGCCACCAGGGTGTGGGCGAAGATCGGCCTCCTGAGCTTCGGGGGCCCCGCAGGGCAGATCGCCCTCATGCACAGGGAACTGGTCGAGGAGCGCCGCTGGATCGGCGAGCAGCGGTTCCTGCACGCCCTCAACTACTGCATGCTGCTGCCTGGTCCCGAGGCCCAGCAACTCGCCACCTACATAGGCTGGCTCATGCACCGGACACTCGGCGGATTGATCGCTGGCATTCTGTTCGTGCTGCCGGGCGCGGTCGTGATGCTCGGTCTCAGCATCCTGTATGCCTTCTACCGTCATGTCCCGCTCATCGATGCCGTCTTCTTCGGCGTGAAGGCGGCGGTGCTGGCGGTCGTCGTCGAAGCTGTGCTGCGCATTGGACGACGGGCACTGAAGAACCGTTTCATGATCGGGATCGCGGTGGCGGCATTCACCGGCATCTATGTCTTCGGGCTTCCTTTCCCTCTCATCATCCTGCTGGCCGGGTTGATGGGATGGATAGGCAACCGGATCGCCCCGGATCTCTTCTCCGGCGGCGGACATCGCGGGAAGGACGGCGCCGAGGACTTCAAGGGGGTAGTCGACCTCATGTTCTCCCTCATGGGGGCGCTTCTTCCGTGTTGTGGCCATCTGGGTGCCCATCTGGCTCGGCCCCGTGTTCCTGCTCGTCCTCGTTACCGGCACGACCAGCGTCTGGACGCAGATAGGCGCCTTCTTCAGTGCCATGGCGATGGTGACCTTCGGGGGCGCCTATGCCGTGCTGGCCTATGTCGCCCAAGCGGCGGTGGAGAGCTATGGGTGGCTCGCGCCGAGTGAGATGGTCGATGGGCTGGGGCTGGCTGAGACGACACCCGGCCCGCTGATCATGGTGCTGCAATTCGTCGGCTTCCTCGCCGCCTATCGGTCTCCCGGCGCGCTTGATCCCCTGCTGGCGGGCTGCCTCGGGTCGCTGCTGACGACCTGGGTCACCTTCGCGCCATGCTTCTTCTGGATCTTCCTCGGCGCGCCGTACGTGGAAGCCCTGCGCGGCAACAAGGCCCTCTCGGCCGCGCTTACGGCGATTACGGCGGCAGTCGTCGGGGTCGTAGCGAACCTGTCGCTGTGGTTCGCCTTGCATGTGATCTTTCGGGAGGTCCACCCGGTCGAGTTCCTCGGGATGGCTCCGACCGTTCCCAGATTGGGCTCGATAGACTGGCGGGCGGCCTTGCTGGCGACCGCGGCCATGGTCGCTATGCTGCGCTTCAAGGTGGGGATGATCCCGACGCTGATCTCCTGCGCGCTTGCGGGCGCTCTGTTCGCTCATGTTCCGGCGTGAGTTTAGCAGAAACGTGCAATTCGGAGGACTGGCCTGCCGCCGGTTCTGACGGAAAAGTCCCGTGCGATCTCACCCGTCGATGAAGGCAAGGAAGAGCTTGTCCACGAGCCCCTCATGATCCATAATTCAATGATAATTGAGATATTGAATTGATGATCGATGAACGTGATGCCCTTTCCGCTTTCGCGGCGCTCTCCCAGGAGACACGCCTGCGAATGGTTCGCCTTCTGGTGGCCGCTGGTCCGGCAGGGATGGCGGCAGGGGCGATCGCAGAAGCGGTTGATGCCTCCAGTTCAAACCTGTCGTTTCATCTGAAGGAATTGGAGCACGCCGGTCTGATCCAGTCGCGGCGGCAGTCACGCTCCATCATCTACAGCGCGTCCTATGGCGCGCTGTCCGGCCTCGTCGAGTTCCTCATGCGCGACTGCTGCCAGGGGCACCCCGCGGTCTGTGTCCCCGCCGTCGCGGCCTTGTCCGCATGCGCCTGCAATCCCGATCAGGAGCAGGTCCATGGCTGATCGCGCCCACATCCGCCTGTGCCGCGCTCCCGAGGTGATGCTGGGCCTCCTCCCGGAACAGCGTGGTGCGTTCACCAAGGAAGTTGGCGAACCCGTGTCGGATCCGGCAGGCCGCCGAGTCACGAGCCTACGAATCCATTCTCCTGAAAGAAATCCTGACCGATGCTTGCTCTCGCGATCTTCGTCGTTACCCTTGTCTTTGTCATTTGGCAGCCCCGAGGGCTTGGCATCGGCTGGAGCGCCCTCGGCGGCGCGGCCCTGGCACTCGCAACGGGGGTGATCGGCCTTGCCGACGTGCCCGTGGTCTGGAACATCGTTTGGGATGCGACCTTCACGTTCGTCGCGCTTATCATCATATCACTCCTGCTCGACGAGGCGGGGTTCTTCCAATGGGCGGCCTTGCACGTCGCCCGGTGGGGGAAGGGCCGAGGTGCGCTCCTGTTTCCCCTGGTGATCCTGCTTGGCGCGGCGATCGCGGCCGTGTTCGCGAACGACGGCGCAGCTCTCCTGCTTACGCCCATCGTGCTTGCCATCCTGCTGCGGCTGAAGTTCCGGCCCGCCGCAGCCATGGCCTTCATCGTGGCTTGCGGTTTCGTGGCGGACAGCACGAGCCTGCCACTCATTATCTCGAACCTGGTCAACATCGTCAGCGCGAACTTCTTCGGTGTTACCTTCGATCGCTACGCGGCGGTTATGGTTCCGGTGAACGCCGTCTCCCTCGCGGCCACCCTGATTGTCCTTTGGCTCTTCTACCGAAAGGACATCCCGGCCACCTACGACGTTGCCGAACTCGATGCGCCGGACGGTGCGATCCGGGATCGGGGCGTGTTCGTCGCGGCTTTCCCCCTGCTGACGGTCCTCCTCGTCGCCTATTTCGTCACCGCGCCCTTCGGCATTCCGGTGGCTGCGGTGACGGGGGCCGGTGCCCTCGTGCTCATCGTGATCGCCGGGATGGGGAAAGCCATATCCGTTCGCAAGGCCGTGGCCTCCGCGCCATGGCAGATCGTGCTGTTCAGTCTCGGCATGTATCTGGTGGTCTATGGGCTGAAGAATGCAGGCCTGACCGATTACCTCGCGGGCCTGCTCCAGTGGTTCGCCGGTCAGGGAACGATGGCCGGTGCCATCGGTACGGGTTTCGCGTCCGCCATCCTGTCTTCGGTCATGAACAACATGCCGAGCGTCCTGATCGGCGCCATCGCCATCCAGCAGGCCCCTGACGTCTCGC
>NCCO01000257.1 GCA_002279705.1 Allobosea sp. 12-68-7
CGGCCGGGTAAGTGACAAGCCAGCAGGCATGCGACAGCGCGAACTGGGCGGCGAAAAGAGCGGGCCGGTCTTCCGCATGGGCCGATCGGCGCAGCAGGCGTCCCGATGGAGTCTGCGTCAGGCTGTAGGCGAAGCCGAGCGCAAACCAGAGCAACAACAGAATGGGAAAGCCCGGAACGAGGGTGCCGAGTAGAAGAAGCGCCGGCAAGGCGGCCCCGGCCGCGAGCATCAGTCTGCGATCGTCGAGCCGGTCGAGCAGGCTCGGCAGCGCGAAGGCAGCCGTCATCGAGCCGGCGCCGAACAGCGCCAGGGCGAGCGCGGTCGCCTGCTGCGTCATGCCATAGGTCGCCTGCACGAGGACGACGGTGTTGACGATGACCATGGAGCCCGCCGCCGAGACGGCCAGGCTCAGCGCCAGCAGGCCGCGCAGGCGCGGCGTCGCCAAGTAGATCCGCAGGCCCCGCGTCGTGCGCTCGTAGATGCCGCGGGGCTCTCCGGGCTTCGGGCTCGGCAGGGCTACCGACACGACAAGCGCAGCCGACGCAAGGAAGCCAATCACCGTGCCGGCGAAGAGGTTGTGGAAGCTGATCACGGTCAGCAGCAGCGCCGCCAGCGCCGGGCTCAGCAGGCTCTCCAAGTCATAGGCCAGCCGCGACAGCGACAGCGCCTGCGTATAGTCCTTCTCGTCCGGCAGGATGTCGGGGATCGTCGCTTGGAAGGTCGGCGTGAACGCGGCCGAGGCCGACTGCAGCACGAAGATCAGGACGTAAACCTGCCAAATCTCCGAGACGAAAGGCAGCAGCAGAGCTACCGCCGCGCGAACGAGATCGAGCCCGACCAGCATAGCTCGACGCGGCAGACGCTCCGCGAAGGCCGAGGCGATCGGCGCGACGCCGACATAGGCGATCATCTTGATGGCGAGCGCCGTGCCCAGCACGATGCCCGCGTTCGCGCCGGCGAGGTCATAGGCAAGCAGGCCGAGCGCCACGGTGGCGAGACCCGTGCCGATCAGGGCGATGACCTGCGCGAGGAAAAGGTGGCGATAGGTCCGGTTGCCGAGGATGGCCAGCATGGGGTTGGTCCTAAAGGTATCTCGCAATGGCCTTGAAGGCTGCGACGACCTCGCGCTGCTCGCGCGGCAGCGAGCTGGCGACCTCGTCGAGGCAGTGGTCGAGATGGTCCTGGATCAGCGTCTTCTTAGCCTGTCCGATCGCACTCTCGACCGCCTGCAACTGCTGGGCGATGTCAAGGCAGGGGCGCCCGGCCTCGATCATCTCGATGACCTTGCGCAGATGACCGTCGGCCCGCTTCAGCCGCTTGACGATGGCAGGGTGAGTTTCGTGAATGTGAGGCTCTGACATGACTTTCCGTATCCCCCCGGGTAGGATACGTCAATGAAGCTTGGCGATTCGTCGATCCCGGGGGCTTGGTCCAACTCTCGCCAAGAATGAAGGCTCTACACCTCCCCATGTCGCAACGCAGCCTCAGAGCCGGGTTCAGCCTCGTCATCGCCTTCGCGATGGCGTTCGGCGTGCTGCTTACGTCGGTTCACATGGCGGCGGGCCACAATGCCTTCGCAACCGCGCAGGCCGAAGCCGTCCGCCATGCCGAGCTCGCCGCGACGATCGCCGAGCATGGGCACTCGCATGACGAGGGCGAGCCGTCAGAGCAGATACCGGGCCATGTCCACGGCCATAACGCGACCGATCACCTGCATGAAACCGCCGACACGCTCAGCGTCCTCGCGCTCTTAACGCCGGGCTTCGCGCGCACCAGCCTGACTCACGACCCGTTCATGGCCGATCCCGGCCATCCTAACGGGCTGGAGCGCCCCCCGAGAACCGTCGCCGCAGCATGAGTGCGGCCGTCTCGGCGGCCATCCATCACCGACGAACCATTGGAACTTTCATGCAACGACCTTCCATCGGAGGGCGGTGCGGGCTGCGTCTTGCTGCCTCGCACGCATCGCTGCCTCTTATCCTGCTCCTTGCAAGCTTAGCGCCCGCCATCGCCCACGGCGTCGCCGAAGGCGACAAGGGCTACATCCAGGAGATCAGCGGCATCAACCTGATGCCCTTCGTCTATCTTGGCGCCAAGCACATGATGACGGGCTACGACCACCTCCTCTTCCTCTTCGGGGTCGTCTTCTTCCTCTACCGGATGAAGCACGTGGCCATCTATGTCAGCCTGTTCGCGCTCGGGCACTCCACCACGATGCTGCTTGGCGTCTATCTCAACATCGGCATGAACGCCTACGTCATCGACGCCATCATCGGCCTCTCGGTGGTCTACAAGGCGCTCGACAACATGGGCGCCTACCAGCGCTGGTTCGGCGTTCAGCCGAACACCAAGGCCGCGACGCTGATTTTTGGCCTGTTCCATGGCTTCGGGCTCTCGACCAAGATCCTCGACTACAACGTCGCACCGGACGGCCTCGTGCCCAACCTCCTGGCGTTCAATGTCGGGGTCGAGATCGGCCAAATCCTGGCCCTGACCGCAATCCTGATCGCGATGGGCTTCTGGCGGCGCACTCCCAGCTTCCTTCGCCACGCCTACACCGCCAACACCGTCATGATGACCGCCGGGTTCGTGCTGGTCGGCTACCAACTCACCGGCTTTTTCGTCTCCGCAACCTGAAAGGCACCCACACCATGTACAACTCCGACATCCCCACGCGCGCCGAATTGCCGACCTCGGCGCAGCTCCTGCGCTCCACGGCCATTGCCATCGTCGCGGCCGCCGGCATTCTTGTGACGATCGTCCTGCCGGCCGAATACGCCATCGACCCGACCGGCATCGGCCGCATGCTGAAGCTGACCGAGATGGGCGAGATCAAGACCCAGCTCGCTGCGGAAGCCGAGGCAGACCGCCTGAAGGACGGTCCGGCCCCAGCGACGCCTTCGCCGGACCAGCGCTCAAGCCTGCTGACCACGCTGGCGGGGCTGTTCGTCTCGCCTGCACAGGCCGGCGAACGGGTCGTTCTTGCCCAGGCTGAGAAGACCGACGAGACCGTGATCACGCTGGAGCCGACCAAGGGCGCGGAGTACAAGCTCACCATGGCCAAGGGCGCGCAGGTGACGTTCGACTGGAGCGTCAAGGACGGCGTCGTGAACTACGACATGCACGGCACGCCCGGCCCCGGTGCCAAGGAGAAGAGCTACAAGACCGGACGCGCGGTGGCAGGCGATACGGGCGTGTTGACCGCTGAGTTCGATGGCGGCCACGGCTGGTTCTGGCGCAACCGGGGCACGAAGCCCGTCACCATCTTCCTACGGACCAAGGGCGCCTATGCCGAGATCAAGCGCATGAGCTGACGGTATCTTGCGAAACGGCCAGCCGGAACGATTAATCCGGCTGGCCGCCCTATGGTCTCCGCAAGACAAGGAGCCGTCGATGACCATCCCACGACGCAGCCACTGGGACGACGTCTACACGACCAAGCCGGCCGACACGGTCAGCTGGTTCCAGGACGATCCGACGCCGTCGCTCGATATGATCGCCCAGACCGGTCTGGGCACGGGCGACCCCATCGTCGACATCGGCGGCGGCGCCTCGATGCTGATCGACCGATTGCTGGATGCCGGCTATTCCGCCGTGACCGTGCTCGACATCGCCCAGGCCGGCCTAGCCGTCGCGCAGCAGCGCCTCGGCGCGCGCGCCGGGCGTGTGACGTGGATCGCGCAGGACGTCACAGCCTGGCAGCCTCCGCAGGACGCGTTCTCGATCTGGCATGACCGGGCTGTCTTCCACTTCCTCGTCGATGAAGCCGACCGGCTATCCTATCGGCGCGCGCTTGACCGAGGCGTCAGGGCGGGCGGCTTCGTCATCCTCGCGTCCTTTGCGCTCAGCGGCCCTGAACGATGCAGCGGGCTCCCCGTCAGGCGCTATTCGGCGGACATGCTTCAGGCGGAGCTTGGACCGGTCTATCACCTGATCGATCAGCAGCCGCAGACTCATGTGACGCCAACCGGGAACCATCAGGACTTCATCTGGTGCCTGTTCAGGAAGACGCCGACGTTGGCGACAGCGGAACCATGACCGAACACCGCGACGGCTCCGTGCCCATTCTGGCCAACAAGCACTATGCCGAAGAGTCCGCCTTCCAGCCGGGAAACCTGCTGCGCGAAGCGCGTCGCCAGAAAGGTCTGGCCGTGCGCGAGGTGCCGGCGATCTGCGTGCTCGACCCCGACGGCGATCTCGTCCGACGCTTGCGCCGGAACGGACGCGCGACGGCTGACCGAGACTGGGCCTGCTATCACAGCGAGCTCGATCGCTTCGTCGAAGGCGACGTCGAATTCGGAATCGTCGGCTGCGTCGTCGGCGCCTCCTATGCCGTGCTGGTGGCGGAGCAGCTCTTCGCCGCCGGCTGCAGGCTCCTAATCAGCATGACCTCGTCCGGGCAACTGCAGCCGATACGGCCGCCGCCTTATTTTATCTTGATCGAACGGGCCCTGCGCGACGAGGGTACGAGCTACCACTACCTGCCGTCATCGGAATTCTCACAAGCCGACGCCGGCGTCCTCGCTAAGCTTGAGGGCGCCTTTGACGGACTGCGCGAGCCGGTGCTGAGCGGCGCGACCTGGACGACCGATGCGCCCTTTCGGGAGACGGAGCGCGCCATCGCCGCCATGACCGCACGCGGCCTGCTCGCCGTCGAGATGGAAGCCGCCGCGCTCTATGCCTTTGCGCAAGCCTGCGGC
>NCCO01000258.1 GCA_002279705.1 Allobosea sp. 12-68-7
AGCTTCGGTCCAGCTTCCGCGTTTAATACCGGGACGATCCTGGCCTCCACATGCGACGGCGGAAACCGCCTGGACTTGCCTTCCCGGAGAGACACATGCGCCTCACGCTCAAAACTTCGCTTATCGGAACCGTGCTCATTCTGCTGGTTTGCCTGTTGGGGCAGGCGGTCATCGGCACGCTCATGCTCAACCGACTGAACGTCGCGACGCATGATATTTCCAACAATTGGCTGCCCAGCGTGCGGGTGCTCGGCGAGATCAAATTTCACCTGGCGCGCGTCCGCGCCGCGCAGATCCGAAGGTCGGTCTTGACGAATGCCGACGAGATCAAATCAACCGACCAGTCCATCGCTGAGTCGAAGGGCGACGTAAAAGAATCCGTCAAACTCTATAAGACACTGGTCTCTACGCCGGAAGAAGCGGAGGTCTGGCGCACGGTCGAACAGAAGCTCGCCGAATACGATCTTGTGATCAGTCGCGCTTTCGCCGCTCAGGCAACTGGGGATCTCGACACCACCGTCGCTCTATTGAACGAGTCCGCGGAGGCCTTCAATAAGATGCTTGAGCCGCTCGACCGTGACGTTCAGCTGAACAACGAAAGCTCCGCCGTTGCGGCCGGCGTCGCAGAAGAGGCGTTCACGGATGGCCGCTTGTCGATGATCCTCGCCAGCAGCGCCGCGACGGCCATCGCCATCGGTGCGATTTGCTTTATCTTCTTCGGCGTCACACGTCCGCTCACCAACATCACCGACGCCATGAAGCGCATTTCCGGCGGCGCGCTTGAAACCGAGATCGCCGGGCTCGCCAAGTCCAACGAGATCGGTGAAATGGCCCGCGCGCTCAGCGTGTTCCGCGACAATCTCGCCGAGAACGAGCGGCTGCGCCTCGAGCAGATCCGCAAGGATGAGGAGATGACCGCGAAGATCATTTCCGAGCGCAATTCCATCGCCAATGCGTTCCAGCAGACCATGGGCAGTCTTGCCGAGCGCTTCGCCTCCTCCTCCAACGAAGTGGCCGATGCGGCGCGGGGGCTCTCCGCCAGCGCCGAGGAAGCCTCGCGCCAGGCCCATGCGGTGTCCAGCGCCGCGGAAGGTGCATCCAGCAACGTGCAGACCGTCGCCGCGTCCGCCGAGGAGCTTTCCGCCTCGATCCGCGAAGTGAGCGAGCAGGTGGCGAATTCCGCCAAGATCGCCCATTCCGCCGCCGACGAAGCGGGGCGCACCAGCGACAATATCCGCGCCCTCTCAGCAGCTGCCAATTCCATCGGCGGCGTGCTGAACCTGATTAAGGACATTGCCGAGCAGACCAATCTGCTGGCCCTCAACGCCACCATCGAGGCGGCACGGGCAGGCGATGCGGGACGCGGCTTCGCGGTGGTTGCCGCAGAAGTGAAGGAACTGGCGGCACAGACCGCCAAGGCCACCGACGAGATTGCCGCCAAGATCGGCGAGATCCAGGAGGCGACCGGCGCCACCGTGACGTCCATCAGCTCCATCGTCACCACCATCAACTCGATCCGGGACGTGACGGGCGCCATTTCCAGCGCCATCGAAGAGCAGCGTGTCGCCACCAGCGAAATCGCCGGCAATACCCATCGCGCCGCCGAAGGCGCGAGCCAGGTGACGGTCAACATGACCGAGGTCGGCAAGGCCGCCGGTTCCACCGGCTCCGCCGCGACCCAGCTCATGAGCCTGTCCTCGGCCCTGTCCGAGCAATCGCATTCCATGGAGACCGAGGTGACCCGCTTCGTCAGCTCCCTGCGCGCCGCCTGAACGCGACGCATCCAAGAAGCAAGGCGGCGCCCTGTGGCGCCGCCTTCAACGCGTTTAAATCCCCTCGCAAGTCGCCGCGTCCCTCCGTTCCCCCGCACCGGGCGCTGGTGAAACCCGACACGATCAGCCGTCCCGGTCCGGCAGCGGCCCCATGATGGGCGCGGGATGCCGCGGAACGTCTCCCATCTGCGCCATCGCGCCGGGAAGCGTCCGGTGCCCCATCCTCATCGATGGTTTCGCCCGCCGGCGCGATGCATGCCGACATCGCGCTCTTGAGCGGCGGGATCGGCGGCGCGCCGGCTCCCGTGCGGCGGCTATCGCTGTGTTCGATCCCACCCCGCCGCGATTCGGCCCGATGCGCCACCACCCTTTGCCCGCGTGGACAGGGCGGGCGCCGGTCGCAATGTGCGGGGTCGAAGCCTCAGTCGGGCCGCCACCGAGCCCGACGGGTCCTTCCCGGCGGATCCAAACGGGCGCCGGCCGCCCTCTCTCGCCGTTCGCCGATGTCTTCAAGGCCGAGGAATGCAAGGCCGAGGATCGGCCGCATCCTCGGCCGTCCGGCGGGAGGCAGACAAGCGGAACGTCCCCGCGCGCCGGCCGGAGGCTGGCCTGTCCAGGCCTGGTGAATGCAGAGCCTCGCGTGGTCCGGCGGGGCGCATGTCTTCAGCATGGATGTGCCCACTTCGGGGAAGGGCCGCGTCTGGTGCGCGCGCCCTGCCGGCTCGCGGTGTCGCCTGAACACCAGGACCATCGTCCGCCCGGTCTGCGCAAGGCTCGTTCTCACGCAGGCAATGGCAGCGGGTGCCTTTCAAACCCAGCGCACCGTGCAAAAATAAACCCCGCCGAAACGCGGCGGGGCTTGTCAGTGGCGAGGGCGGGCCCAATGGGTGCCATCCATGAATGCTGTCCGGAAAGGGGCAGGTCAGCCTCATCAGGGGCAGTCGGGCGCGCGGTCAGTAGAACGAGCGCACCAGCCCGCTCACCAGGATGTTCCAACCGTCGATCAGGATGAAGAACAGGATCTTGAAGGGCAGAGAGATCACCGAGGGCGGCATCATCATCATGCCCATGGACATCACCAGCGTTGCCACGATCATGTCGATG
>NCCO01000082.1:0-9084 GCA_002279705.1 Allobosea sp. 12-68-7
GTTGCGTCACCCCTCGCGCCGCGCCTGCTTGGCGAAGTGCTTGGTGACGCGCTCGCGCTTGAGGCGCGAGAGATGGTCGATGAACAGCACGCCGTTGAGATGGTCGATCTCGTGCTGGATGCAGGTGGCGAGCAGGCCATCGGCCTCGATCTCCTGCCGCTTCCCGTCGAGATCGGTGTAGGCGACCCTGACCGAAGCCGGGCGCTCGACCTCCTCGTAGTATTCCGGGATCGAGAGGCAGCCTTCCTCATAGACGCTGCGCTCCTCCGAGGACCAGGTGATCTCCGGATTGATGAAGGCGATCGGATTGCGCGGCTGGCGGTCGCGCTTTTCCTGGGCGCCGTCGTTGTCGGCCTCGGCCGGCTCCTCTTCCGCAGGCGGCTCGGCCCTCTTGGCGACATCGAGCGTCACCACGCGCCAGGGCACGCCGATCTGTATGGCGGCCAGCCCGATCCCGGGCGCGTCGTACATCGTCTCGAACATGTCGGCGACGAGCGTGCGGATCTCGGGCGTGATCTCGGCCACGGGGGTGGACACCAGCCGGAGCTGGGCGTCTGGCAGGATGACGAGCGGGCGGATGGCCATGGAGCTGTGTCTGCGCGGTTTCCGGATGATGAACCGGCCACATAAGCGCTCGCGCCGCGTGGGTCAAACCGTTCCGCTTTCGTTCGAATTGATTCACCCGAATCGGCTATCCTGCCGGAATGACAGAGATCGCCTTCCTCCTCCTCGACCGGCCCGTGACCTGGGCGCAGGCTGCGCTCGGCTTCGGCGGGTCGACGCTTGGCCTGCTCCTGCTGCTGGCACTGTCTGCGTGGCGCGGCAGCCGGAGACGGGCACTGGAGGCGCTGATCGCGGCCGAGCGTGCCCGCGAGACCGACGACAAGGTCGCCGAGATGAACCGCCTCCAGGCGGAGCTGACCGGGCGGATGCAGTCCATGGCCGAGATCCTCTCGACGCGGCAGGGCGATCTTGCACGCCTCGTCGCCGACAGGATGGAGGGCCTGCGCCACCAGGTCGGCCAGGGTCTGGAGCAGAATGTCCGCCAGACCAGCGAGAGCCTCGGCAAGCTGCAGGAGCGGCTGGCGGTGATCGACAGCGCCCAGAAGAACCTGACGAACCTGACGTCCGAGGTGGTGACGCTGCGCGACGTGCTCTCCAACAAGCAGGCGCGCGGCGCCTATGGCCAGGGCCGGATGGAGGCGATCATCCGGGACGGGCTGCCCGGCGCGTTCTTCGCCTTCCAGCCGCAACTCTCCAACGGCAAACGGCCCGATTGCCTGGTGACGCTGCCCGGCGACGGGCGCGGGCTCGTCATCGACGCCAAGTTTCCGCTGGAGAGCTTCACGCAATTGCGCGAGGCCCGCGGCGAGGAGGCGCGCAAGGCCGCTGCCGCCCGCGTGCGCAACGATGTCGGCGTGCATGTGAGGGACATCGCCGAGCGCTATTTCCTGCCCGGCGAGACGCAGGACCTCGCTTTGCTCTTCGTGCCGTCGGAATCGATTCATGCCGATCTGCACGAGCATTTCGAGGACGTGATCCAGAAGGCGCATCGCGCCCGGATCATGATCGTCTCGCCCTCGCTGCTGGCGCTCGCGATCCAGCTGATGCAGTCGCTGGTGCGCGATGCGCGGATGCGCGAGGAGGCGCAGGTGATCCAGAGCGAGGTCGGCAAGCTGCTGGCCGATGTCCGGCGGCTCGGCGAGCGGGCAGACAAGCTCGACCAGCATTTCCGCCAGGCGCAGGATGATGTGGCAGGCCTGCGCACCTCGGCAGGCAAGATTGCCAGCCGAGGCGAGCGCATCGTGGCGCTCGATTTCGACGAGGCGAAGGGCGAGCCGACGCTGCCCTTTGCCGAGGGGCTCGCCTTGAAGAAGGCCGCTGAATGAACGGCCGGGCGATCAGGCGACCGACAGGGTCGCGCTGAGCTCGGGCTTCACGTTGAGCGTCTGGAAGACGACGCAGTAGCGCTCGGTCAGCTTCAGCAGCGTGTCGAGCTTCTCCTGCGGCGCATCGGTCTCGACCTCGAAGGACAGCCGGATCGCCTTGAAACCGACGGCGGCGTCCTTGGCGACGCCGAGCGTGCCGCGGAAGTCGAGATCGCCCTCGGCATGGACGACGCCCTTCTTCAGCTCGATCTCGAGTGCGGTCGCCACCGCCTTCAGCGTGACGCCGGCGCAGGCGACGAGCGCCTCCAGCAGCATGTCACCGGAGCAGAGTTCGGCGCCCGAGCCGCCGCTGGCCGGGTGCAACCCCGCCAGCGCCATCGCACGACCGGTCTCGACCTTGCAGGCGATGTGCTGGTCGTCGAGCTCGCCCTTGGCCTTCAGGGTGACGACGGCCGCGCCGGGATCGGAACGGTAGGAGTCCTTGAGCGGCGCCTGCAGGGCGCGGAGGGCGGTGACGTCCATGGTGTCAGAACCTCAAGTCGAATGAAGCGGTCGGGATCGCTGATAGAGGCTCGGGCGGTCACAGGCCATCGGAAAGCGACACACCGTGACGCGGCTCACCACCACATCCCGGCCGTCTCGGCAGCCTTCTGCTGGTGCGGGGCCTCGTCGCGCAGCGAGCGATCGAGGCTGCGGAGGATCTCGCGCTTGGCCGCCTCGAAGGCCGGCGAGAGCCGGTCGCGCGGGCGGGCGAGCGGGTTGTCGAACGCGTCGAAGACCCGCCCGGGCTTGGGCTGCATCACCACGATCCGGTCCGCCAGCGTCACGGCCTCCTCGACGTCATGGGTCACCATGACGACGGTGGGCCGGCTCTCGCCCCACAGGGCGAGCAGGTGGCCATGGAGGCTGGCGCGGGTGGTGGCATCGAGCGCCGAGAACGGCTCGTCCATCAGCAGCAGCTTGGGGCGCGTGACGAGGGCGCGGGCGATGGCGACCCGCTGCTGCTGGCCGCCGGAGAGTTCGCGCGGCCAGCGCCGGTCGTGCCCGCCAAGCCCGACCCGAACGAGGGCGTTGGTGACCAGCCCCTCGCGCTCGAAGGCGGAGAGATGCGAGAGGCCAAAGCCGACATTCTCGGCCACCGAGAGCCAGGGGAAGAGGCGCGGCTCCTGGAAGATCACCCCGACATCGGCGCGCGGCTCGGCGATCGCCTCGCCGTCGATCAGGACACGCCCGGCACTCGGCCGGTCGAGACCGGCGATCAGGCGCAGCAGCGTGGTCTTGCCGCAGCCGGAGCCGCCGACAAGCGCAAGGATCTCGCCCTGCGCGACATCGAGGGTGACGGCCGACAGCGCCTGCGTGCCGTCGGCATAGGTTTTCGACAGGGTCTCGAAGCTCAGCATCGAGGGCTTTCTCAGAGTTTGTCGCGGGCCGTGTCCTGCCAGGCGAGAACCGGCCGCGTCAGGGCGACGAGGAGGCCGTCGGCCAGCTTTCCGAGCACGGCGAAGCTGATGATGGCCGCGATGATGGTGTCGGGCCGGCCGAGTTGCTGGCCATCGACGAGGAGGTAGCCGAGGCCTTCGCTGGCGCCCATGATCTCGGCGGCGACCACGAACATGAAGCCCAGCCCCAGCCCCGAGCGCAGCGCCGTGATCCAGGCCGGCAGGATCGCTGGCAGCAGCACCCGTCGCGCCATCGCCAGCCGGCCGAGCCTGAAGACACGGCCGACCTCGACGATCTTGCGGTCGATGCCCTGGATCGCCGCGGCGACACCGAGATAGACCGGGAAGAACACGCCGACCGCGATCAGCGCCACCTTCGACGCCTCGAAGATGCCGAGCCAGAGGATGAAGAGCGGCACCCAGGCGATCGAGGGAATGGCGCGCAGGGCCTGCAGCGTCGGATCGATCAGGCCGCGCGCCACCGGAAGCGCGCCGGTGACGGCGCCGAGCAAAGTGCCCGCCGCAGCACCGAGGGCAAACCCGGCCGCAACCCGCCAGAGCGTCGCCGCGGCATGGGTGAAGAGTTCGCCCGAAGCCGCGAGAGACCACAGGGTGGCACCGACCACGCTCGGCGGTGGCATCAGGCGCCCATTCGCCAAGCCAGACCTGACGGCGATCTCCCACAGCACGGCCAGCACGACCGGCAGCGCGAAACCCGCCAGCGCCACGCCCGCCCGGCGTGGCCGCGGACGAGCGGGACCGCCCTGCTCATCCGCAGCCGTCTCGATGCCGAGCGCACGCATCCGGGGCCGACGCGACGTCAGTTGGTAACGGCGAAACGACGGTCGAGCAGGTCGTCGACCACGGCCTTCACATCGGTCTTGGCGGGCACGACGCCGGCTTCCTGCAGCGCGAGGCCAGCCGCGATGATCGTCTCGGCCTGGGCCTGCCCGATCGTGGAATGAGTGAGTTCGGTCCGGGTGAGCTGTCGCTCGATCACCGCATCGGACAGCTTGGTGTAGGCGACCAGCGTCTTCTTCAGCTCGGCAGGGTTGGCGAGCGCATAGGCGCGCGCCTCCTCGTAGGCCGCCAGCACCTTCCGGACGAGGGCCGGATTGTCCTTGACGACGGCCTCGCGGACGTTGAGCACGCCCCAGGTGTTGTCGGCGGCCTTGCGGTGGAACAGCTTCGCGCCGCTCTCGACCTCGGCGGCGGCCATCAGCGGGTCGAGACCAGCCCAGGCGTCGACATCGCCGCGCTCGAGCGCCAGGCGCCCATCGGCATGCTGCAAGAGGACGAGCTTGACGTCCTTCTCGGTCAGCCTGGCCTCGGCCAGCGCCCGGACGAGAAAGATGTGCGGATCCGTGCCGCGGGTCACCGCGACGCGCTTGCCCTTGAGGTCGGCGACCTTGGTGATGTCGCTCTTGGCGCTCGTGACCAACGCCGTCCATTCCGGCCGCGAAAAGACATAGATCGTCTTGATCGGGTTGCCGTTGATCTTGCCGATCAGCGCGGCGGCGCCGGCCGTCGAGCCGAAGTCGAGCGAGCCGGCGTTGAGGAACTCCAGCGCCTTGTTGGAGCCGGCGGACTGGACCCAGCGCACGGTGATGCCGTCGGCCGCCAGCGCCTTCTCGAGGATGCCGCGGTCCTTCAGGACGAGGCTGACCGGGTTATAGGTCGCGAAGTCGACGCGGATTTCCTTGGGCGCCTGGGCGATGGCCTGTCCGGCAGAGAGAACGAGCGAGGCGGCCAAGCCGGCCACAGCCATACGGCGGGAAATGGTCATTCGTGGCCCCTTTCGATGCGCGAAGGGACCGAGCGACCGGCTGGCGCCCATGCCCCACGCTTTAGCTGCACTTGTTTCGCGCCCGCAAGCTGGTGGCTCAAATCGGCGCGTATCCGTCTCTTAGGTCCATTCGTTCTGTATGTCAAACAATGCGTTCAGGGATGTTGAATTTTTTATTTCACATTCTCTAATCGTTCAATTAAACCGCTTTGCGAATCCCCCTCGCATGCTAACCAGCCAGCACGGCATGAGGGCCGGGCATCACATCAAGCGGGGTCAGGGCTGGTGTCATCCGTCGCCGATCAGCCGGTGCTCGAACTCAACGCCGTTCTCGCCAGCCCCCACCGCGCCATGGCCGAGCTGCTGGTGCGGGCCGCCGCCGCCCCCCAGGGCAACGCGCGCCCCCTGCTCGTGGCAGCGCTCCGGAGCGTCCTCGACCAGGGCCTCGAATCCGCGCGGGATCTGCTCAAGCGTCCCCGCCATGGCCTGGTCTGCGCCCAGCACCTCTCCGCCGTGATGGACGGGATCATCGGCTGCCTGCATGTGGCCGCGACCGAACTGTTCTATCCGGCGCTCAACCCGTCCCAGTCGGAGCGCATCGCCGTCGTCGCCGTCGGCGGCTATGGGCGCGGCACGCTGGCTCCGGGGTCGGACGTCGATCTCTTGTTCCTGTTCCCGCACAAGCAGACGGCCTGGGGCGAGAGCGTGGTCGAGGCGATGCTCTATCCGCTGTGGGACCTGAAGCTGAAGGTCGGCCATTCGGTCCGCTCGATCGACGAATGCGTGCGCGAGGCGCGCGCCGACATGACGATCCGGACGGCGATGCTGGAGGCGCGCTTCGTGGCCGGCGACGTGCTGCTGTTTCACGACATGGTGCGCCGCTTCGGCGCGGAGGTCGTGGAGGGGACGGCGCCCGCCTTCACCGAGGCCAAGCTGCAGGAACGCGAAACCCGCGTCCGCCGCGCCGGCAGCTCGCGCTATCTCGTCGAGCCCAACGTCAAGGACGGCAAGGGCGGCCTGCGCGATCTCAACACGCTGTTCTGGATCGCCAAATACGCCTACCGCGTCAACGACGTGCGCGAGCTGGTGGCGGCCGGGCTGTTCGACCGCAAGGAACTGCTGATGTTCCAGCGCTCGGAGGAGTTCCTCTGGCGCGTGCGCTGCTGGATGCATTTCATCACCGGCCGGGCCGAGGAGCGGCTGTCCTTCGATCTCCAGCGCCAGGTCGCGGCGGCCATCGGCTATGCCGGGCGCAGCGGCCAGGCGCCGGTCGAGCGCTTCATGAAGGCGTATTTCCTGGTTGCCAAGGATGTCGGCGACCTGACCGCGATCGTCTGCGCCGCGCTCGAGGCGCGCCAGCAGAAGCCGCGCGCCTCGCTGACGCGCCTGCTCGGCTCCTTCGCCAAGCGCAAGCGCGTGCGGGCGCTGGGCCATCCCGACTTCACGCTGAAGAGCCAGCGGCTCAACGTCATCGATCCCGACGCCTTCCGGCGCGACCCCGTCAATCTGCTGCGGCTCTACGAGATCGCCAGCCGCGACGACTTGGCGATCCATCCCGATGCCAGCCGGCTGGTGACGCAGTCGCTGCGGCTGGTGACGCCGCAGCTGCGCAACGACCCCGACGCCAACCGCATCTTCCTGGAGATTCTGACGGCGCGACGCTCGCCGGAGGCGGTGCTGCGGCGGATGAACGAGTCCGGGCTGCTCGGCAAGTTCGTGCCCGATTTCGGGCGCGTCGTCGCGATGATGCAGTTCAACATGTATCATCACTATACGGTCGACGAGCATCTGATCCGCAGCATCGGCGTTCTCGCCGAGATCGATGCGGGCGTGCTCGAATCCGAGCACCCCCTCGCCAACGGTATCATGCCGACGATCACCAACCGGCGCGCGCTCTATGTCGCCCTGTTCCTGCACGACGTCGCCAAGGGGCGCATCGAGGACCATTCGGTGGCCGGGGCGCGCATCGCTCGCAAGCTCGGGCCGCGGCTGGGCCTGACCGAGGGCCAGACCGAGACCGCCGCCTGGCTCGTCGAGCACCATCTCGACATGTCGACGGTGGCGCAGAGCCGCGACCTGGGCGACCCCAAGACGATCGAGAGCTTCGCCGCGACCGTGCAGACGCTGGAGCGGCTGAAGCTCCTGCTCGTCCTGACGGTCGCCGACATCAAGGCCGTCGGCCCCGGCGTCTGGAACGGCTGGAAGGGCCAGCTCCTGCGCACGCTCTATTACGAGACCGAGATCATGCTCGCCGGCGGCCATTCCGCGATCGAGCGCAAGGCGCGGGTCGAAAAGAAGCAGGACGCGCTGAAGGAGCGGCTCTCGGATTGGGACGAGATCGCACGCGACGCCTATCTGGCCCGCCACTACCCGGCCTACTGGATCAAGACGGATGTCGGGAGGCAGGAGAAGCACGCCCGCTTCATGGCCCGCGCGGAGTCCGAAGGGCGCACCACCGCGACGCTGGTCGAGACCGACCAGTTCCGCGGCGTGACCGAGCTCACCATCCTGGCGCCCGACCATCCGCGGCTGCTCGCCATCGTCACCGGTGCCTGCGCAGCCTCGGGCGGCAACATCGTCGATGCGCAGATCTTCACCACGACAGACGGGCTCGTCCTCGACACGATCTCGGTCTCGCGCGCCTTCGACCGCGACGACGACGAGTTGCGCCGGGCGGAGCGCATCGCGGCCGCGATCGAGCGGGCGCTGAAGGGCGAGATCAAGATCGCCGATCTCGTCGCGCAGCGCCGGGCCCCGCCGCCCCGCGGCCAGACCTTCCAGGTGCCGCCGGAGGTGATCATCGACAATGTGCTCTCGGCCCGCCACACCGTTCTGGAGATCGCGGGCCTCGACCGGCCGGGCCTGCTCTATGATCTGACCACCGCGATCGGCAAACTGAACCTCAACATCGCCTCCGCCCATATCGCGACCTTCGGCGAGAAGGCGGTCGACGTGTTCTACGTCACCGACCTGACCAATGCGAAGATCGTCTCCACGGCACGCCAGCTCACCATCCGCAAGGCGCTGCTGGACGTGTTCGGCCCGGAGGCGGAGAGGACGCCTGCGGCGAGGGTGCGGGCGACCGCCCGTGCTTGATTTAAGCTCCGACAAGCCCGATATCGGCCACGAACGCCGCCGGCACGCGCCTTCCCGCCGGCGGCCATGATTTGCGAGAGTTGGATCACGCCATGACGCAGAACCCTGCGACGGACAACCCGAACGCCGAGCCCTCCGACGCGGCGACGGTGCAGACGCCGGAAGAGATCATCCAGGCGAATTTCGCGAAGATCGAGGCCGAGCGCGACGACCTCAAGGACAAGCTGCTGCGCACGCTGGCGGACATGGAGAACCTGCGCCGCCGCACCGAGCGCGAGATCGCCGACGCGAAGGCCTATGCCGTGACGAGCTTCGCCCGCGACATGCTGGGCGCGGCCGATAATCTGCGGCGTGCCCAGGAAAGCCTCCCGGACTCGGCGCGTTCTACTGAAGAGCCGGCGCTCAAGGCGCTGATCGAGGGCGTCGACCTGACCGAGCGCGATCTCCTCAAGACGCTGGAGCGCCATGGGGTTCGCAAGATCGAGCCGCTGGGCGAGAAGTTCGACCCCAACATGCACCAGGCGATGTTCGAGGCCCCCGATGCCGAGGTCGCCAAGGGGCTCGTCTCCAAGGTGGTGCAGTCCGGCTACAAGATCGGCGAGCGCGTGCTGCGTCCGGCACTCGTCGGCATCTCGGCCGGCGCGTCGAAGCCGCAGGCGGCCGAGGGCGGCGACACCACCCCGACCGCCCACTGACCCGTGATCGAGGCCGTCGGCGTCGCTGTCTTCGCGCTGACCGGCGCCCTCGTGGCCGCCCGCAAGGGCATGGACCCGTTCGGCTTCATCCTGCTCGCCACCGTCACCGGCGTCGGCGGGGGCACCCTGCGGGACCTGCTGCTGGACCGGCCCGTCGCCTGGGTCGAGGCGCCGCTGAG
>NCCO01000082.1:9093-22380 GCA_002279705.1 Allobosea sp. 12-68-7
CTGCTGATCTGGGCCGACGCGGCGGGGCTCGCCCTCTTCGCCGTCTCCGGCACGCAGAAGGCTCTGGCGGCGGGCGTGCCGCCGCTGTCGGCGGTGGCGCTCGGGGCGGTCACCGCCTCCTTCGGCGGCATCCTGCGCGACATTCTGGCCGGCGACCGCGCCATGGTGCTGTGGAGCCGGGATTTCTATGTCACCGCGGCCGCAGCGGGCGCCGGTGCCACCGCATTGCTGACGACGCTGGGCTTCAGCGCCCCCCTCGTCATGCTCGGCGGGTTGGCCGCGGGGTTCGGCCTGCGGGCGGGCTCGATCCTGCTCGGCTGGTCGTTTCCGAACCTGCCGGGATCGGACGCCTCGCGCTGACGCGCCGGCGGGTCAGGCTGCGGGCCGGGTCACGCGGCGCAAGGTGAGGTTGATCCGCCCGCCCTGCGGCAGCAGGGCCGAGGAGCCGGCGAGGATGCGGTCGATGCCGTGATAGGCGAGCCGCGCCTCGCCGCCGAAGATCAGCGCATCGCCAGAGGCCAGCTTCAGCGACACCGTCTTGCCGCCGCGCTGCGTCCCGCCGATGCGGAAGACGGCGGTGTCGCCGAGCGAGAGCGAGAGCACGGGGGCGTCGAAATCCTGCTCGTCGCGATCCTGGTGCAGGCCCATCCGCGCGTCGGCCGCATAGAAATTGACGAGGCAGGCCTCGGGCTCGTGCGGATAGCCGGCGAGAGTGCGCCAGGCCTGCGTCAGGACCTCGGGCATCGGCGGCCAGGGCTCGCCGGTCGCGGGATGGAGCGGCTGGTAGCGATAGCCCGTCTCGTCCGAGACCCAGCCGAGCGCGCCGCAATTCGTCATGCGGACCGAGAAGGGCTTGCCGGTCTTCGGCATGCGCGGCTGGAAGAAGGGGGCCCGCGCCGCGACCACGCGCAGATCGGCGACGAGCGCGGCCTGGGCATCGGACCCGAGATGGCCCGGCCAGTGGACGACGCCCGGCGCGACGACGAGGCGTGTCACCGGAGCCGCCTTTCAGAGACCGTCGAGTCCGAGGACATCGGCCATGGAATAGAGCCCCGGCGCCCGCCCCCGGCTCCAGAGCGCCGCCTTGACGGCGCCCTGCGCGAACAACCCACGATCCTCCGCGATATGGGCGAGTTCGAGCCGTTCGCCCGTGCCCGCGAAGACGACCTTGTGGTCGCCGACGACCGTGCCGCCGCGCAGGGTCGCAAAGCCGATGGTGCCGGGCACACGAGCCCCGGTGTGGCCGTCGCGCACGGCGACGCGCTGCTGCGCCAGATCGACCTCGCGGCCGACCGCCGCGGCCTCGCCGAGCAGCACCGCGGTGCCGGACGGCGCATCGACCTTCATGCGGTGATGCATCTCGACGATCTCGATGTCCCAATCCGTCCCCAGCGTCGCCGCGACCTTGCGCACCAGCGCAGCCAGCAGATTGACGCCCAGGCTCATGTTGCCGGAGCGGACGATGGCGGTGTCGCGCGCGGCATCCTCAAGCGCCGCCAGATGCGGAGGTTCGAGCCCGGTGGTGCCGACGATGTGGGCGATGCGGGCCTGCGCCGCCAGAGCCGCGAAGGCGACGGTCGCCTCCGGCATGGTGAAATCCAGGACGCCATCGGCCGCGGCAAAAGCCGATGCCGCATCGTCGCTCACGGGAACGGCATTGGCGGGCAGGCCGGCCAGCAGGCCGGAATCCTGCCCGAGATGCGGCGAGCCCGGCCGCTCGATGGCGGCCGAGAGAACGCAGCCCGGCGCATCGTGAATGGCGCGGATCAGCATCCGGCCCATGCGTCCGGCGGCCCCGACGACGACAAGTCGCATATCGGACATGGCTGTGGTCTCCAGCGGGCGGGGATCGGTCGACAGGCTGCGGGCGCCCTCCCCGGCGGCGGCGCGGGCCCGGCTATAGGACGGATCGGCCCGGCGCGACACCCGAAACCGCGCAACGAAAAACGGCCGGGTTGCCCCGGCCGTTCCGAAGGATCGATGCAGCGCGCCTCAGGCGGCCGGCTGGATCGCCGAGAGCTTCCAGGCGCCGCCGCGGGAGCGCACGAAGGTCCAGTATTCGGCGACCTCCTGCGGCACGGTGGCGTTGCCCTCGACCACCTTGCCGGTGGCGCGCTCGTAGAGCGCATTGATCAGGCTGAAGCGCATCGCGACCGTGGCGAACTCGAAGCCGTCCTCGCCCCAGGCCTCCGACAGGTCACCCTGCAGGAGCTTCACGTCCGAGACGCGATCGACCAGACCCTTGCGGCCATTGGCGGTCAGGTCGTCGTCGAAGTAGCCGAACATTTCCGGCGTCACGCGATCGCGCAGGCCCTTTTCGTCCTCGTTCGAATAGGCCTCGTTGATCTCGGTGAGCAGCCGCTCGAAGGCGTTGAAATCATCGCCCGACAGCTCGACCGGCGTGGTGTGCGAGGTATCCAAGGCGGCGGCGGTCGCGGCACCCGCGCCACCGGCCATCGCGCCCATCCGCTCGCCCGGCTGCGGCTGGGGCTGCATGGTGTCACGCGCCAGCGGGGCGCCGGCGGTGGCGAGTTGCGGCTCGGAGCGGCGGCGGAAGAAGCGCAGCGCCAGCCAGATCGCGCCGCCGATCAGGGCGATCTGCAGCAGGAAGCCGAAGATGCCCGCCAGCGAGGCGAGACCGCTGAAGAAGCCCGAGCCCGAGAGCAGGCCAAACAGGCCCGCGCCGAGCAGGCCGGCGCCGACGCCCATCATCAGGTTGCGGGCCATCGAGGGACGCGCGGCCTGGGCCGCGGCGGCCGCACCGGCGGCCGGCGCCGCCTGGCTCGGCGACGGCGTCGCGCTGCGCTGGAAGGGCTGGGCGCCATTGGGCGCGGTGTTGGTGCGGGCCGGCGGCGCCTCGGTGCGCGAACCGCGGCTTCCAAAGCCGCCCTTGCCGCCGGGCCGGGCTTCGGCCAGCACGGGCACGAGGAGCAGAGCACCAGCGAGTACGGCGACGACACGACCACGACGGGCGAGCGAAATCAGAGACATGGTTCCTCCCGGAGCCCCCCTTGGGCTCTCTTCGTGGGAATATGGGGCATGCGTTCCATTTCTGCAAGACGGGCGCCATCGGGCCCGCCGCGACTTCATAATAATATGGAACTATAACGCCGCTGGGCTGCGCAGCACGCCCATGATAGACTGCAGCTAGTGCCGCTGCAGACGACCTTTCGGTTCGCAGGAGCGAGACATGACTGCACTCGTCATCGACCCGCGCGCAACAACACATAAATTCCGTGTGATTTCCGTAACGTCGAAAGTCATTGTGGCTGTGGCTTGGCTGGGCTTGCTGGGGCTGGCCGGTGCGCGGGCCGCAGAGCCCGCCCTGCCGCTGGACCCGCCGAGGCAAGCCCAGGCCCCCGAGCCGCTCTGCTTCTGCTGGAACGAGGGTCGCAAGATCGCGGAGGGGAGTTCGTCCTGCATCCGGACCACCCAGGGACGGCGGATCGCGCAGTGCGGCCGGGTGACAAACGTCATGTCCTGGCAGATCACCGGGGCGCCGTGCCCGGAGAGCTGACCCACGCCGCCGACGCCGGCTCGCGGGAACACAAGTCGACCAGACAACACCTGATCAACGAAAACACCGCCGGGAGATCCTCCCGGCGGTGCTCTTGAACCCATGGTCGTAGCGACTCGAGACGGACGTCGTCAGAACGCTCCCAACACGATCAACATCATGAAAACGAAGGCCGCACCCATGACCAACCGGTCGAGACGAAGCGTGAGGCTCATCACACCCTCCTGTGTCATTGACCTGACACAACGCTAGCAGAACTGGCGGCGGCCGCAAGGGGGCGAAACCGTGGCACGACCACGGCGCAGCCAAGAGTAGCGTTAAGCGAGTCTTAAATCATTGATTAGTCTTGGGGATGATGGGCGCGATCAGTCTCGCTCAACGAGTTTTTCGATGCCCTTCGCTGCAGCGATGACCTGAGCATCACGACCAAATCCAGCAATGATCTGGATGCCGGCGGGCAGACCCCGCCCGCCACGGCCGAACGGAACGGTCGCGCAGGGGACACCGAGCAGGGTCCAGAGGCGGTTGAAGCGGGAATCGCCGGTCGAATCGCGGGTGGCGGGTGCCTCGCCCGGGGCCGAGAAGGTCACCACGACATCGACCTCGGCGAAGAAGCCACGGGCCGCATCGCGGCCGCGCCGGGAGCGCCGCCGCGCCTCGTCATACTGCGCAGGGGTCGTCGCGCGGGCCGCATCGAGATAGCTGCGCAGCTTCGGCGGAAGATCGTCACGGTGACGGGCATATTCCCAGGCGAGGGCCTGGGTCGCCTCGTAGTCCTGGAGGGGGCCGTGAGCGTCGAACGCCTCGGCGAGAGCCGAGGGACCGTCATGCGCAACGAGCACAGCGCCCGCCGCCGCCGCCCTGTCCTCGAAGCGCTGCAGCGCCTCCGCGGCGGCCGGCTCCGGCGCACCGGCATAGGCCTGCCGGTGGATGCCGATCCGCAGACCACGCAGGGCGGCGGCCGGTGCATCGAGATCCCGCCGCCCCGTGATCGCCGCCAGGGCAAGGCCCGCATCGTCGGCGCTCGCGGCCATCAGGCCGAGCGTGTCGAGCGACCAGGAGAACGGCTTGACGCCGACGGTCGGCAACAAGGCGTAGGACGGCTTGATCGCAGCGATGCCGCAATAGGCCGCCGGGCGAATGACCGACCCGCCGGTCTGCGTCCCGATGGCCAGCGGGATCATGCCCGCCGCGACGGCCGCCGCCGAACCGGCCGACGATCCGCCGGGGCTGGCCGCGCCGTCATGGGGGTTGAAGGTCGGGGCCGGGTCGAGAAAGGCAAAGGCGGTGGTGTGGGTCTTGCCGGCGACCGTCGCACCCGCGGCCCTGAGCGCCATGACAATCGGCGCGTCGGCCCGCGGGCGCCAGCCGCCATAGATCGGCGAGCCCATCTGCGTCGGCAGATCGGCGGTGTCGATGATGTCCTTCACGCCGCAGGCAATGCCCGCGAGAGGACCAGTGCCGGGCAGGAGCGCCTCGGACCGGCTGGCGAAGGCCTGGATCTGCGGCTCGCGCTCGGCGATCCGGGCGGCGCTTTCGGCCAGCGTCTCAGCGGGGCCGGCGTCGCCGCGGGCGATGCGGCCGAGGGTCTCGCGCAGGCTCAGCATGTCACTCTCCGATGATGCGGGTGATCAGACCGGTCGCGCGACGGGCGACGGGAATGGCGATGAAGGCGGTTGCCGCCGCACAGGGCCAGGCGACGGCGAAGGCCGCCAGCCAGTGGCGGATGAAATCGGCGGGCAGGCCGAGATTGAGCCAGGTCACGAGAGCGGTCATCAGGAAAGCCATGATGCCGGCCATCAGAACCGGAAAGATGAAGCGCGCCTTGCCCGTCATCGGCCGAACTCCCTGGACGGTGAGGATCGGGCTGTGTCGCATGCGGGAGCAGGACATGCCAGTGGCGTCCGGAGCATGCGGCCGCGCCTTTGCCGCATCGGTGCGCGGCCGCATCCGCCCTTGACGCAAGGTCCTCAGCGGCTAATGTTAATTATATTAACATCGAGACCTGCCGATGCCGACCCTCGCCCCTCTCGCCGCCGCCGCGCCAGTCATCCAGATCCATGTGGCCGGAGCGGTCGTCGCGCTCGCCGCGGGCACCGCCGTCGCGCTGCTTCCGAAGGGCACGCCGCTGCACCGGCGCGTCGGCTGGGTCTTCGTCCCGGCAATGGCCGTCGTCGCCCTCACTTCGCTGCTGATCGCACGCAGCGGCCATTTCAGCGCGATCCATCTGCTGACGCTCCTCACGCTGGTCAGCCTGCCCTATGCGGTCCTGTCCCGCCGCCGCGGCAACATCGCGGCGCACCGGTCGGCGATGGTCGGCCTTCTCGTGGGGCTCGTCGTCGCCGGGGGCTTCACGATGGTGCCCGGCCGGCTGATGCATGCGGTGACGTTCGGACAGGCGGGTTCGGCGCGTTAAGACCGCGTTAACCGCCGCGCCAAAGTTAATCCGGCTGTGTCGCCGCGGGCTCAGCCGGTTGAGAAACCGTTCACGAAGCGGGTCGCATTTGAACGGTCATGCGACGCGTTCACCTCGCCCTCATCGCGCTTGGCCTGCTGGGAACCGGGCTCGCCGGCTGCGGCCAGTTCCAGAAGCCGCAGCGCGCCGCCTGGCGCGACCAGGCCGAAGCTGCCTGCCTGTCCTCGCGCCAGGTGCAGCTCTCCTCCTATGTCAGCCTGCGCGGCAAACCGATCGATGGGCCCGGCACCTGCGGCATGGAAAAGCCGCTGAAAGTGTCGGCCTTCGCCAATGGCGGGATCGGCCTGACCAGCAACGCCACGCTCGCCTGCCCCATCGTCGCGACCACCGACAAGTGGCTGGCCGAGGTCGTGCAGCCGGCGGCGCAGAACGTGCTCGGCGCGCAGGTGATCGAGATGCGGGCCGGCTCCTATTCCTGCCGCGCGATGAACAACGGCACCGGGACCCGCCGGACCTCCGAGCATGCCTTCGGCAATGCCGTCGACGTGTTCTCCTTCCGCCTCAACGACGGCCGCACCGTCACGGTCAAGGATGGCTGGCGCGGCGCTCCGGAGGAGCAGAACTTCCTGCGCGAGATCTTCGTGGGCGCCTGCGAGCACTTCTCGACCGTGCTCGGCCCGGGCGCCGACATGTTCCACTACGACCATTTCCACATCGACCTGGCGCGGCACTCGAGGGGCCGCCACATCTGCAAGCCGGTGATCAAGTACACGCCGAACTACAACCTGCCGCCGCCGGACCCGGCCCGGCCCTATGCCTCGGCCCAGCCCAGCCTGCGCGACACCGCACCGGCCATGGTTGCGGGCGGTGCCCTGCTGCGCCAGCCGCAGGGCGGCATGCGCCCGCCGGGAGCGGTGTCGACGGGCGGCTATCCCGTCGCCAGCCATCAGGGACAGGGGCTGGAGGCCCAGCGGCGTTTCCTGGAGGAATATGACAACAAGCCGCTGAATCCGCCGCGCCATAACCGCCCCGGCGCCCAGTCCCTGCCGAGCGAGCAGCGCGGCCCGCTGATGCTGCCGGGCTCGGTGCCGCCGACCGAGGAGGTGATCCTGGGTGACGACGAGGGCACGGGTGTCGTCGATCAGGAGGGCTACGACCAGGCCCAGCCGCTGATCACGCCGCAGCGCGACCCCTTCGCCTACAGCTCCGGGCGGACGCCGGGCCGGCGCTGACGCGCGGGCTCAGCGGGAGACCAGCACCTGCCGGCACTCCGCCGGCAGCGCATCGAGCGACATCGGCGGCTTGGGCTTCGGCGCAGGCCCGGTGCGCGGCGGCTTCGGCGGGGCGAAGATGGCGGCGCGCTGCCGCTCGATCCAGTCGGTCAGCTCCTGACCGCAGCCATCGCCGAAATTCGGCGGCTCCTGACCGCTGCAACTCGCCATGCCCGCCGGACAGCTCATGCGGATGTGGAAATGGTAGTTATGGCCCCAGATCGGCCGGACCTTGTTGAGCCATGAGCGGTCGGTCCCGGCCTCGCGACAGAGCGCGACCTTCAGTGCGGGGTTGACGAAGATCCGCTCGACCCGCGGCTCGCTCGCCGCCGCCTTGATCAGCCGGGTATGGGCCGGCGTCCAGTGCCTGGGATCAACGTCGCGCCAGTCGGCCCGGGCCATGTTGACGGCGGGCATGTTCTCGCGCGCCTGACGGTCGAGGCGGGCGCGGGGCATCGGCGTCAGCCAGAGATCGGCGTCGAGGCCGATCTGGTGGGAGGCATGGCCGGTCAGCATCGGCCCGCCCCGGGGCTGGGAGATGTCACCGACGAGCAGGCCGGGCCAGCCCGTAATCCTGGGCACGTCTCGCGCAAGATCCTCAAGATAGTCGATCAGGACGGGGTGGCCCCAGTTGCGATTGCGGTTCAGCCGCATGACCTGCCAGCTCGGCCCGTCCACCGGCAGCGCGGTCGCGCCCGCGAGGCAGCCGCGGGCATAGGAGCCGATGGCGCGGGCCTGCAGATTGGCGGGGGCCGTCTTCTGACCGAACAGCGAGCGGGCCGCATCCGGGAAGGCGGCGATGTTGGCGGCGCGCCGCTTTGCCTCCTCCTCGGCGGTGGATTGCGCGCGGGCCAGTGCTGGTAGCAGGGCCGCGACCACGACGAGACAGACGGCGGCGATTCGGCGATTCAGCTGCTGCATGGGGCCAGATTCGCCCCGATCCGAGAGCCAGGTCAAGCGACCGTCGATTTGCCGATGGACAAGCAGCCGTGGAGACGGCAGCTTTCGGCCAAACCAGATGCGGCCGAGGCGGCTCGCACGATTTCGGGGGAAGGATCACGCCATGACCACATTCACGATCGACCGCCGCGCCCTGCTGGGTGCGCTGGGCGCGAGCGCCCTGGCCGCCCCCGGCGCGGGCTTCGCGCAGGCGCCCTGGCCGCAGGGCCGGACGGTGAAGCTCGTCGTGCCGTTCCCGCCCGCCGGCGCCACCGACGTGCTCGGCCGGCTCGTCGCCGACAAGCTCGGCCAGAGCTGGGGCATCAACTTCGTCGTCGAGAACCGGGCTGGCGCCGGCAGCAACATCGGCACCGACGCCGTCGCCAAGGCGGAGCCCAATGGCGACACGCTGCTGATCGTCTCGGTCGGCCTGGCGACCAACCAGTATCTCTACCCCAAGCTCAACTATGACCCGGTGAAGGACCTCGCCCCGATCACGATGGTCGCGCTGGTGCCGAACCTGCTGGTCGTCAACAAGGAGCTGCCGGTCAACTCGGTGGCGGAACTGATCGCCTATGCCAAGGCCAATCCGGGCAAGCTGACCTACGGCTCCTCGGGCATCGGCACCTCGGTGCATCTGTCGGGCGAGTATTTCCAGAAGCTGACGGGCACCAAGATGGTGCATGTGCCCTATCGCGGCACGGCCCAGGCGACGCAGGATCTGATCGGCGGCCGCATCGACCTGATCTTCGACAACATCACCCAGGCTCTGCCGCATGTGCGGGCCGGCTCGATCAAGGGGCTCGCCATCACCACCGCCAAGCGTTCGCCGGCCGCACCGGAATTCGTGCCGATCGCCGAGACCGTGCCCGGCTTCGACGTGTCGTCCTGGTTTGCGCTCTTCGCGCCCGCCAAGACGCCGCAGGCGATCATCGACAAGATCCAGGCCGACACCAAGGCGGGGCTGGCCGACCCCGCGCTGCGCGCCAAGATGGCCCAGCTCGCCGCCGAGCCCGTCGGGGGCACGCCGGCCGAGCTGGCGGCGTTCCTGCAGGCCGAAATGAAGAAATGGGGCGACCTGATCAATGAGCTCGGCATCAAGGCGGGTTGACGCCGACCTGCCGTCCACGCGCCACGGAACTCGCCGTGGCGCGAGGCGTTCCTCCGGTATCGCGTCGCGCCCCCGCGACGACGCCTCCGGAGAGTTCAGCCCATGTCCACGCTCGTCATCCTGGTTCTGATCATCCTGCTCATCGGCGGTGGCGGCTATTATGGCCATCGCTCCTATGGGACGACCGGGCTTGGCGGCGTGCTGGGGCTCGCTCTGGTCGTCGTGCTGGTGCTGTGGCTGCTGGGCGCGCTCGGCGGCTCGCCGATCCGCGTCTGACCACGGAGGACGGCCCGCGCGCTCAGAGGGGCGCGCGGTTTTCCCAGACCGCGACGGCGGCCGCGAGATCCTCGAGCGACATGCCGACCGACTTGAAGACCGTGATCTCCCCGCCCTCCGCATGGCCGGGAAGGCGGCCGTGGCACAAATCGGTCAGGGTGCCGGCGACTCGATCTGCAGCATAGCTGCCTTCGTCGATCCCGATCGCGACATCACCGCCCTCGTCGATCGCCTTTTCGGAATCGACCACCACACGGCCTCGCTCCAGCGCCTCGGCATCCGCCTCGCGCATCTGCATGGTGAAGGCGCCGACCAGATCGAGATGGGCGTCGCGCTTGAGCCAGCGACCGTGGATCAGCGGCTGCGTCGCGTTGGTGGCGCAGGAAATGATGTCGGCGGTCCGGGCCTCGCCCTCGAGATCGGTGACGGCGCGAGCCTCGATGCCGTCGGCGACGAGCTGGGCCGCGACGGCTTCGGCGGCCTCGGGACGGCGGGCCCAGATCGCGATGTCCGTCAGCGGGCGGACGGACCGGTGGGCCTTGACGAGGAACGGCGCGAGGCCGCCTGCGCCCACCATCAGCATCTTGCTCGCCGTCGGGTTGGCGAGGGAGCGGGAGGCGAGGGCCGAGGCCGCGGCGGTGCGCCACAAGGTGAGCCGGTTGCCGTCCATGACCGCGAGCGGCGCCCCGGTCCGGCCGTCCATCAGCAGATAGGCGCCCATGACGCCCGGCAGGTCGCGCGCGCCGTTGCCGAAGAAGACCGACACGATCTTCGTGCCGATATAGGGGTGCGGCGCGTCGGACGCGCTCCAGGCCGGCATGATCAGCAGCACCGCTTGCTCGCCCGGACGCTCGATGCGGTGATGCGCCCGCGGCGGGACGACGGCATTGCCGCGGAAAGCGTCCGCCAGCGTGTCGATCAGCCCCGGGAAGCTCAGTGCGGCATCGATCTCGGCGTTTCCGAACAGCCGCATCAGCCGCGCCCGTTGGTCAGAGCCGGCAGAGCGGAATCGGGGACCGCGGCGCGGAGCATCTGCGTCTCCGAGCGCAGGGCCTCGGCCTCGCGCCGGTTGCGCCGCGCGGCCTTGCGGTGCTTGCCCTGGGTCAACCAGGAGGCGAAGCCCCCGATCAGCACGCCGACCGCGAGTGCCGCCAGAACGACCGCGAAGAGCGGCACGTCGAAGGCGAGGACCGGCACATCGCGGCTGACCGGGTCGAACGACACGCGCACCGGCGCGCGGTTGGCCACGGCGAACAGCACGACCACCAGCGCGATCGGCACGAGCACAAGGGCCTTGAAAACGGTCTTCATCGCTGTTCCTCCGCAAGGTCGCTGGTTTTGGGGCTTCGACGCGGGCTTGCCAAGGAGCTACCCGGCGCAATGCCTCCGTCGGCCTGCGCCCTGCCCGTGATCAACGCCCGCCTCGCCAGCCTCAACATCGCGACGCCTGGGGCGTCCAGGGGGATTCGCCCGCCGATCACGTCTTGGCGTTCAACCGCAGCCGCAATTCCTTGCCGGTCTTGAAGACGGGAACGAATTTCTCTTCGACCTCGACCGCATCACCCGTGCGTGGGTTGCGTCCGACGCGCGCCGAGCGGGCCTTGCGCGAGAAGGCGCCGAAGCCACGAAGCTCCACCCGGTCCCCCCGCGACAGCGCCTTGACGATCTCGTCGAGGATTGCGGTCACGATGTTCTCGATGTCGCGCTGATACAGATGACCATTGCGCTCGGCGATGCGTTGGACGAGTTCTGATTTGATCATCGCTGCAATCTAACCGCTTGTATCAACGTCACTTTTCGACTGCAGGCTGCCAGAGCGCCAAAGGCGCGTCAAGCCGCAAACCGAGCGGCTGGTCCGCGGCCCGTGCGAGGACCGCGGCAAGCGTGTCCAGCCCGGCGGCGCGGGCCATCGCTTCGCTCACGCTCCAGAGGCCGAGGGAGGAGGATTCGCTGGCGCGGCGCCAGTCGCGCACGCGCAGTCCCTTCGCGACACCCTTGTCGCGTTCGAGCCAGGCGATCGCCTCCGGCTCGCCGCCGATCTCGTCGACGAGCTTGAGCGCGGCGGCCTGGCGGCCGGTATGGACGCGCCCGTCGGAGACGAGGGCGACCTCGGGCTCGGCCAACTTGCGGCGCTCGCGCACGGTGCGCTTGAACCAGTCGTAATTGTCATCGACCACGCGCTGCAGGGCGGCACGCGCCTCGGGCGAGGTCGGCTCGTAACCGCTCGGTGCGGCCTTCAGGGGGCTCGACTTGATCGACTCGACCTTGACGCCGACGGTCTCCAACAGCTGCGACACGTTCGGCAGCTGGAACAGCACGCCGATGGAGCCGACGAGGGAGGTCTGGCGCGCGACGATCCGATCCGAGCCAATGGCGGCGATGTAGCCGCCCGACGCGGCCAGTCCGTCGACCACGGCGACCATCGGCTTCTTGGCCGCGAGACGGCGCAACGCATCATAGAGCGCCTCCGAGCCGCTGACGGTGCCGCCGGGGCTGTCGATCCGGACGATGACGGCCGCAGCCTGGCTGTCCTCGAGCGACTTGACGAGGTCGAGCGTGCGGCGGTCGCCCGAGATGAAGCCGGAGATCGTGACCCGCGCGATATGCGCCTGCGAGAGCGTGCCCGGGCTGCGTCCAGTCCAGGCGAGGCCGGCGATCACCGCCGCGCCGATGACCCCGACGACGGCCAGAAGGCGCCACAGCGTCACCTTGCGGCGCAGATTGCGACGGTCGGCGAGCAGGTCGGCATCGGACGACATCAAGGCGCTCCTGTCGGTTGGCGCGGTCTGGCAGCCGCATGGCGAGGAAGGCGATGCGCCGCGCTCCGCGCCCGTGATGTAGCCCCGCACCGGCAGCGGGGCAAGGTGACGCGCACCGGTCAGGCCGCGACAGGGTCGCGCGCCCGATCGAGCGCGAGGAGCGCGAGGCCGCTGGCGACCGAGCGGAAGGCATCGCCGACATGGATGCGGTCGGCACCGAAACGCCGGTCGAAGAGCGCCCGCACGGCCGGGACATGCGAGGTCCCGCCGGTCATGAAGACGGCCTCGATCGACCCGGCTGCGACATGGGCCTCCGTCAGCGCCCGGTCGAGCGCGGCCTCGATGGCGGCGACATCCTGCGCGATCCAGGCTTCGAACTCGGAGCGCAAGATCCGCCGCTCGATGGCGATGCCCGTCTGCTCGAAGCGCAGCACGGTCTTGTCCGCGTCGGACAGGGCGATCTTGGCCGCCGAGACCGCCCGGTAGAGCTCGTAGCCGAGGTCGTATTCGATGACGGTGAGCAGGTCCTCGAGCTTGTCCGGCTCGACGGCCTCGCGGATCAGGGCCTTGAGTTCGGCCATGGTCTCGCGGCTCTTCATCAGCGAGAGCCGGTGCCATTGCGCGAAGGCGGCGTGGTAATGGGCCGGGATCGGCAGCAGCTTGCCGAAGGAACGATACTGCGTGCCCTTGCCGAGGCAGGGCGAGATCGCGTGCTCGATGATGCGGTAGTCGAAGGTGTCGCCGGCGACGCCGACGCCGGCATGGGAGAGCGGCGTCGCCTCCAGCCGCCCGGCCGGGCCGGGCTCGAAGCGCATCACCGAGAAGTCGCTGGTGCCGCCGCCGAAATCGGCGACGAGCATGGTCTGCGGGCGCGTCAGCTCGCGGGCGTACCAGTAGGCGGCGCCGAGGGGCTCGTAAGCGAAATCGACCTGCGGCATGCCGGCCCCGGCATAGGAGGCCTTCAGCCGGCCGAGTGCCAGCTCCTCGTCGGGGCGCTC
>NCCO01000083.1:0-30229 GCA_002279705.1 Allobosea sp. 12-68-7
AAAGCGCCGGAGAATCCCTCAGAGTCCGCATCTCACGTTTGGGATGCATTCTGGACAGAAGAAGATGCTTCCCTCGCTGAAAACCCAGTGCGCTTGAGAGCTCGACTTTGCTACGAGATGGAAGGTCTTCCTACGCGCGAGATCACGTTGACTCTCGACGTGCCTCGAGGGAAAGAACAAGCAGAACAGACCTGAAATCACCGCCCCGCCTCCCGAAACAGCGCCGCCTCAGCCGCGCTCCAGAGCGCGCCCGGCGCGTGGCGCCCGGCGACGATCGCCTCCGCCGCCTCCCGCTTGATCCGCAGGCAGGCGACCAGCATCCAGGCCGGGAAGCCGGCGCGGGCCATGCCGCGGGCGGCCGATCGGCGGAACGGGCCGACCTTCACGGTGACGAAGCGCTGCTTCATGCCGCCGCTCCCGTCAGCCGCAGCCGGGCCCGCGGCTTGTGGGCTGGGCCGTAGAAGTCGACGACACCGAGATCGCGGAGCGCATTCCAGGTCGAGCGCATCACCGGTGCCCGCTCCCCGGCGGCGACGACCACGCCGCCCTTGTCGAACAGGCCGTCGCCATTGCGCTCGCGCAGCCACTTCACCGCGTCTTTCTGGGCCGGAGTCACGCGGCCCTCCCCAGATCGAGCTCGGGATAGGTCGTGCCATGCGCGGCGAAGAGGTTAGCCAGGGCCAGGACGTCGGCGCGGATATGCGGGCGCAGCTCAAGCCCGCCAGCGCCGGCCGCCTGCACGAGGAGCTGCACGGCCCCGTCCCGGTCGCCAGCTTCCCGGGAGCGATGCGCCCGGCGGATGATGGCGCCGAGCAGCCGGGCAAGATGCTCTGGCGTCGGCAGAAACATCTCGGGCATGCGCCGCGGCGAGGGCGGGACGAGCGGCGTCAGGCGCAGGCCCTTTCCGGCCGCGCTCTGGGGCAGCGGCGGTGTGATCCCCGGCAGATGGTAGCCCTGCGGCGAGCAGGCGATCAGCGAGAGCCTCTTCATCTTGCAGATCAGCGGCTTCAGCGCGGCGCGGCCGACCAGCTCGGCCAGCTCATCGCGCGAGACGGCCTGCGGCGAGGCCTCCTTCAGCCGCGCCAGCACCTTACCTTCTCGGCGAGTAGCCGCATGATCCGGCCGGTCTCCTCCTGCTTTGCGAGCAGGGTGGCGAGCAGTTGCTTCAGCTCGCCTCGCGACAGCTTGCCGTCCTCCAGCGCCTCGCAGGCCTGGGTGGCGAAGCGGGAATGATGCGCGGTCAGCTTGGTCACGGCCTGCATCAGGTCGAAATCGCTTCCATGCCCCATCCCAGCCGGCACGACGCAGTGGCCCGAGAGGCTCGCGAGCTGGCGACTGAAGATCGGCAGGCCCGTCGCGGCCTCGATCTGCGCCACGACATGCACGGGCATCAGCGTAGGGTCGGCCTCGCTCTGCCATTTGGAGATCTGGCCCGCGCTATAGCCGGTCAGCGCCTCGACGCGCTGCGGCCCGGTCTGGCCGGGCGCGGCGCAGGCGTTGACCAGACTCCGCGCCGCGCTCTTCAGCAGCGTGTTGAGCCCTTCGAGCATCGGCGATTCAGGCAAAGCGGGAGCGCTCACGAAAAACCCCCATCGGTTTTTTCGTTGGGAAAAGGGCGGCGGTGTCAGAACGTCACAGGCGTCAGGTCACGGAGGGCGAGCCCCATGCAGAACGGTACAAACGGACGTCAGGCGGCAGCCCGGGAAGGACTGCGCACGGCGCTGGTCACACTGGCCAAGGCGGCGAGGACGCAGGAACGGTTTCACGACACCGCCTCGGCCAGCGCTTCGGGAATAAAGGGCCCGGAAGCCGGCGAACCGGCCTCCGGGCAAGGCCCTTCGGAGCCACGGGGGTGGTCGGTGTTGGGCTGGGAAGCCCGACGCTCCGGAACCGAAGGGAGGGGGACGGCGGAGTCGGGACCACGGGCTTCGAGCTGATCGAGAAGTTTCGAAATGGGGCCGCTCTCGGCCTGGCCGCTTTCGAGACGCGACACAGTTGCCTGCGTCACGCCCAACCATTCGGCCATGCGTGGCTGGGTCCAGTTCATCGCATTTCGGAGGCGCTCGATGCGTGTCATGGCGACACAATACAAAACGGATTGTCTATGTCAATCCGTTTTGCACGGCGTTCGGCAATACGTTTCGTATATGGACACGCCGCACGAACGCCTCATTCAGGCCCGACGCGCCGCCGGCTACGCATCCGCTGCCGACGCTGCGCGAGCGCTCGGCGCGAAGGAGGTGAGCTATACTCACCACGAGAACGGCACACGCGGACTGTCCCGAGCCGCCGAGCGCTACGCCAGCTTCTTTCGGGTTTCGCTAGACTGGCTGCTGACGGGCCGAGGCGAAATGACCGGCGGCAGCACGCAGGTGGATTTCTTCGGCCTGGTCGGCGCAGGCTCGACGATCGAGCCGATCGGCGACACCGTGGCCGCCACACTCGGTCAGATCGAAATGCCGTCGGGCGAGCATCTCGGCGCCCTCAAGGTGCGCGGCGAATCGCAGTATCCGCGGTACATGGACGGCGATATCATTCTCTATGATCGGCGCCCTCGTTCGCCGGGCGATCTGCGCAACCGCTATGCGGTGGTCGACTGCGAAGACGGAAGACGCGTCATCAAGAAGGTGGTCAAGGGGCGCACGCCGGGCACTTGGAACCTGTGGAGCCATAACGCACCGGAGGAAGAAGATGTCGATATCCTGGCCTGCTACGAGGTAAAGGGGACGCTTCAATCATGAGGTGTACTGTCATCATCGCAGCCTTGCTCTTGACCGGCGGCGCAGCGCAGGCCGCTCCGCGCCCGCTCGACTGTGCCCGCGCCCCGGAGCCGGCCTTTTGCCGGCAGGCACAGGAGCAGTTCCGCCAGGAAAGCGCCAAGCCGAACGACTATCAGACCATGGGGAACGTCGCCTATTGTCTCGGGACCGGGTGCGATGCCGCATTCGTGGTCAACCATCGAGACTCCTGCCGGCTTCGGCGAGAAATTCTGCAGCGTCACACGTCACGCACCGACAGCAGCGACGAGAGCCATCTGACCCATTGCGCGAGCGCTGGGCTTTAGATGACGACGACGGCCATCATCTCGCTCGCGATTGTCGCCGTTTTCATCCTCATGATCATCTGGCTGTCGCGCGGCGAGAGGCCAGCTGAGCCTGCCCAGCAAGAGCCGTGGCGGCCGCCCGAGACACGCCCTTTCCCACCGCATCGCAACGCCGTCTTGCCAGCGCCGGGGGAGCGTGACGTCGATATCGAGTATGCCGACGCGGACGGCGTCGTCACCAACAGGCGGGTGACGATCAGGGAAGCCAGCTTCGAGGGCAGCGCTCTCTACATCCGCGGCTTCTGCCACGCCCGCGGCGCTGAACGGACCTTTCGCGCCGATCGTATCCTGCGGCTCTTCCTGGCCAAGACGGGCGCGCCGGCAGACCCCGAGATCTACTGCGCCGCGCTCGTTCCACCCGAGCGGAGACCAGACCCTGAACATGACGCCGTGATGTCGCGGTGTCGCGGCGCCTTGCTGCCGCTGATCTGGATCGCCAGGGCCGACCGCGACATCTCAAGCGATGAGACGGAAATCCTACTGGGCTTTATCGCGGCACGCCTGCAAATGGGCCGGGCCTCGCTTGCATCCCAGCGCTGGGACCGCCAGCGTGCCGCCATCTGGATCCACGATGCCCGTCCGACACTGGCAGACTCACTCGGCGCTCTCGCGCGCATTTCGCCGACAGGGCGGGAGGGCCAATTGATCCGCCAGACCGCCGAAGCGCTGGCGCAATCCGGCGGCCCAGCCGGCGCCAAGCGACGGGAGCAACTCTTCCGCAATTGAACAATACGAAACGGATTGACAATCCATTTCGTATTGTTATTTTGTCTCCATCGCATCCCGATGGAGGCCGCCATGGCGTTCCTGCCCCTTCTCCCGTCATCCGGCGCCCGCGTCACCGGCAAGCGCTTGCGCATCGCGGTGGACCGCGCCGGCAAGCGCGGCGACCGCCGGCGCATCAGCTTCTCCATCTCCCGTGAACTGGCTGAGGCTCTCGCTTGGCAGATCGGCGACCGCATCGTCGCCTCGATCGGCCTCGGCGACGACTGGGGCCGCGTGCAGCTCGCGAGGGTCGAGCGTCCCGGAGCCGGCCACAAGCTCACCGCCTTCGCGCAGAGCAAGGTCCTGCGCATCGCGGTGACGACGCCGGTGTTGCTCAACGGCACGGATCTGACGAGCCTGCTCGATCCCTTCCTCGACCCTGCATCCGTCGATTTCCACGTCGGCGACGGCACGCTCGCCGCAACGCTCGCGCCGCTGCGCCAGACGCAGCCGGCCGTCGTCATCCCCTTCTCCTGAACGCTTTCGCTCTCATCACCGATGGAGGCCGCCTTGCAGTCGCAGCCCGACACCCCCTTGCATCCCGAGGCCCGCCGCGCCGGCGATGACGGCTGGCGCTGGCCGGTCGAGCGGCCGAAGATGGCCGATCTGCGCTGCATCCGCGCGCGCATGGTCGAGGACATCGACCGCGCCGTGAACGACGGCGGCGACGCGCCTTGCGTCACCATGGAGGATCTGCGCCGCCTTGGCTGGACGGTCCACCAGATCGAGGCGCACGCCACCTTCGCCTTCGCGGTCTACAAGGCCGACAAGGCCGTCCGCGGCGCCAGGGGCGCCCTCACTCACCGCGACACGCCGGCCCGGATCGCCGCATCCGCCCTCGCCAGCCTGATCTTCGTCGCCAGCCTCGCCCTTTGGGCCGGCCATGCCACGGGGGCGCTGTGATGGGCCCGCTGGATCACGAACTCAAGGCGGCAACAGCAGAGATCGCCAACTCCCATCGCTTCACGGCCGCCGAGAAGGCCTTCCGTTATGGCCCGTCGGTTCGCTCCATTCTCGCGCCCCTCGTCGCCGCGAATGACCCCCTTCCGGCGGAGACGATCGCGGCCGCCACCCTGCTCTGCCACCGCGCCGGCGATTTCCTGATGCGCGCCTCGGCGCTGTCGGGCGCGCTGCACCGGCCAGATGCGCTGGCCCGCAGCGAGGCGCATTGCGCCACCATGCGCGCCGAGCTGGCGCAGATGATCCGCGTCTTCGAGCAGGTCGACGACAGCCTCGCCACCCTGCGCGGGCTGGCCGAGCGCGACGCGCGGATCGACGCGATGCAGGCCGGCGATGGGGGCGTGTCGTGAACATGAATGTTCTGATCCGCGCCATGATCAACGAGGGCGACCTCTATCTCGGCAACCTGCTCCGGGGGGTGCCCGCCGCGCCGCCGCCCGGCACCGGCGGCCGCTCACACTCCCGCACCAAATGGAGCGGCACGCAGCTGCGCCTGATCCGGGCGAAGGGTCAGGCCCGCGAATGCGCCCGCCGGCGCCGTCAGGCGGAGGCGCGGTCATGACCTGGATCCAGACAGCGTCCGGCCGCGCCTTCGATCTGCTGAACCCCGACTGGCGGCAGGTGGATTTCGAGGTCGATGTTCCCGAATCGCTCGCCCGCATCGCGCGGTTCACCGGCCATGTCCGCGCCGGTCCTTATTCGGTGGCGCAGCACTGCGTCATCGGCGCCGACGCCGTTTTCAATGAGACCCGGAATCGAAAGGCAGCGGCGGCGTTCCTCTTGCACGACGCGCACGAAGCCTATCTCGGCGACATCGCAACCCCAATCGTGCTGGCGCTCGCGGCGCGCGCCCGATCGATCGCGGACCAGACCAACAAGCTGGTCAACGGCGAAGCTGCGCTGTTTGGCGACGAATTGCTCAGGGCGGCCGTCGCAACAATCAAGGCGGGGCTCGACGATGCGATCTGGACGGCCGCCGGCATTGCCGAGGTCAGAGGGTCTTCGCCGTTCCCCGAGGTCGTCAAAGCCATGGATCGGCGCATGCTTGCGACGGAAGTTCGCCACTTGCTCGGGCCACCGCCACAGCCCTGGACGACGCTCGACGGCATCGAGCCCATCCGCATGGTCGGACGCATCGTCGTCTGGAGCTGGCCGCAGGCCGCCGACGAGTACCGCGACCGGTTGCGCCGCTACCTGCCCGAGACCTTCGGCCCGGTCCGCCCGTCGCTGTCGCCAGGCCCGATCCCCGGCTTCGCCGCGCGTCAGGCCGCCAAGCCCCCCGCCCGCAGAACCCTCACGGAGGCCTGAGACCATGTCCGCACGTCCCATCCGCAGCGTCACCGAGATCCTCGGCCTTCTCAGCCGCGGCCGCTTCGCCGAGCGGCTCGACGAGGAGCTGGAGAAGTGCATCTCGGCGCTCGAAAACCTGCCCGAGGAGAAGGGCTCGGCGTCGATCGACATCACGCTGACCCTGAATTTCCAGTCCGGCCGGCTCGATATCCGCCCGAAGGTCAGCGGCAAGCTGCCGAAGGAAAAGGCCTTCTCCGACACGCCGTTCTGGACGCTCGACGGCGCGCTGTCCGTCCAGCACCCGAGCCAGATCGACATGTTCGCCGGCCCGCGTGACGCCACCGAGCGGCGCGAGCGCGAAGCCGTCTGACCCCCGCCTGCACCCCTCACCCACAGGAGCCACCCATGGCCAAGCAACCGGCGGCTGAGCCCGCCACCCTCGAATGCCTGCCGATCCAGCCGCTGCAGGCCGGAAGCATCCCCAACCAGGGCGAGGGCGTGCGCGCCATCGTCGACCTCGCGCAGGAGGCATCGACCGTCGAGATCATTCAGGTGCCGACAGCCGGCCTCGGCGCCGGCCTGCCGGACCAGGTGCCGCTGCTGCTCGACCGCCGCAAGGGCGCCGCCCCCATCAGCGCCCTCAAGGATCTGATCGACAAGCACCGGCAGGAGCCGGCACGGCGCCTCGGCACCGCCAGCACGACGACGCTGCAGAGCTTCATCGACCTCGTCGACCGTCACAAGGACGAAGGCTCGGTCGTCTTTGCCAAGACGGCCTGGCCGGAGCCGGCGCTGACGGCGGTGATCGACTATCACAGCCTCGACGGCACCCCGCGCTGGGGCAACCACCGCATCCGCTACGCCTTCCCGGTCACCGACGAATTCAAGGTCTGGATCGAGAAGAACGGCAAGGCGATGGAGCAGGCCGACTTCGCCGCCTTCCTTGAGGAGCACGCCGCCGAGCTGTCGGCGCCCTTCGGGCCCGAGGCTGCGGAGTATGAGGCGCTTTTCAAGGAGAAGTTCGCCACCCCGAACGACCTGATCGCGCTTTCCCGCAGCCTCGAGGTTTTTGTCGGTGCCCGCGTCAAGCGGCAGGAACGGCTTTCCTCCGGCGAGCGCACGGTCGAATTCGTCGAGGAGCACACCAACACCAAGGGCGAGAAGGTCGAGATCCCCGGTCTCTTCATGGTCTCGGTGCCGGCCTTCGTCGATGGCGACGCGGTCCGCATCCCGGCCCGGCTGCGCTACCGCATCCAGGGCGGCTCGATCATGTGGTTCTACCAGCTCTATCGCTGGCAATTCTGGCTGCGCGACCAGGTCAAGAACGACCTCGACACCGTCAAGCAGAAGACGGCGCTCCCGACCTTCGAAGGCTCTCCCGAGGCCTGAGACCACCTCGGCACTGGCGGGGCTGAAAAGCCCCGTCCTTTTCCTTCACGCGAGGCCCGCCATGAAACTCACCATCTCCCGCGACACGCTGGCGCCGGCCCTCGCCGCTCTGAGCCACGTCGTCGAGCGCCGCAACACCATCCCGATCCTCTCCAACATCCTCGTCTCGGCTGAAGGAGAGGGGCTGACGCTGCGCGCCACCGATCTCGACATCATGGCGCAGACCACCCTGCCCTGCGCGGTGGCGGAAGCTGGCGCGCTGACCCTGCCGGCGCACATCCTCTCCGACATCGTCCGCAAGTTGCCGGCCGGCGCCGAGCTCACCCTCGAAGGAGAGGGCGACAAGTCGACGACGGCACTGCGGTGCGGGCGCTCGCGCTTCCAGCTGCAGACATTGCCGGAATCGGACTACCCCGACATTGCCGCCGGCGAATTTTCCCACAGTTTCACGCTGTCGGCATCCGTGCTGTCGGAGACGCTCGCGGCCACGGAGTTCGCGATCTCAACCGAGGAGACGCGGTACTACCTCAACGGCGTGCATCTGCATGTGCTGGAGAGCGAAGGCGTCGGCTTCCTGCGCGCCGTGGCGACGGACGGCCACCGCCTCGCCCGCATGCAGTTGCCAGCGCCAGACGGCGCCGCAGGCATGCCGGCCATCATCATCCCCCGGAAGACAGTCGGCGAGATCGCCCGTATTGCCAAGGACCAGAAGGGCGACATCGGCATCGAGATCTCGGCGACGAAGATCCGCATTACCGCAGGCGCGACCACCCTCACCTCGAATCTGATCGACGGCACCTTCCCGGACTATCAGCGCGTCATCCCCGCCGCGAACGACAAGGTCGTCACCCTCGAAGCCGACGCCTTCCGCCAGGCAATCGACCGCGTCGCAACGATTTCCAGCGAGCGCGGCCGCGCCGTGAAACTCGCCCTCTCCGATGCCGGGCTGACCCTCTCCGTCAGCCAGCCGGATGGTGGCGCGGCGACCGAGGAACTCTCGCCCGACTATGACGGCGCGCCGGTCGAGATCGGGTTCAACCACCGCTACCTGCTCGACGTGCTCGCTGCGCTCGGCGGCGACACGGTTCGCCTGAAACTCGCCGATCCCGGCTCGCCGGCGATCCTCCAGACCAGCGAGGGCGCAGCCCTCTTGGTCGTGCTGATGCCGATGCGAGTCTAGCGCGCAATTCGCTGACGCTCATTGCGGAAAGGAACCCGTCATGCCCGAGAAGAAGCCGGCCGACACCGTCATCATGGTTCATGAGACGGTCCTCCAGAGCTGGGCGCGCGATGCCGGAACGCTCGCACTCTTCGCCGCACTGATCGGCATCGGCATCCTCGCCGATAGCTCGGCTATGCAATGGGCCGGCGCGATCATGGCCTTCATCACGACCTGCGCCAGAGCCTCCGGCAGGGTCGAGCGGCTCTCGATCGCCGAGGCCCGCGCCAGGCTTAACGCGCTGGAAGGCAAGTCCGATGGCTGAGAAGACCGGCATCGAATGGACCGACGCCACGGTCAACTTCTGGTGGGGCTGCACCAAGGTGGGGCCCGGCTGCGATCATTGCTACGCCGAAACATGGGCGGCCCGCTTCGGCGGCGGAATCTGGGGCGTCGGGGCGCCGCGCCGCAAGATCAAGGGCGCGGCGGCCATGCTCAACCGGCTCGACAACGACTATGCCTGGTGGGCGGCCGACGCGCAGATTGGCGGCTATCACCCCAATTCGCGGCGCCGCGTCTTCATCCAGTCGATGTCGGACCTGTTTGATACCGAGGTGCCGCTCGAATGGTTCGCCGAAGCGTGGGCCAAGATCGTCCAGTGCGACCGGGTCGAGATCCAGATCGTCACGAAGCGCATCAGCGTGGTCGAAAAGCGCTTGGCCGCGATCGGCGTCACGACCTGGCCAAAGCATGCCGGCCTGCTGGTCACGGTCTGCAACCAGGACGAGGCCGGTCGCGACATCCCGCGCCTGCTCGCGCTGAAGGCGAAGCTCGGAATCCCTTGGGTCGGGGTCTCGGCCGAGCCTTTGCTCGGGCCGATCGACTTCACCAATATCGTACCCCCAGACCGCTATGAGATGAACGCGCTGCATGGGTTCGATTTCGACCAGGGGACGCATTGCGAGCGGCTCGACTGGATCATCGTCGGCGGCGAGAGCGGCCCGAACGCCCGGCCGATGCACCCCGACTGGGCCCGCGCGATCCGAGACCAATGCGCTGCCGCGGGCACTGCTTTCTTCTTCAAGCAATGGGGCAGTTGGATGCCGCTGATCAACCGGGAGATCGACGACCCCGACTGGCGGCGAGATTACAGTTATCGCTATGCCGATAACGACCGCACGCGCTGGCTCAACCTTGAGGGTGGGCGAGGGTTTCACGGCGATCGCTTCCACATCATGGGCCGAGCCAGCAAGGCCAAGGCCGGCAGACTCCTCGATGGCGTCACGCATGACGCGATGCCGGAGGCGCCCCATGGCTGACCTTGCCACCCTTCGCCGCCGGCGCCGCGATGCCGACATCGCCTATCGCCTCGCCCAGGCCCGGCCCGCATGGAAGCGCGGCCGCGAGAAGGCCCGCATCGACCTCGTCCGTGCCACCGCCGCGCTGCTGCGCGCCGAGCTCGGCCACAAGAAGGCCGCGCCGCTGCTCCGCGCCCGCAAGCCGCGAGAGCCCGCCGCCGATCTCTTCACACAACCGGGAGCCTGATCATGGCCGGCAGCGTCAACAAGGTCATCCTGCTCGGCCATCTCGGCCGTGATCCCGAGATCCGCCGGACAAGCAATGGCGAGCCGGTCGCGTCTTTGCGCCTCGCCACATCCGAAACCTGGCGCGACAAGCTGTCGGGCGAGCGGAAGGAGCGGACCGAGTGGCACAACGTCGTCATCTTCAACGAAGGGCTCGCCAAGGTCGCCGAGCAGTATCTGAAGAAGGGCTCGAAGGTTTATCTCGAGGGCCAGCTCCAGACCCGCAAATGGCAGGACCAGGCGGGCACTGAGAAATACACCACCGAGGTCGTGCTGCAGCGATTCCGCGGCGAGCTGACCCTGCTCGACAAAGCCGAGCGCGAGACGCCGGACCCGGAGAGCTATGGCACCACCCGCACGCGGGACACCGGCGACGGATATGGCGCCTCCCGGGATGGGGCCAGCCGCTCCCCCACCGGCGGAGCCAGCATCGACGATGACATCCCGTTCTAGCAGGAGAGCACAATGGCCGCCCGCAAGATGGAACAGATCGCCTTCGCTGAACTCCAGCGCCTGCGCCACAGCGAGACCGATTGCCGAAAGCTACGCGCCGATCTCGACCGCTGCCATGACAGGCTGGAACGCGCGAAGGTAACGATCGAGGCGCTGCAGACGGAGATCATGCGCCGCCCGTTGCGGATTCCCCGTTTCGATGAAGACATCCCGTTTTGACGATGACCCGCGACGATCTCCTCACCCCGGCGATGGCGATGGCGGCGCTTCACTGCACCGCCAAGACGCTGCGCGCCTATGTCCAAGCTGGCGAGCTGACTTACATCCTGAAGGGGGCCGGCTTGAAACGCCCCCGCCGCCTGTTCCATCCTGACGATCTTGCCGCCTTTATCGCGCGCCGGAGGAGGACCGAATGTCCGTCTACAAGCCGAAAGGCCGCGAGCACTACGTCGTCGACTTCCAATGTGGTGGCCGTCGATTTTGCATCAGCACGACCGCCACGACCAAGCGCGCCGCCGAGCAGATCCAGGTTGCCGAGCGCGAACGGGCGAAGCGCGAGATCGCGGCCGAGCGCGCCGCCGCAGCAGCCTTCCGGGGCGAAGCACCCCTGACGCTGCAGGCCGCGTTCGAGCGCTACTGGAACGAGGCCGGCCAGCACCACGCCAATAGCGCGACAACCTTCACCGACATCGGCCGGATCGTCGGATACTTCGGCGGCGCCCGCCGGCTCGACACGATCACGGATCCGGATGTGACGACCCTCGTCGCCTGGCGCCGCGGCCAGACCGTCAAAGGCCGGATCAAGCTGAAGGATGGCAGCCCCGCGCCGCTGGTCGCGCCGGCGACGGTCAACCGCTCCACCGTCGACCTGCTGCGCAAGCTCTTCACCCACGCCCGCCGCAAATGGAAGCTCGCCTTGCCGGAGCAGCCGGACTGGACGGCACACCGCCTCGAGGAGCGCGGCGAGCTGGTCCGCGAGATCAAGGCCGGCGCGCAGGAATCCGCGATCGGCGAGCGCCTGCGCGAGGGCTATCGCGATCTCTGGCGCTTCGCGCTGGCGAGCGGCCTGCGCCTTGCCGAGTGCTTCCTGAGCTGGGACCAGATCGACTGGGAGGCCGGCACCATCACGGTCGTGCAGAAGGGCAGCCGCTGCCACACCATTCCCCTCACGCGCGACATGAAGGCGATCCTCGCCAGCTGCCGCGGGCACCATCCCGAGCATGTCTTCTGCTACGTCGCCAAGCGCACCCGCGACGAGCGTGAGCGCGGCAAGCGCTACCCCGTCACCTATGAGGACATGAAGAGCCAGTGGCGGCGGCACGTCAAAGGCAAGCTTTCGCTCGAACTTCGCTTCCATGACACCCGCCACACCAGGGCGACGCGCCTTTTGCGGCAGACCGGGAACCTGAAGGCGGTGCAGCGCCTGCTCGGCCATGCCGACATCGACACCACCGCCCGCTTCTATGCCCATGTCACGCTCGACGACGTCCGCGAGGCGCTTGACCGCGACACGAACTCCCGACAAAAGTCCCGACGCAAGACGGTCACCCCCTCGTAACCGCAGCGCTCACAAGCGAAATCGGCCCTTGAGCCATCGCTCTGGGGGACAAGGGGTCGGAGGTTCGAATCCTCTCGCTCCGACCATTTACCGAGTGCCGGATTTGCTACCCGGGCCGCGATGACGGCCGGTCGCCTGATCCCTCTCCGGATTCGGGTTCTCCACAGGCTCACGCCCCCTCGCCCTTGCCCGCCGCCCTGCAATGACGGAACGTCAGAGTGCTGCCGTTCGGGAGTGGGGTGCGCCATGTCTGCGTCGTCGCGTCGTGCCGTGTTGCGGGTGTCCGGACAGGGGGCCGTGGTCCTGAGAGCGCTCGCCGTCCTGATGATCGGCATGGCGATCATCCTGCCGCTGCTGGCCTGAGCACGCCGCCGTCGGCGCCGACGCGCGCCATGCGTGATGCGGCTCGTATCCTGCGCCGATCGCGGGTAAGCTCCGCTCGAGAGACCGAAGACGGAGGGACGAGACCGATGGCAGGGGACAACCGAGGCCCGCGCGCCTGGCACGACGTCAACAGCGTCCAGGAAGCACCGCGCGAGAAGCAGAAGTCGAGCGGCCGGATCGCTGCCGAAGAGGCCGCCGCGCGCAAGAAGATCGAGGCGCTGCGCGCCCAGCGCCTGGCCAAGCAGGCGGCCGAGCCCCCGCCGCCGCCGCCGGCCGCGAAGACCCCGAAGCGCAAGGCCACCGCGCCCTCGGCCTGATCGCCCCAGATCACGGAATGCCGGCGGCGCTCACACGCCGCCGGAAGGCCCTCAACCGGCCGCCAGCCAGCTCTGGAGCAGGCCGACATCGGGCTGGGACAGGCCGTGGCCCGCCGGCAGCGTGCGATGATCGACGCTCGCCCCGTTGCCCGAGAGCGTCTCGGCCAGCCGCCCGACATCGTCGGCCGGGGCGATCGGGTCCATGGCGCCGGACAGGATCAGCACCCGCTTGCCGGTCAGATCCGCCTGCGGCGGCTGCGCGAAGGGCGACATCGCCCGCAGCAGCGCCGCCCCGGCGAGCACCTCCGGCCGCAGCAGCAGGAGGCTGGCCGCGATGTTGGCGCCGTTCGAGAAGCCCACCGCGACCGGCTGCGCCAGCCCGTAACGGGCGCGGCTCTCCTCGATGAAATCGGCCAGTTCATGGGTGCATCAGATCGCGCTCGTCGCCGCCGGTGCCGTGCAGCAGCAGCAGCGGCGCGCGGCCGGGATCGCCGGCCGGCTCATGAACATGGATGAAGTCGGTGGCCGCGGTCGCGTCCATCAGGGGCTCCTTCGGAGTTCTCGACAACCTCCGCTCCGCCCGGCGCGGCGGCAGGGCGGAGCGGTCGGATCAGGCCAGTTCGGGCAGAACCGCCTCGATGCGGGCGCGCTGCATCTCCAGCCCGGGCGGGAGCTTCAGCGCCTGGCCGAGGCTGTCGGCCGGCTCGTCCACGGCGAAGCCCGGCACATCGGTCGCGATCTCGAACAGGACATGGCCGGGCTCGCGGAAATAGACGGAGCGGAAATAGTTCCGGTCCCGCTGTTCCGTGGTGCGGATGCCGTGGTTCTGCGCGAGCTTGCGGACCATCTGCTCCTGGGCCGCGTCGTCGGCGGCACGGAAGGCGATGTGGTGGACCGAGCCAGTGCCCTGCCGGGCCGGCAGGAAGCCGCCGGCGACGCGCAGGTCGACGATCGCGCCCTGGGCCGCGCCCTCGGCGCGATAGCGCACCAGCGTCTCCTCACGACCGATCTCGCGGAAGCCGAAGACGTCGCCGAGGATCGCACCCGTCGGCGCCGCATCGGCGACCAGCAGGCTGACGCCGTGGAAACCACGGATCGCATGCTCGACCGGGACGCCGCCCTCGGCCCAGGCGGGCTCGGCCTCGATCCCGGGCACACCGACGACCGCCAGGCGCATTCCATCGGGATCGCGGAAGGCCAGCACCGTCTCGCCGAAGCGCTTCACCGGCACGTCATGGGGCACGCCGTGCTCGACCAGGCGATGCGCCCAGTCGCCGATCGCCCCTTCCGGCACGCGAAACACCGTCTCCTGCGTCTCGCCGACGCCGAGGCGGCCCGGCGCGGCATGCTCCCAGGGGAAGAAGGTCAGGATCGAGCCCGGCGCGGCGGCGGCGTCGCCATAATAGAGGTGGTAGGTGCCGGGATCGTCGAAGTTGACGGTCTTCTTGACCAGGCGCAGGCCGAGGACGCGGCCGTAGAAGTCGAGATTGCGGCGCGCCGGACCGGCGATCGCCGTGACATGATGAAGACCGTTGATCTGCATGGCTGACATCCTTCCGACGTCGTGCTGGGCAGGGCTGCCCCGTTGACGCTGAGATTGGGCCGCCCGGCGCGGAATGCCAGCGCTCCTTCATTGCATTTATGCAATCGAATGATTGATGGATCGCCGTTTGAATTGCGTCGAAACGGCGACGATGTCTTGGGGCGAGACCAGCCCGGTCCCGTTTCAGGAGACTGCCCCGATGATCGACACCCGCCTCGCCCCCTATGGTGCGCTTGCCCTGCGCGTCGCGCTCGGCCTGATGTTCATCGCCCATGCCTATCTGAAGATCGCGATCTTCACCCCGGCGGGCTTCGCCGGCTTCCTCGGCCAGGTCGGCCTGCCGGCCTTCCTCGCCTGGCCGATCATTCTGGCCGAGCTTCTCGGCGGCCTCGCCATCCTCGTCGGCTTCCATGGCCGCCATGTCTCGCTGCTGCTGCTGCCGATCCTGCTGGGGGCGCTCTTCGTCCACGCCCCCAATGGCTGGGTCTTCAACGCGCCCAATGGCGGCTGGGAATATCCGGCCTTCCTGGCCCTGACGGCGCTGGCCCATCGCCTGATCGGCGACGGGGCGCTGGCCCTCAGGACCGCCCCCCCCGCCATCGCAACCCGGCCCGTCACCGCCTGACGGCCGCGCCTATCCCAGGCTCCTTCGCCGCCTTCGAGGCCCCGGCCTTGAAGGCGGCGATGTCCTGTCGGAGATTGGTGCGATGAGCGCACCCGACAAGACGCCCGCCGGCCAGGCTCCCGCGAGCAGGCCTGTCACGAGCAAGTCTCCCGGCAGCAAGCCTCCGACGGGCAAGCCCCTGTCCTGGGACGATTTCCGGCTGATCAACGCGATTGCGGAGCGACGCACGCTGCCGGCTGCGGCGGCCGGCCTCGGGCTCAACCACTCCACCGTGTTCCGGCGCCTCGGCCAGATCGAGGAGGCGGTCGGCACGCGGCTGTTCGAGCGCCACCGCAGCGGCTATGTCGCCACGCCGGCCGGCGAGGAGATGGCGCGGCTCGCCGAGCGCTTCGACAGCGACATCAGCGCCTTTGCACTGAAGCTCGCCGGGCAGGAGATCAAACCCGCGGGCGAACTGAGGGTCACCACCAACGACACGCTGCTGGTCGATCTGCTGACGCCGATCTTCGGCGGCTTCCTCGCGCAATGCCCCGACATCCGCCTGGAGGTGCTGCTGAGCAACCAGGCGCTCAACCTGTCCAAGCGCGATGCCGATGTCGCGATCCGGGCCACCGACCATCCGCCGGAAACGCTGGTCGGCCGCAAGGCGGCGCGGATCGCCTGGGCCCTCTACGGCCTCGCCGCCGACGTTCCGGAGGGCGGCAGCGAGCCGATCGAGGCGCTCTGGCAGCGCCACTGGGTATCACTTGGCGAGTCGTTCAGTGCGCTCAAGGCCGTGCGCTATCTCGCCCAGCATGTCGCGCCGGAGCGCATCGTCTACCGGGTCAACACGGTTCTGGGGCTGGCCGAGGCGGTCGAGGCCGGCATCGGTATCGGCTTCCTGCCCTGCTTCATCGCCGACCGGAAGCCCGCCCTGACCCGGCTGACCCCGCCCGACCCGGGTTTCTCCGCCGATCTCTGGCTCCTGACCCATCCGGATCTGCGGCATTCGCCCCGGGTGCGCCTGTTTCTGGACTATATGGCCAACGAGCTCGGTCGGATGAAGCCGCTGATCGAAGGCGGCCTGGCGCTGTCGCCGCGTAACGCGCCGTGAGCGGCGACGAGGGCGCGCGGATGACAGGGTGCGAGCCCCGCCAGCGAAGGTGCGTGGCCGGGATGGGTTGCGCGTTCCGCCGGGCCGCCATCGGCGACCGGCAGCCGCGGGTTTCTTCGCTCGCCGACCTGCTCTAGGCTGTCGCCATGGAGATCTTCGTTCCCCTGATGATCGGCCTGATGCTGATCTGGCTGATCGGCCGCGGCACGCCCTGGAACGCCAAGCTGCTCACGCTGGCGGTGACGCTGGCCGTGATCGTGCTCATCGTGATGCTGGAACGCGGTGGCTACTGGCCGCAAGACTGGCGCCGCTCCTGAGCGCGCGCCGGCTCAGGCGACGAGTTTGAGCCCGACGATGCCGGCCACGATCAGCCCGATGCAGGCGAGGCGCAGCGCGGTGGCGGGCTCGCCGAGCAGGACGATGCCGAGAATGGCGGTGCCGACGGTGCCGATGCCGGTCCAGACCGCATAGGCCGTGCCGACCGGGAGGCTCTTGAGGGCGAGCCCGAGCAGCCCGAGGCTGACCGCCATGCTGGCGAGAGTCAGCACGGTCGGCATGAGGCGGGTGAAGCCTTGCGTGTATTTCAGGCCGATGGCCCAGCCGATCTCGAACAGGCCGGCGATGAAGAGATAGAGCCAGGCCATGACGGCGCTCCTCGATCATAGGCGAGGTCGTCCACGCCGGACAGGACAGCGCATCGCGCCGGGGTCGTCCCCGGAAGACGATCTAGGACGCGCGACAGCGGCTGACAACCGCCGGACATCAGGCGAGTTCGGCCGGCGGCTGCAGGGCGCGGTCGAGGATGCGCTTGCACTCGCGCAGTTCGGCGAGGACCGCGGTCAGCAGGGTGGTGTCGTCGAGCCCGGGCGGCACCGGCGCGCGGCCCGGTGGTGCCGGATGGGCGGTGGCCCCGTCCCGCCCCTTGGCGGCGTCCGGCGGCGCACCGATCGGCGCGCCCCGGCCGATGGCCTGGACATAGCGCGGCCCCTGTTCCTTCAGGATGCGCTGGAGGCCCTTGATCGTGTAGCCTTCGCCATAGAGCAGGCGGCGGATGCCCTTGAGCAGGGCGACATCGTCGGGCCGGTAGTAGCGCCGGCCGCCGCCGCGCTTCAGCGGCTTGATCTGCGGAAAACGCGTCTCCCAGAAACGCAGGACATGCTGGGGAATGTCGAGGTCTTCGGCGACCTCGCTAATGGTTCGAAAGGCATCCGGGCTCTTGGTGTCCATGTCGGCCTCTGTGTCGCCGGTGTGGAACTCCAGGCTCACGCGTCGTCGCCCTCACCCAACTGCCCGTTGATGCGGGCCTTCATCACATTCGACGGCTTGAACACCATCACGCGCCGCGGTTCGATCGGCACCTCGACGCCCGTTTTGGGATTACGCCCGATTCGCTCGCCCTTGTCGCGCACGACGAAGGACCCGAAGGAGGACAGCTTGACGTTCTCGCCGCGCGCCACCGCGTCGCAGATTTCGTCGAGAACAGCCTCGACGAGCTTGGAGGACTCCGTCCGCGACAGGCCGATCTTCTGATACACCGCCTCGCAGAGGTCAGCCCGCGTAACCGTGTGCCCCGCCATCCATATCCTCCAAGGCGTTATCTCGGCTGGCGGGTATGCCACCTGCCTTTCGCCATTCCGGACGATGAACGCTAGGCGCACCCGCAGCCCGGGTCAATGCTCGAACGGGCGCGGATGCACCCGGCTTATGAAAATTGCATGAAAACGGCGCGAAATTCCGGAGAATACGACGATTTCTCCGTCCGTCCGCTCACCACCGGATCAAGGCCGACCCCCAGGTGAAGCCGCCCCCCATGGCCTCGATCAGCACGAGCTGTCCCGGCTTGATGCGGCCGTCGCGATGGGCTTCCGCCAGCGCGAGCGGGATCGAGGCGGCCGAGGTGTTGCCGTGCCGGTCGACCGTGATCACCACCCGCTCATGGCCGATGCCGAGCTTGTCGGCCGTCGCGTCGATGATGCGGCGATTGGCCTGGTGCGGCACGAACCAGTCGATGTCGGCGCCGCTCAGGCCCGTTTCCGCGAAGGTGTGGCGCACGGTCTCAGCGAGGTTCTGCACGGCATGGCGGAAGACCTCCTTGCCCTCCATGCGCAGGAAGCCGACCGTCCGGGTCGAGCCCGGACCGCCATCGACGTAGAGCTTGTCCTTGTAGCGGCCATCCGAGCGGATATGCGTGGCCAGAACGCCGCGATCGGCCAGGGTCCCCTCGCCCGGCGTCGCCTTCAGCACGACCGCGCCGGCGCCGTCGCCGAAGAGCACGCAGGTGGTGCGGTCCTCCCAGTCGAGGATGCGCGAAAAGGTTTCGGCGCCGATGACGAGCGCGCTGCGGGCTGCGCCCGTGCTCAGGAACTTGTCGGCGGTGGTGAGCGCGAAGACGAAGCCGGAGCAGACGGCCTGCAGGTCGAAGGCGACGCCGCCCTCGATGCCGAGCGCCGCCTGGATCTGCGTCGCGGTCGCCGGGAAGGTGTGGTCGGGGGTCGCCGTCGCGACGATGATGAGGTCGATCTCGGAGGGCTTCATCCCGGCATCGGCGAGCGCGGCCTGCGCCGCCTTCAGGCCGATCACCGAGGTGGTCTCGTTTTCGGCGGCGACATGGCGCTGCCGGATGCCGGTGCGCTGGACGATCCACGCGTCGGTGGTGTCGACCCGCTCGGCGAGTTCGGCATTGGTGACGATGCGCGCGGGCAGGTAGGAACCGCAGCCCACGATCTGGGAACGCAGAATTGACAAGGCTCTTTCCTTACTGGGCGGCGGCCGCCCGCGCCGCGGCCTCCTGTTCGGCCGAGGCCGCCACCATCTCCCGGACCTTCGCCATCAGATTCTCGCGCGCCATCTCGTAGCCGAGCTCGGTCGCGCTGGCGAAACCGACCGCGTCGGTGCCGCCATGGCTCTTGATGACGATGCCCTCGAGCCCGAGGAACACGCCACCATTGACCTTGCGCGGGTCCATCTTGTCCTTCAGCGCGGCAAAGGCGCTGCGCGCGAAGAGATACCCGATCTTGGCCATCAGCGAGCGGCTCATCGCCGCCTTGAGATAGGAACTGATCTGGCGGGCGGTCCCCTCCGCCGTCTTCAGCGCGATGTTTCCGGTGAAGCCTTCGGTGACGACGACGTCGACCGTGCCCTTGCCGAGGTCGTCGCCCTCGACGAAGCCGTGATAGTCGAGATGCGGCAGGTCGAGATCGCGCAGGATGCGCCCGGCCTCCTTGACCGCCTCGACGCCCTTGATCTCCTCGACGCCGACATTGAGCAGACCGACCGTCGGCCGGTCGAGATCGAAGATCACCCGGGCCATGGCCGCGCCCATCACCGCGAGATCGACGAGATGGCGGGCGTCGGCACCGATCGTCGCGCCGACATCGAGCACCACGCTCTCGCCGCGCACCGTCGGCCACAGGCAGGCGATCGCCGGTCGATCGACCTCGGGCATCGACTTCAGGCAGAATTTCGACATCGCCATCAGCGCGCCGGTGTTGCCGGCCGAGACGGTGACATCGGCCTCGCCGGTCTTGGTGGCGTCGATGGCGCGCCACATCGAGGATTTGTAGCGGCCATAGCGCAGCGCCTGGCTCGGCTTGTCGTCCATCTTCACCGACACCTCGGTGTGGTGGAAGGTGGTCACGGCCTTGAGCTTCGGGTGCTGGTCGAGCAGCGGCAGCACCTGCCCCTCGTCCCCGAAGATCACGAAGCGCGCATCGGGTCGACGCTCCAGCGTCAGCGCGGCGCCGGGGATGACGATGGCAGGGCCATGGTCTCCGCCCATCGCATCGAGCGCGATTGTAACCGGTCGTGTCATGGAGTGATGGTTGATCCCAGGAGCGGCCGACCTGCTTGCCGGGGCGGCTCGATGCGGGCGGGACAATAGCGACTTGGGCGTCCGCCGCAAGCCGCACGGCGCCACGGGCGAGGCCTCATTCGCCGCGCTTGAGCCGCGCCAGCATCGCGAAGGGCGATTCGGGCGGGGGCTCCGGCGCGGGCTCGGCAAAGACCGCGCCCGGCTTGCGGGGGTAGGGATCGAGGGCGAGCGCCAGGAACTCGAGCGTCACGGCCCCGAGATCGATCGTGCCGTCGACGATCGGCTCCGGCGGATCCGCCTCGTTGAGCCTGACCTCGATGTCGATCTCCGCCTCGTCCCTGTCGCCCCTGCGCCGCGGCAGCTCGGGCAACTCGGGCGCGAAGTCGAGGCTCATCGGCACGGTCAGCGTCACCGGAAAGGCCTCGAGCGTGACGGTGCAGGTCTGGTGGAACGCCGCCGCGATCTCGCCCTCCAGCTTCACGCGCTCGCCGTTGCGGGCGAGCACGTAGCGCGCCTCCAGCGATTCGAGCGCGGGCAGCCCGAGCAGATCGGCGATGCCGGCCCGCTCGGCCGGTGCGGCCTGCACGGTCACGCGCGTGCCGCGCATCTTGATGTCGTCGACATGGATCGGCCGGGTCATCGGCGAGGCGGCTTGGGGGGTCATCGCGCCGTTCCCTCCTGCGCCGCCGGAAACAGGGCTGTCTCGTTCAGGAGCCCTTCGAGATCGAGCTCCGCCAGACGCCGCTGCACACGCCGCGCATAATCGGACAGCGCGGTCGCGGCCTCCGGCGCATCCGGCGTGGCGTTGCGGCGCAGCGCCTCGGCGAGCTCGGCCGGCGTCTCCGAGACCAGCGCCGCCTCATAGGCCTGCACCCGGCCGTAGAACATCTGGCCGATCTTCTTCATCCGCTTGGGCACGGCGATGTCGCTGACGCCGCCATTGCGCACCCCGAGTTCGAGATAGGCGAAGTTCGCGTCGACCAGATCCTGCGCGACCTCGTCGGCGGGCGGCGGCAATTCGCGCAGGCGCCGGAGCACCAGAAAGACGTGGAGCGTGAGCGATTCGAAGCGGCCCTCGAAGCTGTCGGCGATGCCGCCTTCGAGATAGAAAGCGGGCTGCCGCGACGCCTCGACCACCCGCGCGAAGACGGCATCGACCGGCGCCTGACGCTTCTCGCGCTTTCCGAACAAACCGAACATGGGGTCAGCACTCTCCGGCCTGAGGCGGCGAAACGTCCTTGCCTTGCCAAAGCCATCCTCGGGCGTTACGCCAACCTCGACCCGTTTGACAAGCGGCGCGGGCCCCGGCCCATCGCCGCAGCGCCACTGGATACCCTCCGCATGAACGCCGTCTCCCGCCGCACAGCCCTCCTCGGCCTCCTCGCGACGACGTCCCTGGCTCTCGCAGCCTGCGGTCCCAATGCCGGCGGCTTCAAGCTCGCGACCTCGTCGGGCTTGAACGAGGAATTCAAGCGCGGCTTCGTCGCCGACGATGCGCTGATCTCGCAGATCAAGGTCGGCATGGACGTGCAGCAGGTGCTGTCCATCCTCGGGACGCCCTCGACGACGTCGACGGTCGGCAACCGGACCTTCTATTACATCAGCCAGACGGTCTATCGCCGCTTCCAGTTCCAGGAGCTGACGGTCGTCGACCAGACCGTGCTGGTGATCTCCTTCAACAAGGGCTTCAAGGTCGAACGCATCGCCAATTACGGCCTGCAGGACGGCGTGATCTTCGACTTCATCAGCCGCACCACCGCCACCGGCGGCGAGGAGCAGAGCTTCCTGCGCAACCTCTTCCGCGGCGTGACGCGCTTCAACCCGCTGGGGGCGTAAGGCGCCTCGCCATCAGCGAGACACCACAAAGCCCGCGGCCTGCGCAGCGGGTTTTTCGTTGCGGCGCGCAGGCGGGCTCAGGTGGGATTGCGGCGTCCGCGGGCCGGCATTGTCATCGCCAGGACGCCGCCGACGATCAGGACGAGGCCGGCCCAGGCCGTCGGTGCCAGGCTCTCGTCGAGGCAGACCAGGCCGATCAGCACGCCGGCGGGGACTCGCAGATAGGCCACCGACGTCGTCGCGACCGAGCCCAGCCGGGCGATCAGCCGAAAATAGATCACGAAGGCGAGCGCGGTCGAAACGACCGACAGCGCGAGCAGTGCCTGGAGCGAGGCTTCGGAGGGCGCCAGGGTCCAGGGCCGGTCGACGACGAGGCTGAGCGGAATCAGGAAGGCTGCCCCGCAGATGAGCGAGCCGGCGGCTGGCAGGGTCGGGTCCAGCCCCTTGAAGGGACGCCCGAACAGCGCCGCGCCGCCATAGCAGAGGCTGGCCGCGACGAGCGCGAGCTGGGCGGCGAGATCGGCCCCGAAGCCCGCCTTCGCCGCGGTGCCGACGATCAGCAGGGTTCCCGCCAGGCCCGACGCGATCCCGACGAGCCTGATCGGCGACAGCCGCTCGCCGGTTCCGGCCAGCAGGCCGAGGACCACCCCACGAAGATCGGGCTGGTCGAGCTCAGGATGGTCGCCAGCCCCGCCGCGACGCCGCGCTCGGCCCAGGCGATCAGCGTGAACGGCATGACGCTGTTGAGGCAGGCCTGGACGAGGAAGAGCCGCCAGCTCCCAAGGTCTCGCGGCAGGCGCAGGCCGCGCCAGCCGTTCACCGCGAGCAGGATCGCGCCCGCCAGCAGCGTGCGCGCCGCGATCAGCGTCACCGGCGGAATCGTCTCCACGCCGACCTTGATGAAGCTGTAGGAGCCGCCCCACAGCGTGGCGAGGAGGAGCAGAAGGGCGAGATCGGTGAAGCGCCCTGCCCCCGGAACGGGGCGCGGTGGCGGCGGATGGGGTGATGAGCGGTCTCCTGTGATGGGAGACGTCATGCCCGGTGGCGCGCGCGCTGGCTTGCGGGAACGGTACGGGGACGTCGGTAGCATCGGGGCGGTCGAGCGGCTTCTCGACCGCCCGAACTCAGCACTTCCCTATTCGATCGCGCGCCGTCTTGGGGGATTCGTCAAAACTCATCGACGATCTTGCCGACGTCACGTGCAGCATGGATGACCCGAAGTACCTCCACCGTACTCTCGCTGACCCGATAGAAGACGAGGTAGTCGGCATAAGGAGCACGCCGGATCTCGCGATCGGCCCGATGGGTCAGAAGAGGGTAGCGTTCGGGCTGCGCGAGCAGGGTGGCGCAGAAACCCTCCAGAGCCGCGACGAAACCTCGCTCGGCGCTTCTTCGGTGTAGCGGGCTCGCAGTTCGGCAAAAACATCGTCTGCAGCGAACAACCGTCCGGCCTGCGCGTCGGCTAGCCCGGCGTCGAGCATCTGGTCGAGCGCCTGAAGCCGCTTCTCACGCTCTTCGACCAAGCGAACTCCCTCCCGCAAGATCTCGCTTTTGGAGTTGTAGCGTCCCGATGCCACCAGCGTTTCGAGGACCTGTTCCAGGCGAGTACCGAGATCCGCGCTGACAGCCATCCGCATGCCTCCCATGAGTCATTTCCATATCTATTATTAAACAATCAGGGCGGCCCAGCCAATGAAAAACCCCGCGGATCGCTCCGCGGGGTCGATGGTCGTTACAACGCGCGCTTGACCTCAGCTGTGAGCGAGGATCGCCAGCAGCAGCAGCGCGATGATGTTGGTGATCTTGATCGCCGGGTTCACGGCGGGGCCCGCCGTGTCCTTGTAGGGGTCGCCGACGGTGTCGCCGGTGACCGAGGCCTTGTGCGCCTCGGAGCCCTTCATATGGCGCACGCCGTCCTTGTCGACGAAGCCGTCCTCAAAGGACTTCTTGGCGTTGTCCCAGGCGCCGCCGCCCGAGGTCATCGAGATCGCGACGAAGATGCCGGTGACGATCACGCCCATCAGCATGGCGCCGACGGCGGCGAAGGCCTGGTTCTTGCCGGCGATGGCATTGATCGCGAAGAAGGTCACGATCGGGGCCAGAACCGGCAGCAGCGAGGGTACGATCATCTCCTTGATCGCCGCCTTGGTCAGGAGATCGACGGCCCGCGCATAGTCGGGCCGCTCGGTGCCGTCCATGATGCCCGGCTTCTCCTTGAACTGGCGCCGGACCTCCTCGACGACGGAGCCCGCCGCGCGCCCCACCGCCGTCATGCCCATGCCGGCGAAGAGGAAGGGGATCAGGCCGCCGAGCAGCAGGCCGACGACGACATAGGGGTTGGACAGCGAGAAATCGACGACCACGCCCTTGAAGTACTGGAACGAGGTCGAGCCCGCCTTGTTGGCCTCCGCCACGAAGAAGTTGAGGTCCGAGGTATAGGCGGCGAAGAGCACCAGCGCGCCCAGCCCCGCCGAGCCGATGGCGTAACCCTTGGTGATCGCCTTGGTGGTGTTGCCGACGGCGTCGAGCGCGTCGGTGGAGTGGCGGACCTCCTTGGGCAGGCCGGCCATTTCGGCGATGCCGCCGGCATTGTCGGTGACGGGGCCGAAGGCGTCGAGCGCGACGACGACGCCCGCCAGCGCCAGCATGGCGGTGGTGGCGATGGCGATGCCGAACAGGCCGGCGAGGCCGTAGGAGACGATGATGCCGGCGATGATCACGATCGTCGGCAGGGCGGTCGATTCCAAGGACACCGCGAGGCCCTGGATGACATTGGTGCCATGGCCGGTGACCGAGGCCTGGGCGATCGAGACCACCGGGCGCTTGCCGGTGCCGGTGTAGTATTCGGTGATGACGACGATCAGCAGCGTGACGGCGAGACCGACCAGCGCGCAGGCGAAGAGCCCGCCCGAGGTGAAGGTGACGCCCTGCACCGTGGTGAAGGAGGCCGAGAAGCCGCCGAACATCAGATAGTTGACCGCCGCGATCGCGCCGATCGAGAGCACGCCGGCGGCGATGAAGCCCTTGTAGAGCGCGCCCATGATCGACTGGTTGGCGCCGAGCTTGACGAAGAAGGTGCCGATGATCGAGGTCACGATACAGGCTGCGCCGATCGCCATCGGATAGAGCATCATCGTGCCGAGCGTCGCCTGGCCGGCGAAGAAGATCGCGGCCAGGACCATCGTGGCGACCAGCGTCACCGCATAGGTCTCGAACAGGTCGGCCGCCATGCCGGCGCAGTCGCCGACATTGTCGCCGACATTGTCGGCGATGGTGGCCGGGTTACGCGGATCGTCCTCGGGAATGCCGGCCTCGACCTTGCCGACGAGGTCGGCGCCGACATCGGCGCCCTTGGTGAAGATGCCGCCGCCGAGACGGGCGAAGATCGAGATCAGCGAGGCGCCGAGGCCGAGCGCCACGAGCGAATCGATGACGACGCGGCTCGAGGGCGAGAAGCCCAGCATCGAGGTCAGGATGCCGTAATAGACGGCGACGCCGAGCAGAGCGAGGCCGGCGACCAGCATGCCGGTGACCGCGCCGGCCTTGAAGGCGACGTCGAGCCCCTCGCCGAGCGACTGCATGGCGGCCTGGGCGGTGCGGACGTTGGCGCGCACCGAGACGTTCATGCCGATGAAGCCGGCCATGCCGGACAGGACGGCGCCGATCAGGAATCCGATCGCGACCCACTGCCCCAGCAGATAGGCGAGCGCGACGAAGAGCACGACACCGACCATGCCGATGGTGATGTACTGGCGCTTCAGATAGGCCTGCGCACCCTCGGCGACCGCGGCCGCGATCTCCTGCATGCGCTGGTTGCCGGCATCGCGCTTCATGACGTCGGCATAGGCCCAGACGCCATAGGCGATCGATAAAGCACTTAAGACGATGATGATAAGCAGGGCTGACATTCGGTTTCCTGACCTTGAGCTTCCGACCGAGAGGGAGCGCTGTCGCTCCTCATTTGCCGCTTTGGACGCCGGGCACAGGAAATGCGGGCCGAAAGACCAATCGGCCCGCTTCGCGTCGCCAGTGTCGGGCGAATTTGTGGCAAGTTTCGCAAGGAAGCGCAAACGCGATGACGCGTGGGCGCAATGCCGGAGCCGGGGAACCCTAACGATGTCGAAGCCTGCCGCGCCCCTGCAGACCGCATCCCCCGCCGGGCCTGCGTCCGCCGCCTATGCCTGGCCGGCCGGAAAGGCCTCCGCCGCCTGGATCAGCATCGACGTCGATGCCGACACGCCACTGCTCTGGCGCCTGCGCGAGACCGGGGATGACGGCTATCTCTCCGAGCGGGAACAGCGGCAATACGGGCTGCGGGCAGGGCTGCGGCACCTGCTGCAGGTCCTGGCACGCCATGAGATCCGTGCGACCTTCTTCGTGCCGGGCCTGATCGCCGGACGTCATCCGGCGCTGCTGCCGGAGCTGGTCGCGGCCGGGCACGAGGTCGGCCTGCACGGCTTCGCCCATGAGGCGACGCGCGAGATTTCGACCGAGAGCTTCGGCGAGGCGCTCGAAGCCTCGCTCGCGACCTTCGTCGCGCAGACCGGGCAACGGCCGGCCGGGTTCCGCGCACCGGGGTGGGAGCTGACGCGGCCGATGCATGCGCTCCTGCAGGAACAGGGGCTCTATGACAGTTCGCTCGCCGGGCTCGACCACCCCTACACGCTCGACGGCGTTCTGGAACTGCCGGTGTCGTGGAACCGCGAGGACACGGCCCGCTTCAAGATGACCGGCCTCGACGCCCGCTGGCCCCCGACGAGCCCGGTCGTGGTGCTGCAGGAATGGCTGTTCGACTGGGAGGCCTGTGCCGCGGCCGGCGGCCTGTTCACGCTGACGCTGCACGACTGGGTTTCGGGTCGCCCCGGCCCGGCGCGGGTCCTGGACCAGCTCCTCGCCCGCATCTGCCAGGACGAGACGGCCTGGATCACGACCGGCGCGGACCTCGCGGCCCATGACCGGCAGCTGTCGCCGAACCGGCGGCGGGCCTTCTCGTCGACCGGTCCGTGATGGTGGTCGCGCTCAGGCGGTGCCCGGCCGGACGCCCCGCGCCTGCCAGAGAACCAGCACCATCGCCACCGCGACGGGCGGAAACACCAGCCAGTTGACGCTCTCCCAGCCGCCGGCATGGAGCAGCCCGCCCGAGGAGAAGGAGGCGATGGCGACCGAGCCGAAGACGAGGAAGTCGTTGGCTGCCTGGACCTTCACCCGCTCCTCGGGCCGGTAGCAGTCGGTCACCAGCGCGGTCGCGCCGATGAAGCCGAAGTTCCAGCCGACCCCGAGCACGACCAGCGCGATCCAGAAATGCGCGACGCTGAGGCCGGTGAGCCCGATCACCGCGGCGAGCGCGGTCAGCAACAGCCCGGCGATGGTGACCTGCGCCTTGCCGAAGCGCGCGATCAGCCGGCCGGTGAAGAAACTCGGCCCGAACATCGCCAGCACATGCCACTGGATGCCGAGCGCGGCGTCACCGACCGAATGGCCGCAGCCGACCATGGCGAGCGGCGCGGCCGTCATTACGAAGCTCATCAGCCCGTAGGTCACCAGCGCCGCCGTCACCGAGGCGATGAATTTCGGCTGCCGCATGATCTCGGGCAGAGGCCGCCCGCCACTCGCCTTGACCTGTGCCACCGGCGGGGCGCGCAGTTGAACGATGACGAGCATGGCGATCAGCGCCAGAGCGGCCTGGGCGAGGAAGCTAGCGGCGAACGGCGCGGCCGGCGTCAGATCGCGCGTCCAGTAGACCGATTGCGGGCCGATCACGCCGGCTGCGATGCCGCCAATCATGACCCAGGAGATCGCCCGCGGGCGGAAGCTCTCGGTCGCGGCGTCGGCGGCGGCGAAGCGGTAGCTCTGGACGAAGGCGCCGTAGAGACCGCAGGCGAAGGTGCCCAGGCAGAACAGCCAAAACAGCCGCGTGCTCGCGCCGGCCGCAGCGATGCTGGCGGCGGTCGCGCCGATCAGAGCGCCGATGAGATAGCCGTTGCGGCGACCGTGACGGCGCATCAGCATGGCCGCGGGAATGACGCCGACGGCGATGCCGAGCTGCATCAGGCTCACCGGCACGGTAGCGAAGGTCTGGTCGGTGACGAGCTGCGAGCCGACGATGCCGCCGAGCGAGATCACGATCGAGGGGCTGGCGCCGCCGAGCGCCTGGGCGCAAGCCAGCACGACGGAGTTGCGCTTGGCGAGCGCGTCTGCGTCTGCGACGGGAACATGCTGGTTCATGGTTCTGCCGTCCCTGCGAAGGCGGCTGGAGGGCCGGCTTCAGAAATGAGCGAAGGAGCCGGTCGCGAAACGGCGCGCCCTGCCCTTCTCGCGATACTGTACAGCGCCCGTCGCCCCGGTCACCACGCCGATGGCCGTGAGCGCGATGCCGGCGGCCGCGGCCGCTGCGGCCAGAGCAGGATATTCTCCCTGCGAGGCCGTGCAGAGAATTTCGTAGTCGTCTCCACCGGTCCAGGCCAGTTCCGCCGCGCCCGAGGCCTTCAAGAGCTTGGCGAGGTCGCCGACCAGGCCGTCGGACACATCCATCGCCGCGGAGGCATGGGCCTGCAGCCCGGCGGCGAGACGCAGCCGCGGCTGCGGATGGAGAAAGCGCTCCGTGAGGGCGGCGCGATGCCCCTCCGACAGCCCTGCCACCCAGGAGGGGGCGGCCGGGCCGTGGACCTTCAGCCCCAGCGCGCCGTCGCCGATCGTGCCCGAGACGGCGAGCATGTCGCCCGGCTTCGCGCCGGAGCGCAGCACCATGCGGCCGGCCGGAACGCTGCCGAAAGCGGTGATCGAGAGCGTCAGCGGGCCCGGCGTCGAGACGGTGTCGCCGCCGATCAGCGGGCAGCCCCCCGCATCGGCCGCCTGTTTCAGCCCGGTGGCGAAGGCGGCGAGCCAGCTTTCGGTCCAGCCCTTCGGCAGAGCCAGCGCCAGCACGAAGCCTTCAGGCTTCGCGCCCTTGGCGGCCAGGTCGGAGAGATTCACCGCCAGCGCCTTGCGGGCGATCGAGCCCGGCGGATCATCGGGGAAGAAGTGGACACCGGCGACCAGCGTATCGGCGGTGACGACGATCTCGTAGCCGCGTGCGGGCCGCAGCAGCCCGGCATCATCGACCAGCCCGAGTCCGCCCGGTCCCGCGATCGGGGCAAAATGGCGGGCGATCAGCTCGAATTCGCCGGGGCGTTCCATGTCCGCTGTCATCTGACCCGCCACCGATCATCCCACACGACGCGTCATCCCGGACAAGCCGCGAAGCGGCGCCGATCCCGGATCCACCGTAGAGCCAAATTCTTTGGTCGATTCTGCCGTACGATGGATCCCTGAGCTCCGCTACGCTGCGTCCGGGATGACGGGCGCGTTTCACAGCTCGACCACATCACGCCGCGGGCGCGTCGAACTCGTCGGCGCGGAAAGCGCGGGCGAGCCGGTCGAGCACGGCGTTGACCATGCCGATCTCCTCACCGTCGTAGAAGGCGCGCGCGACCGCGACATATTCCGAGATCACGGCGCGGGCCGGCACGTCCTTGCGGAAGGCGAGTTCATAGGCGCCGGCGCGGAAGATCGCACGCACGACCGCCTCGATCCGCTTCAGCGGCCAGCCCGAGGCCAGGGCCTCGTCCACCGAGCGATCGACCAGGCGCTGCTCGCGCACGACGCCGCCGAGCAGGTCGCGGAAGAAGGTGATCTCCGCCTTGGGCAGTTCGATGTCCTCGACCAGCTTGCCGATCCAGAAGGCCTCGAATTCGGCCATGGCCTCGACCACGCCGCGGCCGCCGATCTCCATCTCGTAGAGCGCCTGCACGACCGAGAGCCGGGCGCCGCGGCGCATCTCGGCGCGGTTCGAATCCGGCTTGCTCATGTGGATGACTCCCCGAGCGAGCGCTTGTAGCGCAGGACCGACAGCGCCGCTTCCGCCGCGCCGCCGCCCTTGTCCATCTCCGCGCGGTTGGCGCGGGCCCAGGCCTGCGCCTCGTTCTCGACGGTCAGGATGCCGTTGCCGAGCGGCAGCGCGAAGGCGACCGAGAGGTCCATCAGCGCGCGCGAGCTCTCGCCGGCGACGATGTCGTAATGGCCCGTCTCGCCGCGGATCACGGTGCCGAGCGCGACCACCGCCTCATAGGGGTCGACCGCCTCGTCGGCGGCGCGCAGGCCGATGACGATGGCGGAGGGGATTTCGAGCGCACCGGGCACGGTGACGACATCGACGCGGCAGCCCGCCTTGTCGAGCACGGCGAGTGCGCCTTCCAGCAGTTCGTCGGCGAGCGTGTCGTAGAAGCGCGCCTCGACCACGAGAACGCGGGCGCCGTCGAGATCGACGGCTGAAGTTGCGGCCGGTGCGGCCGAGGATTGCCGGGGTCCGGCCATGGTTCTTG
>NCCO01000083.1:30239-64709 GCA_002279705.1 Allobosea sp. 12-68-7
TTCTTGTCCACTTCGAAAGGATGAGGCCGCTGGTTAGACCTCCGCACGCGCCTCCGCAAGCCGCGCGGCGTAGCGCGCCATCAGATCGACCTCGACATGGACGGGATCGCCCTCCTTCCGCTGCCCCCAGGTGGTGACCGCGAAGGAGTGCGGGATCAGGAGCACGGTGAAGACGTCGTCCTCGACCGTATTGACGGTCAGCGAGGTGCCGTCGAGGCAGATCGAACCCTTGGCTGCGATGAAGCGCGGTAGCCCCTGCGGCGCGCGGATGCGGAATCGCGCGGTCGCGCCCCAGGGTTCGTCGGGATCGGGCGCGATCGGCTCGATCGTCAGGATTTGGCCGACGCCGTCGACATGGCCGGTGACGAGATGGCCGCCGAGCTCGTCGCCGACCTTGAGGGAGCGCTCGAGATTGATCGCGCTGCCGACCTCCCAGGCGCCGACTTGGGTCTTCGACAGGGTTTCGGCCGCGGCCTCGACCTGGAAGATGCAGCCGGGCTCGCCATCCGTGCGCGGCCGCAGCGCCGTCACCGTCAGGCAGACGCCGGCGCAGGCGATCGAGGCGCCGATCTCGATGCCAGCAGCCTCATAGGGGCAGGCAATGGCCAGCCGCTTCAGGCTCGGGCCCTTGCGTTCGCTCTCGACGACGGTGCCGATGGCGGTGACGATGCCGGTGAACATCAGCCTGTCCTCACGAAATGCTCGAAACGGTCGTGACCGATCAGGCCGGTCTCCGCAAGGCGGTAGAGATCGGGGTCAGCCAGCGCCGCGGCAAGGGCCGGCCGCACCGCGACGACGCCGGGCTGGCCGAGCGCATTCGGCGAGGTCGAGACCACGACCTCGTCGAGCAGCCCGGCACGCGCGAGCGTCTCCGCCACGGTCGGCCCGCCTTCCGAAAAGACGCGGGTGATGCCGCGCGTGCCCAGCAGCGCCAGCGCCTCGGCGAGATCGAGATGGCCGCGGGCGTCAGCGGAGACGCGCATCACCTCGGCCCCGGCGGCAACCAGCGCCCTCTCGCGCTCGATCGGTGCCGCCTCGGCGGCCACGACCCAGAGCGGGACCTCGGCCGCCGTCCGCACCAGTTGCGAGGCCACCGGCAACCGCAGCTGCGAATCGAGGACGACACGCACCGGCGAACGCGCCGCCATCCCCGGCAGGCGCACGGTCAGGAGCGGATCGTCGGCCAGCACCGAGCCGATGCCGAGCATGATCGCGTCATGATGGGCGCGCTGGAGATGGACCCAGCCATTCGCTTCGTGACAGGAGACGGCGAGCCGCGCCCCGCCCGGCCCGCCGGCATAGCCGTCCGCCGTGCGGGCGATCTTGAAGGTCACCATCGGCCGGCCCTGCGTCACGCGCAGGACATGGCCGCGATGGACCCGTTGCGCCTGCGCCTCCATCACGCCGGTCGTGACCGCGATGCCCGCCGTCCGCAGCAGGGCGAAGCCCAGCCCCTGGAAGCGCGGATTGGGGTCGGCCATCGCCGCGACGACACGGCGGACGCCGGCCAGGATCGTGCGCTCGACGCAAGGCGTCGCGGCCCGGATGGTGCGGTGTGAGCAGGGTTCGAGCGTGACGTAGAGCGTGCCGCCGGCCGCGGCATTCGGCCCCGCCCGGTCGAAGGCGTTGGCCTCGCCATGGGGGCGTCCGCCGGGCTGGGTATGGCCGCGCGCGACGATGACCGGCCCGTCGGCCGTGTCCTGCGTCACCAGCGCCCCGACGCAGGGGTTCGGCCAGGTCGTGCCCTGTCCGCGTGCCCCGAAGGCCAGAGCCTGGCGCATGAACTCGCGGTCGATGGCGGCGCGGTCCGCGTTGCGCTCAGCCATCGGACCGGGGCGGCGGCGCGGCGGCCTCGCCCGCCTCCTCGTCGCTGCTGAGCTGGTCGAGGATCGCCTCGAAATCGCGGGCCTCGCGGAAATTCTTGTAGACGGAGGCGAAGCGGACATAGGCGACGTCGTCGAGCGCCTTGAGCCCCTCCATGACGAGCTCGCCGATGGCGGAGCTGGCGATCTCGCCCTCCCCCGAGCTTTCGAGTTGGCGCACGATGCCGTTGACCATGCGCTCGATCCGCTCGGGCGCGACGGCGCGTTTGCGCAGCGCCACCTCGATCGAGGTCTGCAGCTTGTCGCGGTCGAAGACCGTGCGCCTTCCCGAGCGCTTGACCACGGTCAGCTCGCGCAGCTGCACCCGCTCGAAGGTGGTGAAGCGGCCGCCGCAATCGGGGCAGACGCGGCGGCGGCGGATGGCGGCGGAATCGTCGGTCGGGCGCGAATCCTTCACCTGCGTGTCGAGGGAGCCGCAATAGGGACAGCGCATGGTGGGCTCAGGGTTGCGCAGCGGAGGCGCCGGCCTCCGTGCTCAGGGCTGCGGCGAGATTGGCGCTTGACCAGGACGGCCAGCCCGTGCCGGCAAAATCGCGGTCATGCGACCAGATGTCGGCGTCAAAGGTCCAGGCCAACGCGAGGATGTGGGCGTCCTTGACGCTGCCGTTCCGGGAGGCCGGCGCATGGCGGAGCGCGTCTGCAGCCGCCACGAGCGACATGTGGTAGCGCGCTTCCGGTGGCACCTCGACCAGACTCAATACGTTTCTCGCGTCATGTTCTGCGTTTGGCGCACGATCTCGGAGATGCCAGAGCACGGCCATCAACTCCGCGACGGATTCGACCGAGACGAGCAGACGCCTGCGTGTTGCAATCTGGTCCCACACCCCGTGTAATCTGAAGCCCAAAACCATCGACAGCAGGATGTTTGTGTCAACGATCAGACCAGCCGAGGGTTTGCGCCCGAGGTTCACTGTTCGCGCGCGTCGAGGAACTGCTCCAGCCAAGCCTTCGTTTCCGGACTCAGCTGGGCATGATGCGCCTCGATTTGATCAAGGACGCGCTTCCATGCCTCGGGGTCTGGCTCCCTCAGCGGAGTCAGAAAAGCGACGGTTTCCCCGTCGCTCTGGATCGGAACGGCATGCGGCAGCGCCTTGATGGTCGCCGCCGACATCTTCTGCAGCTCTCGCATCGTCACAGCTTGCTTGTGCATACCGACCTCCAGCGCCTACCTGTATGTAATGCTGTAGGGCATTCAGTTCAAGCCGCGGTTCTGTCAGATTATTCCTCAATAGATCGGGAAGCGCCCGGTCAGTTCGTGGACCTTGGCCTTGACCGCCTGCTCGACGGCGGCGTTGCCCTCCTCACCGTTCTGGCTGAGCCCGTCCAGAACCTCGGCGATCAGCTCGCCGACCTTCTTGAACTCGGCGACGCCGAAGCCGCGCGAGGTGGCGGCGGGCGTGCCCAGCCGGATTCCGGAGGTCACCATCGGCTTCTCGGGGTCGAAGGGAATGCCGTTCTTGTTGCAGGTGATGTGGGCGCGGCCGAGCGCGATTTCGGCGGCCTTGCCGGTGATCGTCTTGGAGCGCAGATCGACCAGCATCAGGTGGTTGTCGGTGCCGCCGGTGACGAGGTCGAAGCCCTTGGTCCGCAGCGTCTCGGCGAGCGCCCTGGCGTTCTCGACGACGGCGCGGGCGTAGATCTTGAACTCCGGCTGCAGCGCCTCGTGGAAGGCGACGGCCTTGGCGGCGATAACATGCATCAAGGGCCCGCCCTGGATGCCCGGGAAGATGGCCGAGTTGAACTTCTTCGCCAGCGCCTCGTCATTGGTCAGGATCATGCCGCCGCGCGGGCCGCGCAGGGTCTTGTGCGTGGTCGTGGTCGCGACATGGGCGTGCGGGAAGGGCGAAGGGTGCGCGCCGCCCGCGACGAGGCCGGCGAAATGCGCCATGTCGACGAAGAGCCAGGCGCCGACCTCGTCGGCGATGGCGCGGAAGCGGGCGAAATCCCAATGGCGGGCATAGGCCGAGCCGCCGGCGACGATGACCTTGGGCTTGTGCTCGCGGGCGAGCCGCTCCATCGCGTCATAGTCGATCAGCTGGTCGACGACGCAGACGCCGTAGGAGACGACGTTGAACCACTTGCCGGACTGGTTGACCGGCGCGCCATGGGTCAGGTGCCCGCCGGCGGCGAGGTCGAGGCCCATGAAGGTGTCGCCCGGCTGCATCAGCGCCATGAACACGGCCTGGTTGGCCTGGCTGCCGGAGTTGGGCTGAACGTTGGCGAAGCCGCAGCCGAAGAGCCGGCAGGCCCGCTCGATCGCCAGCTTCTCGGCGATGTCGACGAACTGGCAGCCGCCATAATAGCGGCGGCCGGGATAGCCTTCCGCGTATTTGTTGGTCATCACCGAGCCCTGCGCCTCCAGCACGGCGCGGGAGACGATGTTCTCCGAGGCGATCAGCTCGATCTCGTCGCGCTGGCGGCCGAGCTCGCGTTCGATGGCGCTGTTGATCTCGGGGTCGGCATCGGCCAGCGAAGCGCCGAAGAACGAGTTCGAAAGATGCGCCTCAGTGGCGGCGTCATGGCTCATGGCGAGGCTCCATCGGCGCTGGATCGTCGCATGGTCCCGACCGGGGGCCCAAGCGGTTCAAGTCTGTCGTGCGGAATCCGCGCTCGATCCCGCCATGGGCGGTCCCGTAGCACCCGCGGAGCCCCTTTCCAAGCGGGAAGCGGGTGACATGAGCGCACGGTCAATGCACAAGGGAAGGAGCCGAACAACCATGAGGGAACAGGACCGGAGATGCAGCCGAAGACCGACGAGGCCCCTTTCGCCAGGCGCTCGCCCTTGGGCGCCTTCCTGAAAAGCGAGGCCGCCGGCGGCGTGCTGCTCATGATCTCCGCGGCACTGGCGCTGATCATTGCGAACTCGCCGGCCGCGCCGCTCTATTTCGCGACGCTGGGCAGCTATGTCGCCGGCCTGAGCATCCTGCACTGGATCAACGACGCGCTGATGGCGGTGTTCTTCCTGCTGGTCGGCCTCGAGATCAAGCGCGAACTCCTCGAAGGGCAGCTCTCGACCTGGTCGCGCCGGGCGCTTCCCGGCATCGCCGCGCTCGGCGGCATGGTCGTGCCGGCGCTGATCTTTCTGGCGCTGACGCAGGGCGACCCGGTCGCGATGCGCGGCTGGGCGATTCCCGCCGCCACCGACATCGCCTTTGCGCTCGGCGTGCTGGCGCTGCTCGGCTCACGCGTGCCGGTGTCGCTCAAGATCTTCCTGACCGCGCTGGCGATCCTCGACGATCTCGGCGCCGTCATCATCATCGCGCTGTTTTACACCAAGGGTCTGTCCCTGCCGATGCTGGGGCTGGCGGGCGCCTGCATCGTCGGGCTGATCGTGCTCAACCGCCTGCATGTGACGAAGCTCTGGGCCTATCTCGGCCTGGGTGCGCTGCTCTGGTTCTTCGTGCTCAAATCCGGCGTCCACGCGACGCTGGCGGGCGTGATGCTGGCTCTGACCATCCCGATCGGCGACGGCAGCGACAGCGACGAGCCGGAGCACTCGCCGCTGCACACGCTGGAGCACTGGCTGCACCCCTATGTCGCCTTCCTGATCGTCCCGATCTTCGGCTTCGCCAATGCCGGCGTGTCCTTCACCGGCATGACGCCCGCCAGTGCGCTGGCGCCGGTGCCGCTGGGCATCGCGCTCGGCTTGTTCCTGGGCAAGCAGATTGGCGTCTTCGGCTTCTCCTGGCTCGCCATCCGCGCGGGGCTCGCGGCGATGCCGGCGCGGGCCAACACGCTGCAGCTCTACGGCGTCGCCCTGCTCTGCGGCATCGGCTTCACCATGAGCCTGTTCATCGGTGCGCTCGCCTTCGACAGCCCCGAACTGGGCAAGGCGACCAAGATCGGCGTGCTGCTGGGCTCGATCGCCTCGGCCGTGCTGGGGGCGATCGTGCTGCGGATGGCCGGGCGCGCGGAGGGGCCCGAGCGCGGGGAGAGCTGAGCGGTGGCCGCCGCGACTTGATCTCACCGGAGCGCCCCGTTATCTGTGACATGTAACGGATCGTGGAGGTGCTCATGCCCACACCCGTCAAACAGCGGGTTCAGAAGCGTCGCGATGCGCTGCGGGCCGCCGGGCTGCGGCCGGTTCAGATCTGGGTGCCCGACACGCGCCGTCCCGGCTTCGTCGAAGAATGTCGGCGACAGGCCCTCATCGTCGCAGCGGCGGACGCTGCTGACGACGATCTGGCGATCTTCCTCGATGCCGCGCTCGCCGATCTCACCGGCGAGGACGAGGCGTGAGGCGCGGCGAGATCGTCACCGTCGCGATGACGGGCGATTTCGGAAAGCCCCGCCCTGCCCTCGTCGTCCAGGCCGATCCTTTCGATCAGACTGGCACGATCACCGTCCTGCTGATCTCGGGAACGCTGGTGGATGCGCCGCTGATCCGGCTCACCGTTGCGCCGACACCGCAGAACGGCCTGCTCAAACCCTCGCAAATCCAGATCGACAAGGCGATGTCGGTCCAGCGGCACAGGGTCGGCGCCGTGATCGGACGACTGGATGAAGTGACCATGCTGGCGGCGACGCGGTCGCTGGCGCTGTTTCTCGGGATTGTTTGAGGAGGGACGCGGCTGGGGGGCATGAAGATGTCTGCTCTCGACCCGATGCTGACACTGCCAGAGCGCGCTGCGTGCCTTGTCGGGCGCTTCATTAAGGAATGAGTGATTGTAATAGAGCAGAAAAATTCATTGGGTTTTGAGCAGTGCTGGAAATCATTGACGCATTATTTGGGGCTGAATTACTCCATGTTTGGCATCCAGTCATGCTGGGAGCTGACAATGGCGCCCTCCAGTTTTTAGTTTTAGGAATTTTGTTTGCGACCCCAAAAGGAATAGCCTTCATAGCTATACTAGTATTGATTTGGTTTTTTCTAAAACAATGGACAGGCGGGCCTGTTGGATGCCTATTAATTATCGTGGTTATTTTATATTATTTTCTCGCATTTCGAGCGATTACGGGTGTGTAGGTAAGCGTTCGAGCATTCTGGATTGCGTTCTCGCTGAAGCTGACATCGCTCCCCAAGACGTCCGCTTCCGACCCACACCAGACACAGCTCTCCCCCCACGAAAAAACCCGCCGTCTCCGGCGGGTTTCCACGTTTCATGCGGCTCGGAAACAGCCGCTCAGATGTCCTGCTCGCCCTGCAGGGCGGCGACGGGGGCCGGGCCCAGCCCGTCCTTGTTGTAGATGTCGTCGCGGAACTGGACGCCGCCGTCGGGCGTCGCCCAGGCGGTGATGTAGACCCAGTGGCAGGGCACCGGAGTGGCGAGGCGCGCATTGATGCGCTCGCCCGAGGCGATGACCTGGTCGATCTTGGCGCGATCCCAGCCGGGGGTCTCCTTGAGCAGCCAGGCGATGTAGTCGCGCACGTTCTGGACGCGGATGCAGCCCGAGGAGACGAAGCGGAAATCGTCGCCGAAGATGCCCTTGGCCGGCGTGTCGTGCATGTAGACGCCATGCGGGCTGGGGATGTTGATGCGCACGAAGCCGAGCGAGTTGAACTCGCCGCCCGGATCCTGCCGGAAGGTGTAGCGGGTCGCCTCGTCCGAGTTCCAGTTCACCCGCTCCGGGGCGATCTCGCCATTGGGGCCGATGATGCGGATCTTGTTCTCGGTCAGGTAATTCGGCTCCTTGCGCATCTTCGGGATCAGATCCTTGCGGATGATCGAAGCGGGCACGGTCCAGGTCGGGTTGAAGTTGACCTCGGGAATGCGGGTCGAGAGCAGCGGCGACTGGCGGTCGATCTTTCCGACGCCGGCGGCATGGCGGGTCGCCACCTGACCGTTCTCGACGGTTTCCACCGTCGCGGCCGGAATGTTGGCGACGACATAGCGGTTGCCGAGATTGCCCGACCAGGTGCGCAGGCGGATGACGTTGGTCTCGAGCTGGCGGATGCGGCGGTCGATCGGCACGTTCATCGCCGCGACGGTCGCCCGGTTGATCGCGCCGGTGGTGGAGAGACCGACGCGGGCCTGGAAGTTGCGGACACCGGCCTCGACATAGGAGTCGTAGACGTTGCTCGTGCCGGCATTGGCCTCGAGATCGCCGGTGATGATCAGGCGCTGGCGCAGGGCCACGACGCCGGGACCGCGCGAGCCGACAGCCATGCGCTCGGCCAGCTGGATCGTCGGCCAGCCGCCGCGCGCGGCGAGATCGCGATAGGCGACGACCGCCGCTTCCGTCGCCTGGAGCGATTCCGGCGAGAGCATCGGCGTGTGCGAGCGGGCCACCGCGTTGCGGGCGCCGGCATCATAGCTCTGGCGCCACTCCGCCTGCTGGGCGAAGGCCGGCACGGCCGTGGTCGCAGCGGCGCCCGAAAGCAGCGCCAGAACAGTTTCGCGGCGGGTCAGGCTCATCGTCGGCATCACGTCCCTCTCGAACTCGTTCATCGTGCGCGGGTCCGGCCAGGACCCGCGGGCCGCCCGCTGGCGCGGGAGCCTCATAACGGGCGAAACTGCCGTAACACAATTAACGAGGCGTGATGAGCGCGGCGAATTTAGGGCATGGCGGCATCCTGCAACAGGCAGGGCGCGATTGTGGCGGCGGCGCAACGCGACGCCGCCCCCGGCCGGCGGCGGGAGCCGCGACAGCGTGCGAGAGAGGCGGAAGCGGGAGCGATCCCGCCCCGTTTCAGAGCTTGTAGCGGATCTGGTCGGTCCAGAAGCGCTCGAGGCGCAGCAGGGCGTTGTTCATGCGCTCGAAGTCGTCGGCCGCGATGCCGCCGATCTGCTCGACCGTGCGGACATGCTTGTCGTAGACGCCCTTCACGAGATTGTGCACTTCCGCGCCCTTCTCGGTGAGGCTGATGCGCACCGAGCGGCGGTCGATCCGCGAGCGGGCGTGGTGGAGATAGCCGAGCTCGACCAGCTTCTTGACGTTGTAGGAGACGTTCGAGCCGAGATAGTAGCCGCGGGTGCGCAACTCGCTGGCCGACAGCTCGGCATCGCCGATGTTGTAGAGCAATAGGGCCTGCACGCTGTTGACGTCGTCGCGGCCGCGCCGCTCGAACTCGTCCTTGATGACGTCGAGGAGACGGCGGTGCAGCCGCTCCACCAGCGTGAGGGACTCGAGGTAGAGGGGCTTCACCTTCAGGTCAGCCTCTTCAGACCTGTCGACGACCGAAGTCTTGACGCTCGCTTTCATGGTATATCCCGCCTGTTGACTGCCGGTCAGGATTGATCTCCCGATCCGCTTCTGAGAAACACCATAGGCGGGGCGGATGAAAACGAGTTTAAATATCAGGATGAATCAGGGATTTACCCCTCTGGGTGAATGCAAGATGAAGTCCGAAAGGCTTAAGCTAAAGCGATAGTTACCATGACTCGTCGCTGTCGAACGGTCGGCCGTCAGGCGCTTTCGTTCTCGGCGGCCCAGGTCGCGACGAAATAGGCCAGGATCGCGCAGAGATAGGCTCCCGCCAGCCAGAACGTCATCGGCAGCAGCCGCGGGAAGAAGAAGGCCAGCAGCAGATGGCTGATCGCGGCCAGCAGCCAGAGCACGCCGCCCCAGGTCGAGGTCAGCCAGAGGCCGACGGCCGCGACGAGATCGATCACCGCGAAATAGACGATGATGGCCTGGAAGCTGAGCAGGCGGTTTTCGAAGGGCGGCTGCGCCTCGCCCCAGACGCCGAAGATCACGGCCCAGGCGAGCAGCCCCTTGGCGAGCCAGAGCACGGAGAGGATGCGCAGCATCCAGACCAGCAGCGTGCGCCAGCGCGTCGAGGCGGCCTGCGCGTCGCCGCCCACCCCACCCTCGATGCGCCCGCTGCGCAGCGTTTCGGAATCGCCCGCCGGCATCGCCTCAGGACTCCAGCGCCAGCTCGGCCGCGCCGAGGGGAGCGAAATAGGCCGCGATGACGCCGGGGTCGACGTCGTCGAGCGAGGCCGGCCGCCAGCGCGGCGCGTGATCCTTGTCGATCACCACCGCGCGCACGCCCTCGTAGAAATCATGGCCATGGGCGATGCGCGAGACGATGCGGAATTCGGTGCGCATCGCCTCGGCGAAGTCGAGGGCGGCGCCGCGGCGCATCTGCTCGAAGGCGATGGCGACGCTGGTCGGCGACTTCACCGCGAGTGTCTGGCGCAGCTTGGCCGCAAACGCGCTGCCGGCGGCGGCGGCGGCATCGAGACGGGCGAGAATGGCAGGCAGGGTCGGCGCACCGAAGCCATGGGCGATCGTCTCGCGCTCACCGGCGAGTTTCGGCGGGCCGGGATCATGGCTGACCGCGGCCAGGATGTCGTCCAGCGCGCCACGGCGGGTCAGCGCGTCCGTGACCTCCGCCATGCGCGCGCTCGGCACGGCATGGGTCACCAGCCCGAACGCCAGCGCATCGGCCGCGCCGACCCGGTCGCCCGTCAGGGCGAGATAGATGCCGGCCGCGCCGGCCAAGCGCGGCAGCGCATGGGTCGCCCCGACATCGGGGAAGAAGCCGATGCCGACCTCGGGCATCGCGAAGAGGTAGCGGTCGCCCGCGATGCGGTGGCTGCCGTGCAGGGAGATGCCGACGCCGCCACCCATGACGATGCCGTCGATCAGCGCGACATAGGGCTTCGGATAGCGCTTGATGCGGGCGTTGAGGACGTACTCCTCGCCCCAGAAGGCGAGCATCTCGTCATGACGGCCCGCCTTGCCCAGATCGTGCAGGGAGCGGATGTCGCCGCCGGCGCAGAAGGCCTTCTCGCTCGTGCTGGTGACGACGACCCGCTCCACGGCCGGGTCCTTCTCCCAGGCGTCCAGCGCGCGGGCGAGTTCGCGGACCATCGCGAGGTTGAGCGCGTTGAGCGCCTTCGGCCGGTCGAGCACGACCATGCCGGCCGCACCGCGCACCTCGCACAGGATCTCCGGGGTCTGCGACATGCGGCTGCGCTCCCTGCTGCTTCGGCCCGGTTCTGGGCCGGGCCGGCGACGCTTGTCAACGCGCCCGGACGCCCGACGATCCGTGCGACGACAGGCCCTTTTTTGGAACGGTTCCGATGTGCTACGGTTCTGTGACCGGCCTTGCCGGCACACCCAGCCGACGGAGGCCTCATTGGACACCCGGAACGTGCGGCCCTTCCCGGCGCCGCAGCTTCGCCCGGACATGGCCCCCGCTCTCGGCCTGACCCGGCGCATGCGGCGCAACCGCAAGGCGGAATGGTCACGGCGGCTGGTGCGCGAAACGCGGCTGACGACCGACGATCTGATCTGGCCGCTCTTCCTGATGGATTCGAGCGAGGCCCGCACAGCCGTCGCCTGGATGCCGGGCGTCGACCGCCTGAACATCGACGAGGCCGTGCGCCAGGCCGCGCATGCGGCTGCGCTCGGCATTCCGGCGATCGCGCCCTTCCCCTTCGTCGACAAGGCGCTGCGCGACCCGACTGGCTCCGAGGCGGTCAACGCGCGCAACCTGATGTGCCGGGCGGTGCGGGCGATCAAGGCCGAGGTGCCGCAGATCGGCATCATCTGCGACGCGGCGCTCGACCCCTACACCTCGCATGGCCATGACGGCGTGATGGAGGGCGAGCGCATCCTCAACGACGCCAGCGTGGCGATCCTCGTCCAGCAGGCGCTGGCGCTGGCCGATGCCGGGGCCGACGTGATCGCCCCCTCCGACATGATGGACGGGCGCGTCGGCGCGATCCGCGCCGCGCTCGACGCGTCGGGCCAGGAGGACGTGCAGATCATGGCCTATGCGGCGAAATACGCGTCGGCCTTCTACGGCCCGTTCCGCGACGCGATCGGCACCAACGCGACGTTGGTCGGCGACAAGCGCACCTACCAGATGGACCCTTGCAATTCCGACGAGGCGATCGCCGAGGTCGGGCTCGATCTCGAGGAGGGCGCCGACATGGTGATGATCAAGCCCGGCCTGCCCTATCTCGACATCGTCGCGCGGGTGAAGGACCATTTCCGGGTGCCGACCTTCGCCTACCAGGTCTCGGGCGAGTACGCGATGATCATGGCGGCGGCCGGCCATGGCTGGCTCGACGGCGAGCGCGCCATGATGGAGAGCCTGACCGCCTTCAAGCGCGCCGGCGCCGACGGCGTGCTGACCTATTTCGCGCCGCAGGTATAGACGAAGCTCTCCGTTATCCCGGACACGCGGCGCAGCCGCGCCGCTCCGGGATCCATCGGAGGGCACGCTGCTCTCTGATGGATCCCGGAGCTTCGCTTCGCTCCGTCCGGGATGACGGAGCGTATTTCATTGCCTGATGGCGGGCGTTAGGCTGCCCGCCGCATGCGCCCTCTCCTGCCGACAATTCTGCTGGGTCTCGCGCTCGCCTCGTGCAGCGAGCGCTTCGACACCGACCAGCAGCGGCTCTGCCGCCAGGCGATTCCCGCCCTGAACGCACCGGGCACGCCGATCACGATCGAACGGTCGGGCACGGGGTCGCGGCCCCATGTCCTGCGCATGATCTATCGGGCGGGACCGGCCGCGGGCCCGGTGCGGCGGCGCAGCATCGACTGCCTCTTCGCCGGCGAGGGCCAGGGCCTGCGGCGCGGCGGCCTGATCGGCATCGCCTCCGACGGCCAGCCGATGAACGATGCGAGCTTCTACCTGCTGCGCCGCTTCTATCTCGAGGACCGTGCCGACCCTCCGGTCGACCCTGGCGCCGCCTTGCCATCCTGGCTGCCGGAGCTTCCTCACGGCGCGGCCTACAGCCTGCAGCAGGGGCTCAGCGCCCTGCCGACGGCGGCGATCTACGCCCTGCTCGCCTGCGCCTATGCGCTGATCTACGGCCTCAGCGGGCGCATCATCCTGAGTTTCGGCGAGTTCGCGGCGCTGGGCGCGACGGCCGCCGTGGTCGGGTCGGCCCTGTTCGTCGCCGTCGCGGCGTCGACACCGGTCGCGGGGCTGATCGCGGCCTTCGTCGTCGCCATCCCCGTCGCAGCGCTGCACGGCTTCGCGATGGGCCGGTTCGTGCTGAGGCCCCTCGCCCAGGCCCGGAGCCAGGCGGTGCTGATCGCGACGCTGGGCCTCGCGCTCGCCCTCTCGGAATGTCTGCGGCTGGCCCAGGGCACGGGGCTGCGCTGGCTGCCGCCCGTGCTGAACGAGCCGATGCCGCTGGCGCGCGCCGGCAGCTTCATCGTGACCGCAACGCCGCTGGGGCTGGGCGTGGCGGCGGCCGGGTTCGCGGCGACGCTCGGGCTCGTCCTGCTGATCGGGCGCTCGGCCTATGGCCGGCAATGGCGCGCGGTCGCCGACGATTCGCGCACGGCCGCGCTCTTCGGCGTCGATCCCCGGGCGGTCCGCGACCGGGCGTTGATCCTGGCCTGCGCGGCCAGCGGCATGGCCGGCGTGATCGTCACCGCCGTCTATGGCGGGATGGGGTTCGCCGGCGGCTTCACGCTCGGGCTGAAGGCGCTGATCGGCGCCATCCTCGGCGGTATCGGCACGCCGGCAGGCGCCGCGCTGGGCGGGCTTTGCATCGCCCTGTTCGAAGTGCTCTGGTCGGCGACGATGCCGCTCGAACAGCGCGACATCGCCGTCTATGCCCTGCTCGCCGTGGTCCTGATCCTGCGGCCGGGCGGCTTCTTCGGCGATGGCGCGCTGAGGCCGCGGCCCGTCTGAGCGCTCCGCCTGTCCGCCCTCATCCTCACGCCCTGTTCAGCAACCGGACTCCCCACCATGAGCGAGCCCTTCACGATCACGCCGGCGGATATCGAGGCGGCGGCGCGGCGCATCGAGGGCCATGTGCTGCGGACCCCGCTGGTCCCGGCGCCGCGCCTCTCCGAGCTCACCGGCGCGACCGTGCTGGTCAAGCACGAGAACATGCAGGCGACCGCCTCCTTCAAGGAGCGCGGCGCGGTCAACAAGCTGCTGACGCTGGACGAGGACGAGCGCGAGCGCGGCGTCATCGCCATGTCGGCCGGAAACCACGCCCAGGCGGTGGCCTATCACGCCCGGCGCTTCGGCATTCCCGCGACGATCGTGATGCCGGAGACCACGCCCCTGGTGAAGGTCGAGAACACGCGCTCCCACGGCGCCCGCGTCGTGCTGCATGGCGAGACGCTGTACGAATCCGCGCAGAAGGCGCGCGAACTCGCCGGGGCCGAGGAACTGGTCTTCGTGCATCCCTATGACGATCCCGCCGTGATGGCCGGCCAGGGCACGATCGCGCGCGAGATGCTCGACGACGACCCCGAGCTGGAGGTTCTGATTGTTCCGCTCGGCGGCGGCGGGCTGATGGCGGGCAATGCGGTGGCCGCCAAGGCGCTGAAGCCGTCGATCGAGCTGATCGGGGTGGAGGCTGCGCTCTACCCCTCCTTCTTCAACGCCATCAACGCCGACGACCTGCCTGTCGGCGGGCCGACGCTGGCGGAGGGCATCGCGGTCAAGACGGTCGGCGTCCAGACCCTGCCGATCGTCTCCAGCCTCGTCTCCGACATCGTGCTGGTCGGCGAGGACCTGATCGAGCGCGCGGTCTATGCTTACGCCAGTCTTCAACACAGTCTTGCAGAAGGCGCCGGCGCGGCCGGGCTCGCCGCGATGCTGAAGGAGCCGGGGCGCTATGCCGGGCGCAAGGTCGGCCTGCTGCTCTGCGGCGGCAACATCGACACCCGCCTGCTCGCGGCGATCATGGTGCGCGAGCTCGAGCGCGAGGACCGCATCGTCGCCTTCCGGCTGACGACGGCCGACCGGCCGGGCCTGCTCGGCAAGGTCGCGAGCCTGCTCGGCGAGCAGGGCGCCAACATCCTCGAGGTCAGCCATGGCCGGCTGTTCCTCGACGTGCCCGCCAAGGGCGTGACGCTCGACGTCACCGTGGAGACCCGCGGCAGCGCCCATTCGTCCGCGATCGAGGTGGCGCTGCGCGAGAGCGGCTTTGCGCCCCATCGCGTGCTGCGGCGCGGACTTGCGGGCCGCGACCTTGCGGAACCGGGGCGCTGACCAAACATTGTGTGGAGGGCCGCACCGGCCCGGACGAGAACAGGACACGATGTCACGATGAGCGACACCCGCTACGGCCAGCCCCCGATCGTCGCGATGGGCGAGCGTCCGGTTCAGGATGTCAGCGGCGTCCTGGGCTCGCGCATCTTCGCCTGGATCGGCGACATCATCATCCTCGCGATCCTCGGCACACTGGTCTGGTTCGCGCTGGCGGTGCTCGGCATCATCACCTTCGGCGCGACCTGGCTGCTGATCCCGATCGCGACGGTGGCAACCGCGCTCGGCTACGCCGCGCTGACCATCGGCGGCCCGCGCCAGGCGACCTGGGGCATGCGCATGGCCGGCCTGCGCGTCGAGACCGCCACCGGCGGCCGGCCCGACGGGCTGGCGGCCGCGGTCCACGCGCTGTTGTTCTATGTCGCGGCCTCGACGGTGGCGCTCTGGCTGCTCGACATTCTCTGCGGCATCGTGCGCAGCGACCGGCGCCTCGGCCACGACCTGCTCACCGGGCTGGTGGTGGTGCGCGCCTGACAGCAGGGTGGCAGGCGCGACCAGCGCCTGTTACCGCCCCACCGTTCGAGAGGGCTTGGCTTCGGCGTCCAGCCGGTCGAGAACCGCCAAGGCAGCTTCGATGTCGCCCGTCGCGGCGACGCTTCGGAAATGGTTTTCGGTGTCCCACGCCGCCAGCGCCTGCGCGCTCAACTGCTCGACGAGCTTGTTGACGCTGAGCCCCCGGCTTTGCGCGAGCGACTTGAGCCGCGATGCCGTTTCCTCCGGCAGCCTGATGGTCATGACCGTCATCGTTTCACCTCCAGGAACTGAGCGGGTGTCAGGATGGCGAGCCGTCCGAAGCGGAGTTCGCCGCGGCCGAGGTCCCGCAACTTGTGTGTAATGATAGCGGAAGCGCCCCCTGCGATCGCCAGCTCAATCAGATGATTATCTGCTTCGTCGGGCAGATTCGGACGCCACCCGAAGTAGATCGTGACCCAACGGCCTCGCTTTGCCAGCGCCGCGAGGACTTGGTCGCGCTCCTGCGGCGTCGTGATGTCGCTCCAGACGGGGCGAGTGAGCAGATCGCGATACTCGAGCCACAGGGCATTGCCGAATAGCGGCTCGACCTCTCCTTGCAGCGCAGCGCGCAAAACAGCACGCGATGCACCGCCCTCCGACCGCAGGCCGGATACGAATACGTTGGTATCGATCACGACCGAGATCGTCATGACAGCATATATGCCGTCAGTTCGACGGCGATCAAGACAGGGCGGTCATGCCGTCGCGGTCATTGGCAGGCGGGCCTTGTTGCCGACGAGGCTGCTGCTAAACTCGGGCTCGACCCCGATGCCGGAGCGAACCTGACGTGACGCGCCCGTTGCGGGATGCCCCGCAATTCTACCTGACGTCGCCGACGCCGTGCCCCTATCTGCCCGGGCGCGAAGAGCGCAAGGTGTTCACACATCTCGTCGGGGCCCGCGCCCGCGACCTCAACGACGTGCTCAGCCATGGCGGCTTCCGTCGCTCGCAGAGCATCGCCTACCGCCCGGCCTGCGAGACCTGCCGGTCCTGCGTTTCCGTGCGCGTCCTGGTGGATGATTTCCGGCCCTCGCGCAGCTTCCGAAAGGTGATGTCGCACAACAGCGACCTGATCGGCGAATGGCTGCCGCCGCGGCCCCGATCGGAGCATTACTCGCTGTTTCGGACCTATCTCGACGAGCGCCATCCCGATGGCGGAATGGCGACGATGTCGGCGCTCGATTTCGCGATGATGGTCGAGGACACGCATGTCGAGACCGCGCTGATCGAGTATCGTCGGCGCGGCCCCGACAGCGGCTTCACCGGCCGCGGCCGGGGCGATCTCTTCGCGATGGCGCTGACGGATACGCTGAGCGACGGGCTCTCCATGGTCTATTCGGTGTTCGACCCGTCGCTGGAGGCGCGCTCGCTCGGCACCTTCATGGTGCTCGACCATATCGAACGGGCCAGGCGGCTGCGCCTGCCTTATATCTATCTCGGCTATTGGGTCGAGGGCTCGCCGAAAATGGCCTACAAGCAGCGCTTCCTGCCCCAGGAAAGGCTGCTGCCGCAGGGTTGGGAACGCATCGGCTGATACCGTCGCTGAGCACCGACGCCGTGGACGCTGCGGCAATAGGTTTTGTTCATACCAATTCCCGACAATGGTTTTCGCGGTCGCCGGGCTGCGTCACACTGGCCGGCGCCCCGTGGGGCTGGCCCGTCACGAGAAAGGCTTCGGGGGCGTTATGCTGCACTCGCTGTTCAAACTCGCCGCGGAGACGTCGTCCGATGCGCGTCGAAAGCTGCTGCAGGCGGTGACGGACCTGTTCTTCTGCGACCCGGAGCCGACGGGTCTGTCCAAGCACCATTACGGCGAGATCGCGCTGCGCGCCCTGCCCCATCTCGATAGCCAGGCCCGGCAGGGTTATGCCGACGAGGTCGCGGCCGAGCCGAACCTGCCGCGCAGCGTCGCCAATGCGCTGGCAGGGGATCCGGATGGCGAGGTGGCGCAGCTGGTGCTGCGGCTGTCGCCCGTTCTGACCGACCGCGATCTCGCGGCGATCGCGCTGAACCAGTCGCAGGCTCATCTCGCCGCCATCGCCGAGCGCGTGCGTCTGTCGGAGAACATCACCGACATCCTGGTCGACCGGGGCGACACCGGCGTGCTCAAGACCGTGGGCGGCAACGAGGGCGCCGCCTTTTCCGAGGAAGGCTTCGACCGCCTGCTCGAGCGCGGCCGCGAGGCGGCGGCGATCCCGCGGGCGGTCGCCGTCCGCTCCGACCTGAGCGATGCCCGGGCCGAGCGGGTCCTGCGCGTGCTGGTGGAACTGGGCGAGGACGACGATGTCGACTTCGCCTCCGACAGCGAGGCAGCCGCGATCGCGCGGCTGGCGCGGCGCCAGCGGCTCGAGGTCAGCCAGCTGATCAAGGACCTGAAGAACCGTTCGCGCACGATCGACGACATCGTCGTCATGCTCGCCGAGGAGGACCGCGCCTATCATCTCGCGCAGGTGATCGCCGAGGCCTCGGAGATCAGCGCCGAACAGGTGCTGCGGGTGCTGCTGCGGCGCGATGTCAGCGGGATCGCGCTGGCCTGTCGCGCGCTCGAGGTCGGCTTCCCCGCCTTCGCCGCCGTGCTGGCGCTGCGGGCGCGGCGCCTGATGTTCGCCAACAAGGACACCGACGAGGATCTGCGCCGCTACGCGCAGATCGAGATGGCGGCCGCCGAGCGCAGCATGCGCTTCATCCGCATGAAGGCGCGGGTCGCCTGAGGGCGCCCTGCCCCGCGGAAAGGAATGGTGCGAACGCACCGATCACGCGGGGTCATCTTAATCATCGGTCAAACCATCGGCGCTATGGTGGCGCTCTGATTTGGTCCCGGATCACCCCATGCTCAGCGAACTGTCCCGAATGCCTGCGGAAATGTCGTCGGACAGCCGGCGACAGCTGCTGAATGCAGTCACCGACCTGTTCCTGCTGGACGAGGCGCCCAACGAGGCGTCGCAGGCGCATTACGGCGATATCGCGCTCAAGTCGCTGCCGCATCTCGAAGCCGATGCACGGCGCGACTATGCCGACCGCGTCGCCGAGACGCCGACGCTGCCGCGCGACGTGGCGGTGACGCTGGCCTCCGACCCCGACGCGGACGTGGCCCGCCTCGTCCTCAAGCTCTCGCCGGTCCTGACGGACACGGATCTGGCCGCGATCGCGGTGACGCAGTCGCAGCGCCATCTCGTGGCGATCGCCGAGCGCGCCCGTCTCTCCGAGAGCGTGACCGACATCCTGGTCGAGCGCGGCGACCGCGAGGTGCTGCACACCGTCAGCGCCAACGAGGGCGCCAGCCTCTCCGAGAAGGGCTTCGACCGGCTGATCGAACGCGGCGGGCAGGACGGCCAGATCAGCCTCGCCCTGTCATCGCGTTCCGACCTGACGCCGAACCGCGCCGAGCGCGTCATGCGCATCGTCGGGCAGATGAGCGAGGACGGGACGCTCTGGAACAAGCCCGGCAGCGAGGCGCTCAGCCTCGCCCGCCAGGCCCGCCAGCAGCGGCTCGAGATCAAGCTCCTGATGGCCGACCTTTCGGCCGGCAAGCGCCCGCTCGACGAGATCGTCACCATGCTCGCCGACGAGGACCGCGCCTTCCACCTCGCGCTGGTCTTCGCCCAGGTCGCCCATCTCAGCACCGACCAAGCCCTGCGCGTCCTGATGCAGCGCGATGCCAGCGGGATCGCCGTCGCCTGCCGGGCGCTGGGCGTCTCGACGGAGGCCTTCGGCGCCGTGCTGAAGCTGCGCGGCCGGCGGATGATGTTCGCGAAGACCGCGACGGAGGACGACCTGAAGTCCTATGCCGCGCTCGACACCGCCACCGCCGAGCGGACGATGCGCTTCCTGAAGCTCAAGACCAAGCTGTCCTGACGCGCCGGGCCGCCACAAATCCGCGACATTCCGGCCTCCTCATGCTAGTCTGGAACTGCAGACCGCTGCGACGAGGATGTGTTCGACCGTGAGAGTGCCGCTTCTCTCCGCCGTGATCGCCGGCGCCCTGCTCCTGCCCGGCGCCGCGCGCGCCCAGTCCTGGCTGCCCTTCGACGGTTTCGCGCCGCTGCCCTCCTTCGCCTGGTCGCAGCCGACGGTGGCGCCCGGCGGGGTGCGCTGGGAGGGTTCCTATGCCCGGATCTCGACGGGCTTCAACGTCACCAGTTCGAAGCGCTTCGGCAGCAGTGCCGGCCCGACCTTCGGGCTTGAGGCCGGCGTGATGAAGCGCGAAGGCAATTTCGTCTACGGCATCGTCGGCGCGCTCGATTACATGCCGAGCTTCGGCGGCGCCAACACGCCGGGCTTCGGCCAGGCGAGCTTCACGCGCGACTTCGCCGGCGCCTTCCAGATCAAGACCGGCGTCCTGGTGACGCCCGACGTGCTTGTTTACACCAAGGTCGGCATGGCCGCCGCCAACGAGACCTATCGCTGGGGCGCGACGCCCTGGTCGGCGCCGTTCTCACGCAGAGACATCGCGGTGCGACCCGAGGCGCGCGCCGGCGTCGAATGGGCGGTGACCAACAATCTCACGCTCGGCCTCGAAGTCGGCGTCATCGGCCAGAGCATCCGCTGAGGGATTGAATCAGGTGGTTGCGGGGTTGATTCCGCTGTCGGCTGCAAGTGACTGACGGATCTTGGTTTCCACTGCGTCATGCTCGCCCTTGTGGCGAGCATCCACGTCTTGAACACAGCCTTTGCCCCATGACGACGTGGATGGTCGGGACAAGCCCGACCATGACGGCTGCGCCGAGCGCCTCACTGCTGGTCAGCCCCCGAACTTGTTGTTTTTCGGGAAGCCCTTGGGCGGCAGGCGGCCGGCTTCGCCGCGATGGCCGAGCCATTCCAGCAGTTCGGCCTGCGCCACGGTCCAGGTCCGGCCCGAGGTGTCGCGCCAGGTCAGGCCGTCCGCCAGCTTGAAGGTCTTGGCGTCGGAGACGCCGCCCTCCTTGTAGCGCTGCAGCCGAACGCCCTTGCCGCGGCTCATCTCCGCGACCTCCGTGAGCGGGAAGCAGATCAGCTTGCGGTTCTGGCCGATGATCGCGACATGGTCGCCCTCGGCCGGCGTCGCCAGCAGCGCCTCGACGGGCATGTCGACATTGAGCACCTGTCGACCCTTGCGGGTGTTGGCGACGACGTCGTCGGCCGGGGCGACGAAGCCGCGGCCGTCGGTCGTCACCATCAAGAGTTTCAGGCCGGGCCGGTAGGGGAAGGCCTCGACGATCTCGGCATGTTCCTCGAGGTCGATCATCAGGCGGATCGGGTCGCCGAAGCCGCGCCCGCCGGGCAGCTTGGCTGCCTCCAGGGTGAAGACCTTGCCGTTGGTGGCGAGCACCAGGATCTTGGCGGTCGTCTCGGTGAAGAAGGCCGTCTTCAGCCCGTCATCGCCCTTGAAGGTCAGGGTCGACTGGTCCTGGACATGGCCTTTCAGCGCGCGGATCCAGCCCTTCTTCGAGATCACCACGGTCACCGGCTCGCGCTCGACCATCGCCTGGGTCAGGTCGATGTCGGTGGTGTCGGGCATGTCGGCGAAAGAGGTGCGGCGCTTGCCGATCGCGGTCTCCGGCCCGAACAGCTTCTTCACCTGACGGATGTCGTGCTGGATCAGCTTCCACTGCACGGGTTCGGAGGCCAGCAGCTCCTCGATCTGGCCCTTCTCCTTGGTCAGCTCGTCGAGCTCGGTCTTGAGCTGCATCTCCTCGAGCTTGCGCAGGGCGCGCAGCCTTGTGTCGAGGATCGCGTTGGCCTGGACCTCGTTGAGCTCGAAGACGCGCATCAGCTCGGTCTTCGGCTCATCCTCCTCGCGGATGATCTTGATGACGCGATCGAGGTCCAGATAGACGATCAGCAGGCCGCGCAGGATTTCGAGCCGCTTCTCGATCTGGCCGAGGCGGAAGCGCGAGCGCCGCAGCAGCACGTCGCGACGGTGGTCGAGCCAGGCGCGCAGCGCCTCGTTGAGGCCGAGCACGCGCGGGACGAGGCCGCCGGTCAGCACGTTCATGTTCATCGAGATGCGCGATTCCAGCTCGGTCAGCCGGAACAGCGACTCCATCATCAGCGCCGGATCGACGTTGCGGGCGCGGGGCTCGATGACGACGCGGATGTCCTCCGCCGACTCGTCGCGGATGTCGGCGACGAGCGGCAGCTTCTTGTCGTTCAGGAGCTCGGCGATCTTCTCGATCAGCCGGCCCTTCTGGACCATAGATAGAGCGCGGCGTCACAGAGTTCGGCGGCGTTGTGGGGCGGGATCGCGGTCGCCATGCCGACCGCGATGCCCTGCGAGCCGTTGGCGAGCAAGTTCGGGAAGGCGGCGGGGAGCACGATCGGCTCCTCATCCTCGCCATTATAGGTCTCGCGGAAATCGACCGCGTCCTCGTCGATGCCGTCGAGCAGGAGCCGGGCGACCTCGGTCATCCTCGCTTCGGTGTAGCGATAGGCCGCCGCATTATCGCCGTCGATATTGCCGAAATTGCCCTGGCCGTCGACGAGCGGGTAGCGCTGGGCGAAATCCTGGGCGAGGCGCACCAGCGCGTCGTAGACCGACTGGTCGCCATGCGGGTGAAACTTGCCGATGACGTCGCCGACGATGCGGGCGCATTTCTTGTGGACCTGGCCGGGGTCGAGCCGCAGCAGGCGCATCGCATGGATGATGCGGCGGTGAACCGGCTTCAGCCCGTCGCGCGCATCCGGCAGCGCGCGGTGCATGATGGTGGAGAGCGCATAGGCGAGATAGCGCTCCTCGAGCGCCGATTTCAGATCGATACGCTCGGATTCATCCTCCGGCGGCGGATCGACCGGCTTCCCCATGGCTTGCTCACCCACAATGCGATTTCGTCCGCGCCTCTATCGCACGGCCCGATTCGCCCCGCTAGAACGATGGCGGGCGAGGCACCGCGACGCAATCGACGCAGACACGCCCAAAACCGACGGAGAGCCGCATGACGAGCCACGAGCCCAGCGCGGAAGACGGCGTCTGCTCTCTGACCGGGCGCACGCTGCCCCGGCGCCACCTTATCGGCCTCGACGCGCTGCGACCGGCGCTCGCCGACGCCATCCGCCGCGACCACCCCGATCTCCCGGCGCATGCGCTGGTCTCTCAGGACGCCGTCGCCAGCTATCGCTCGCGCTATGTCAACGCGCTGCTCGCCAGCGAGCGCGGCGAGATGACCGAACTCGACCGGCAGGTGGCCGAAAGCCTCGCCTCCTCGGAGCTGATCACCAGCAACACCGATGACGAGATCGACCGCGACCGGACCTTCGGCCAGCGCCTGGCCGACCATGTCGCGAGCTTCGGCGGAAGCTGGGCCTTCTTGATCTCGTTTGGCGTCGTCATCGCGTTCTGGATGACGATCAATGTCGTCGGTGCGGCGCGTTTCGACCCCTACCCCTTCATCCTGCTCAATCTCGTGCTGTCCTGCGTCGCCGCCGTGCAGGCGCCGGTGATCATGATGAGCCAGCAGCGGCAGGAGGCGAAGGACCGCGCCCGCTCGCGCAACGACTACCAGGTCAATCTCAAGGCCGAGTTGGAGATCCGGCATCTGCACGAGAAGATGGACCATCTGGTCAACCGGCAATGGCAGAGGCTCGCCGAGATCCAGGAGGTGCAGATCGAGCTGCTGCAGGAGCTGCGCAGCGCTCAGGCCTCGGATGCGAGCGAAGCCCGCGCCGCGAGTTCGACCAGACGCGCCCGCTCCGGCGGCTCGGCCAAGCCGCGCGGTTCCAAGACATAGCGGCGCAGGAAGAAGCCCGTGAGCGCGAAGCCGGCTCGCAGATCCGCCGCCGACGGCGCCGCCGCGCCCTGCCCCTCGCTGAGGAAGGGCGGCAGTGTCAGCAGCCGGTCCCGATAAGGCTCGGCTGCCCTGCGGCTGACGGCCTTGCCGGATTTCGGCGAGACATGGCTGAGATCGTCGGGCGAGCCGGTGACGGCGCAGCGGGCCAGATCGAGCCCGAAGCCGAGTTCGGCGAGCATCGCCACCTCGAAGCGTACCACCAGCGCCGGCGCCAGGGCGGGCTCGTCGAGATGGGCCACCATCACGGAGAGCGCCTCGTGCAGGCCAGGATGGGGGTCGCGCTCCGGCAACAATCGCAACAGGGCCCCGATAGTGCCGAGCCCGTACAGCGCGACCGGCGCCGCGATCAGCCGCGCCGCATGCGAGGCGAGCAGTTCGACCCTGTACTCGCCGAGATGCTCGTCCAGCCGCGCCCGCCAGGTCAGTGCGACGGCGTTACCGGGCTGGAGCACCGGCTGCTGCTTCGCGGAGCGCCCGCCGCGGACGAGGCCGAGATGGCGGCCATGGTCACGGGTCATCACCTCCAGGATCACGGCGCTCTCGCCATGGCGCCTGACGCCGATGATCGTGCCCTCGTCGCTCCATTCCATGGGATGGGTTTAGGGCAGGACATCGCAGGGCGAAACAGCGCCGGCATCGCCCGGCGCGAAGCCTTCATCGGCGGCGGCATGGCCGCGGTGCAGGCGGCAGTCGCGGGCGGGCTCGGCGTCTCGCCTCTGGCGGCGCGGCTGGCGCCGACAGGAACGGCCTATATCGGTCCGGAGTGGGGCCTGCCCGGCCTCGGCATCTCCTGCGTCGTCCTGCGCAGCCAGGTGGCGACGCCGCGCGCCAACGCCTTCGTGCGCGCGTTGGCCGCGGCCTTCCGGGCCGGCTGAGGCCTATCCCACCACCCGCTCGACCCGGCTGATCACCCGTTTCTCGCGCAATTCGCTGATGATGGCGCTGAGATGCTTCAGGTCCCAGACCGTCAGGTCGATGGTGACGTTGGTGAAGTCCGGGTTCGGGCGATGCATCGCGACTGCGTCGATGTTGCCGTCATGCTCGGCGATGGTGGTGGTGATCTGGGCCAGCGAGCCGGGCTCGTTGATCGAGTTCAGGGCGATCCGCGCCGGGAAGCGCTGCATCGCCTTGTCGTCGAGATCCCAGCGCACGTCGAGCCAGCGCTCGGGCTCGTTGTCGAAGTCGGCGAGCGCGGGCGACTGGATCGGGTAGATCGTCACCCCCTCGCCCGGTGTCAGGATGCCGACGATGCGGTCTCCCGGCACGGCGCCCCCATTGGGCGCGAAGCGCACCGGCAGGTCGCCGCCGAGGCCGCGGATCGGGATCGCGTTGTCGCCGGAGACTTCGTCGCCCGTCCCCTCGCCCGGCAGCTTGAACTTCAGGTTCTCGCCCTGGCGCAGCTCGAACCAACCCTTGCCGTTGCCGGTGCTGGCCCCGGCCGCCTTGGGATCGGGCGTGGCGCGCTTCTCGGGCTCGAGGTCGGGATAGACGGCCTTGACCACGTCTCCGGAATACATCTCGCCGCGTCCCACCGCTGCGAGCACATCGTCGACGGCATTGCGGGCAAGACGCTTGAGCGCCGCCTTCAGCTTCTCGTCGCTGAAGGGGCGGTCGGCCCGCCCGAAGGCGCGCTCGAGGATCTGGCGGCCGAGGCCGGAATACTGCCGGCGCACGGCGCTGCGGGTGGCGCGGCGGATCGCGGCGCGGGCCTTGCCGGTGACGACGAGGGATTCCCAGGCGGCCGGCGGCGTCTGCCCCTCGGCGCGGGTGATCTCGACCTCGTCGCCATTGGCGAGCTCGGTCAGGAGCGGGGCGATGCGGCCGTTGATCTTGGCGCCGACCGCGCTGTTGCCGACATTGGTGTGGATCGCATAGGCGAAGTCGATCGGCGTGGCGCCGCGCGGCAGCGCGATCAGCCGGCCCTTCGGCGTGAAGCAGAAGACCTGGTCGTGGAAGAGTTCGAGCTTGGTGTGCTCGAGGAATTCCTCCGGGCTGTCGCCCTCGGCGAGCAGGTCGACGGTGCGGCGCAGCCACTGATAGGCGCGGCTCTCATCGGCATAATTGGCCAGTTCGGTGGTGCGGCCGTCCTTGTAATGGGCATGGGCGGCGATGCCGAATTCGGCGATGCGGTCCATGGTGTCGGTGCGGATCTGCAGCTCGACGCGGCTGTGGCCCGGCCCGACCACCGTGGTGTGGATCGAGCGGTAGTCGTTCTGCTTGGGCGTCGAGATGTAGTCCTTGTAGCGGCCGGGCACCATCGGCCAGGTCATGTGCACGATGCCGAGCACGCGGTAGCAATCCTCCGGCGTCGCGACGATGACGCGGAAGCCGAAGATGTCGGAGAGCTGCTCGAAGGAGATGGATTTGCGCTCCATCTTCCTCCAGATCGAATAGGGCCGCTTGCGCCGGCCGGAGACCTCGGCCTCGATGCCGCTGGCGGCGAGCTTGTCCTTGAGGTCCTTCTCGATCTCGCCGATGACGCTGCCCTCGCGCTCGGTGACCTCCTCCAGCCGCTTGGTGACGGTCGCATGCGCCTCCGGCTTGATGTGGCGGAAGGCGAGTTCCTCCAGCTCCTCGCGCAGCTCCTGCATGCCCATGCGCCCGGCGAGCGGGGCATAGATCTCGGCGGTCTCCTCGGCGATGCGCAGGCGCTTCTCGGGCGCCATGAAATGCAGGGTGCGCATGTTGTGCAGCCGGTCGGCGAGCTTGACCAGGAGCACGCGGACATCGTCGACGATGGCGAGCAGGAGCTTGCGGAAATTCTCGCCCTGGGCCGCCTTCTTCGAGACGAGGTCGAGCTTCTTGATCTTGGTCAGCCCGTCCACCAGCCGGCGGATGTCGGGGCCGAACATGCTCTCGATCTCTTCGAGCGTAGCGGCCGTATCCTCGACGGTGTCGTGCAGCACGGCGGCCACGATCGTCGCGTCGTCGAGCTTGAGATCGGTCAGAAGGGCCGCGACCTCGAGCGGATGGGCGAAGAACGGGTCGCCGGAGGCGCGTTTCTGCGTGCCATGGGCACGCATGGCATAGACATAGGCCCGGTTGAGGAGGTCCTCGTCGGTGTTGGGATTGTAGCTTCGAACCCGGTCGACGAGTTCGTATTGCCGCATCATGCCCATGCGGGCCCTCTGTCACGCCTGCCTGATCTGGAGTCCGTCAATATCGGCGCAGCAGGGGCAGGCAGCAAGGCGTAATCCCCGAAGCGGGCACGAAAAAGCCCGGCGGCGCCGGGCTTTAGCGGAGCGGGTGACGAAGCCGTCAGGCCGGGAGGCCTGGCAGGGCTCAATCCTCGTCGTCGGCGCTCTCGGTCGGCGGCACGAGGCCGTCGAGGCCACGCAGCAGGTCGTCCTCGCTCATGCGGTCGAACTGGACCTCCGAATCGGGGGTCGAGGCGCTCTGGCCGGGCGCGGCGAGCAGCGGCACGGTCTCGGCCTCGGGCTCGTCGACCTCGACATGCTTCTGCAGCGAGTGGATCAGGTCTTCCTTCAGATCCTCGGGCTTGAGCTTCTCGTCGGCGATCTCGCGCAGCGCGACGACGGGGTTCTTGTCGTTGTCGCGCGGCACCAGGATCGCGGAGCCCGACTGGATCATGCGCGCGCGATGGCTGGCGAGCAGGACCAGCTCGAAGCGGTTGTCGACCTTGTCGATGCAATCTTCAACGGTGACGCGAGCCATGGGCGGCTCCTTCTGATCTGTCGCGATGCATGGAAATGGGTAGCGCGTGCCATTACAGGCAAAGCACCGCGGATGCAAGATTGGCGTCGCCCGCGCGCGGGCTCAGCCGCGCATCCGGCGCACCATCTCGTCGAGCCCCGGCTCGCGCCGGCCATCGCCACCGGTGACGAGGTCCATCGCCGGCAGTTCATGCGGGGCGAGCTCGGCGAAGCGCATCCGCATCGTCGTCGCGACGCCCTCGCCGAAGGCGATCGCCTCGCGGTTGCCGACCGAGGAGAGGAATTTCAGCGTGCTGGCCGAGGCATCCGAGATGGCGGAGCGGATGATCTGCTGGTCGATCTCGTTGGCCAGCCGCATGGCGAAGATCGTCGAGCACTGCGACAGGATCGTCGGGTCGAGCTCGCCGGGTCGCTGCGTCACCACGCCGAGATAGGCGCCGTATTTGCGGCCCTCCTTGGCGATGCGGGCGATGGCCTGGCGCGTCGGCTGAAAGCCGAGCGACGGATCGGCCGGCACATAGCGATGGGCCTCCTCGCAGAGAAGCAGGATCTCGTAGGTGCCCTGGCTGGCCCAGGCGAGGTCGAAGGAGAGCCGGGCCAGCACGGACGCGACGGCGTCGACGACCTCGGACGGCAGCCCGCCGAGCTGGAAGACCGTGATCGGGCGCCCGTGATGGGGCACGCGGAAGATCTGCGCGACGACCGGCGCCATCGTCTCCATCATGTTGGCGCGGGCGAACATGAACTGGTAGCGCGGGTCGTTGTGCAGGGTCTCGAGCCGAACCTTCAGCGAGCGCAGCGAGGCGTGCGGCCAGCGCTTCTCGTGCAGGCCGATGAACTCGTCGATGATCGCGATGGCGTCGATGATCCGGTAGGGCGTCGGCATGTCGCTGGCGCTGCCCGTGCCCTCCTCGCGGCGGCCGAGGCCGGCGTCGAGCGGCCGCTTGAGCAGCGTGGAGTTGAGATCACGCATCGTGTTGCGGGAGCTGCCGGCCCGATAGCGCTCGCGCGCGCCCATCACGACCTCGCGCAGGATGTCCGCCTCCTCGTCGAAGGCGGTCCGGCCGCGGAAGACGACCTCGGCGAACTCCTCGAGCTTGAACATCCAGAACGGCAGGTCGAGCGCCTCGGCGTCGATCGCCAGGGCCCGGTCGGGAAAGGCGCAGGCATATTCGTTGTGCGGGTCGAGGATGAGGACGCGCAGCCGCGGGCGGGCGGCGATGGCGCGCCGCAGCAGCAGCGACACGGCGCTCGACTTGCCGACGCCGGTGGTGCCGACCAGCGCGAAGTGCCGCGCCAGCATGTCGTCGATGCAGATGGTCGCGGGGATCGTCGGATCCTGCGTCAGCGTGCCGATGGTGACGGCCTTGCGCGTGCCGAGATCGTGGACGAGGGCGAGATCGCCGGACCGGATGCGGTGGGCGACGGCGCCGATCGGCGGATAGGTCGAGATGCCGCTCTGAAAGCTCGTGCCGCCATCGGCCCCTTCGATGACTTCGCCGAGGAGTTCGACCTGAACATGGATCGCGTTGTCGGCGCCCTCGTCCCAGACGGCATTCACCGCCGACATTTCATAGACCAGGCCGACGATGCGGGTGCGGCCGAGATTGATCGAGATCATCCGCCCGACGGTCCAGGACTCGGGACCGAGCCTCGCCATTCCGGCCACGGTGCTGGCGATGGTCGCGCGCGAGCCGTCGCAGGAGACGACGCGGCCGAGGGAACGATCGGGCTCCTGGGCGTGATCGCGCCGGTCGCGCGTCACCTCGGTCTCGAACATTCCCGACTTTACGGCAAGCTGCACGACACGCGCCCCATGACACCCGGATACCCTGATCGTCCACGGTAGGGCCGAGTCTTTACGATTGCCTTATTCGCAGCCCTGCGCCGGCCTCGACTGACGATGCAGTTACCGAAGCACCAAGGCCAAGCCGCCAATCATCGCGACTCATCATTTTCCGTGGGGCCGGGCGTGACAATGCGTGTCTTGAGGCGGTGGCGGATTCTCGTCTATGCACGCCCGGTCCCGAGGAGAATTGACCCATGGCGAACCGGCTGCGACTGGGCGTGAACATCGATCACGTCGCGACGGTGCGCAATGCGCGCGGCGGCGCCCTGCCCGACCCGGTGCGGGCCGCGCATCAGGCGGTCGCGGCGGGAGCGGACGGCATCACCGCGCATCTGCGCGAGGACCGGCGCCACATCCGGGACGCCGACATGGCGCGCCTGGCGACCGAGCTGACCAAGCCGCTGAACTTCGAGATGGCGGCGACCGAGGAGATGATCGCGCTCGCCGAGCAGTTGAAGCCGCACGCGGCCTGCCTCGTCCCCGAGAAGCGGGAAGAGCGCACCACCGAGGGCGGGCTCGACGTCGTCGGCCAGGAGGCGGCGCTGCGGCCCGCCATCGCGCGGCTGGCTGCGGCCGGCTGCCGTGTCTCGCTCTTCATCGAGGCGGACGAGGCGCCGATCGCGATGGCGGCCAAGCTCGGCGCGCCGGTGATCGAACTTCATACCGGGACCTGGTGCCACGCCGTCGCCGACGGGCATGCCGACAAGGCGAAGGCCGAGTTCGCGCGCCTCGCCAAAGGTGCGGCCTACGCCGCATCGCTCGGGCTCGAGGTCCATGCCGGCCACGGGCTCGACTACGTGACGGCGCGGCAGCTCGCGGCGGTGCCTGAGTTCGTCGAGTTCAACATCGGCCATTTCCTGATGGGCGAGGCGATCTTCATCGGCCTCGACGCCGCGCTCCTGCGGATGCGGCAGGCGATGGACGAGGGGCGCGCCGCGACGTAAGTCTCGCGCATGATCCTCGGCATCGGCTCCGATCTCTGCGACATCGACCGCATCCAGAAGTCGCTCGACCGTTTCGGCGAGCGCTTCACGCACCGCGTTTTCACCGAGGTCGAGCGCGCCAAATCCGACCAGCGGGCGACGCGCGCGGCGTCCTATGCCCGGCGCTTCGCGGCGAAAGAGGCCTGCTCCAAGGCCCTGGGAACAGGTCTGCGCGCCGGCGTCTTCTGGCGCGACATGGAGGTCGTCAACCTGCCCGGCGGGCGGCCGACGCTGCGGTTGACCGGCGGCGCCGCCGCGCGGCTGGCGGCGATGACGCCGCCCGGGCACGAGGCGATCGTGCATGTCTCGATGACCGACGACCCGCCGATGGCGCAGGCCTTCGTGGTGATCGAGGCACGCTTGCTGCCGGCCTGAGCGCATCCGCAGGCTGGACGAAGAGCGCTCACGCGGCCGTGGCCGCGCCCATGACCTACGCCTTCGATTCGTCGCTCAGCCAGCGATAGAGAAGGCCGCCGAGCGCCCCGCCGATCAGCGGCGCGACCCAGAACAGCCAGAGCTGCCCCATGGCCCAGCCGCCGACGAAGAGCGCCGGGCCGGTGCTGCGCGCCGGATTCACCGAGGTGTTGGTGACGGGAATGCTGACGAGGTGGATCAGGCACAGGCCGAGCCCGATGGCCAGTGGCGCGAACCCCGCCGGAGCCTTGCCATGGGTCGCGCCCATGATGATGAAGAGGAACATCATCGTCATCACGACTTCGGTGAGGAAGCCGGCGAACAGGCTGTATTTCCCCGGCGAATGCTCGCCATAGCCGTTCGAGGCGAAGCCCTTGGCGAGGTCGAAGCCGGGTGCGCCGCTGGCGATGAGATAGAGCACGCCCGCCGCGACGACGGCGCCGGCCACCTGCGCCACGATGTAGGGCAGGATCTGGCTCGTCGGGAAACGCCCGCCGGCCGCCAGGCCGACCGTGACGGCCGGGTTGAGATGGCAACCCGAGATATGGCCGATGGCATAGGCCATGGTGACGACGGTGAGGCCGAAGGCGAGCGAGACCCCGAGAAGGCCGATGCCGACCTGCGGGAAGCCGGCAGCGATGACGGCGCTGCCGCAGCCCGCGAAGGTCAGCCAGAAGGTCCCGATGGCCTCCGCCGCGTATTTCTTGCTGTTCATGATGGCGTCTCCCCCTAGCCCGGCCAAGATGGTGCCCGCGGCGTTTCGTAAGGTCAATCGGGCGGTGGCTCATTACCGCCGGGCGACCTCACAAGGGGAAGGTGATGCGTGTCACCAGGCCCGCGCCCGACTGGCGAACGAGCATACCCTTCAGCTGCTTGGCCAGGGCCTCGACGATGCGATGGCCCAGCCCATGCCCCGGCGCCGCGTCCTCCGGCGCCTCGGGCAGCCCGACGCCGTCATCGGCGATGGTCAACACCGCCGTCTCGCCGTCGACCAGGCGAATGGACAGCGCGATGCGCCCGGCGCGGCCGTCGGGAAAGGCTGCTTGAGCGAATTGGTGACGATCTCGGAGACGAGCATCGAGAGCGGGGTGAGCTTGCGGATGTCGAAGGTCAGGTCCGGGACATCCACCTCGCAGGCGACGCGCGACATCCCGCTCGCCTCGATCACGTCGGTGCAGAGATCCCCGAGATAGGCCCGCACCGGCAGGTCGACCTGGCTGGGGTCGTGCAGGCGCCGATGGATGCGCGCCATGGTCTCGATGCGGTTGCGGGCCTCGTCGAGGATCGCCGGTGCCGCCGCGGGATCGGCCTTGAGGCGCCGCCGCGACATGTTCAGGAGACTGGTGACGAAGGCCATGTTGTTGGCGACACGATGCTGCAGTTCCTCGAACATCGTCCGCTGCTGCTCGACCAGCGCGTTCGAGACGCGCTTCTCGGCTTCGAGCCGTCGCATCGCGCGCGTCATCAGGTGGATCAATACGATGTCGACGGTGACGATGAAGACATAGAACGCCAGCGCGAAAGCGCTCTGCCGGTCGAGGGCGAAGCCGTTGGGCGGAATGAACCAGTACCAGGCCGCCAGTCCGCAGAGCACGGCGCAGAGCGTGCCGGCGGCCGTCCCGCACAGGAAGCTCGTGATGATCACGGCGGGAAAGAACGTCAGGAACGGATAGCCGGGCGGCAACGTGCCTTCGAGCGCGAAGCGGGCCGCCGTGGCAGCCGCCGAGATGAGGCCGGCGAGCGCGATCGCCGCGGTCGCCTGGACGGCCGGCCGCGAGCGAGCACCGAGCGGCGGTGAGCGGAAGAGGAGCTTCACGGTTTCCTGGACGATCGGGGCTTCAAGACGGCGGAGAGCGCGGGGACAGGACCGTCGGAACCGGCGGCCCACGCTCTCCTAGACCGGTTCGGCGCGCCGTCCATGTCAAAAGACGTATCGTCGCTTGCAGATGACGACGCGCGCGGGCCTGCCGGCCGGCGCCGAGGCCCCGCTCCTCTGCCGGCGTTGTCTGGCGGGCGACATTCCGCTAGACCGCGCGCTGGACCCCCGTCCCAGGAGCGCCCGCGTGGCCAACGACGTCGATTCGAAGAAGAAGACCGCCAAGGACGAGGGCGGAATCGTCGAGACCATCAAGGTCGTCGTGCAGGCCCTGCTCATCGCGCTGGTGATCCGGACGCTGCTGTTCCAGCCCTTCAACATTCCCTCGGGCTCGCTGATCCCGACCCTGCTGATCGGCGACTATCTCTTCGTCTCGAAATACACCTACGGCTATTCCAAGCACTCGATCCCGTTCAGCCCGCCGCTGTTCTCCGGCCGCGTCTGGGCGGCCGAGCCCAAGCGCGGCGACATCGCCGTGTTCAAGCTGCCGACCGACAATGCGACCGACTACATCAAGCGCGTGATCGGGCTGCCCGGCGAGCGCATCCAGATGATCGACGGCATCCTGCACATCAACAACCAGCCGGTGAAGCGCGAGCGGATCGCCGATTTCGTCACCACCGACAATTGGGGCCGCAGTTCGCCCGCGATCCAGTATCGCGAGACGCTGCCCAACGGCGTCTCGCACCAGATCATCGAGCGCGAGGGCGACCGCGGTTCGTTCGACAACACGCCGGTCTTCGTCGTGCCGCCCGGCCACTTCTTCATGATGGGCGACAACCGCGACAACTCGCTGGATTCGCGCGACCGCAGTGTCGGCTTCGTGCCCTTCGAGAATTTCGTCGGCCGGGCCGAGATCATCTTCTTCTCGATCGAAGAGGGCGAAGCCGCCTGGAAACTCTGGGAGTGGCCCTGGACAGTGCGCTGGAACCGCCTGTTCAGCGCGATCAAGTGAGGCCGATGCAGCAGTGAGCGAGAACCGCACGTGAGCAAGGCCGGCGAGAACGGGCGCAAGCCGCCCGAAACGGCCCGCCTGCAGGCCACGCTCGGCCATGCCTTCAAGGATCAGGGGCTGCTCAACACCGCCCTCACCCATATGAGCGCGGAAGGCCCGCGACTGCAGAGCTATCAGCGCCTCGAATTCCTCGGCGACCGGGTGCTCGGGCTGTGCATCGCCGACATGCTGTTCGCCCGCTATCCGAGCGCGGCCGAGGGCGACATGTCGCGTCGGCTGGCGGACTTGGTGCGCAAGGAAACCTGCGCCGAGGTCGCGATCGCCTGGAATCTCGGCGCCTTCATGCGGCTGGGCGAAGGCGAGATCCTCGGCGGCGCCCGCAAGAACAAGGCGATCCTGGCCGATGCCTGCGAGGCGATCATCGGCGCCGTCTTCATCGACGGCGGCTATGAGGCGGCGCGCGCGCTGGTCGAACGCGCCTTCGGCGAGCGCCTGCTCAAGCCGGTGCGGCCGCTGCGGGACGCCAAGACGGCGCTGCAGGAATGGGCCCAGGGCCAGGGCTATCCGACACCGACCTATTCCGAGCGCGGCCGCTCGGGCCCCGACCATGCGCCGGTGTTCCGGGTCGCGGCGCGCATCACGGGCCTCGTCGATGCCGAGGCGCAGGGCCCGTCCAAACGGCTGGCCGAGCAGGCCGCCGCCGAAGCCTTCCTGCGCCGCGAGGGGCTGTGGACCGAAACGATGGAGAGCGACCATGGCTGACGAGACGGACGGCGCGCCCCGGGCGCCGACGCGGGCCGGCTTCGTCGCGCTGATCGGCGCGCCCAATGCCGGCAAGTCGACGCTGCTGAACCAGCTCGTCGGCGCCAAGGTCTCGATCGTCTCGCGCAAGGTGCAGACGACGCGCACCCAGGTGCGCGGCATCGCGATGTCGGGGGCGGCGCAGATCATCTTCGTCGACACGCCCGGCATCTTCCAGCCCAAGCGCCGGCTCGACCGCGCGATGGTGACGAGCGCCTGGGGCGGCGCCACCGATGCCGATCTGATCGGCGTGCTGATCGATGTCGAGCGCTTCGACAACGAGGAGAACACGCGCCTGCTCGAGAAGCTCGCCGAGCTGAGGCAGCCGAAGTTCCTGATCCTCAACAAGATCGACACCATCGCCAAGGACAAGCTGCTCGAGATCACCGCCCGGGTGAACGCGCAAGGGTCCTTCGAGACGACCTTCATGATCGCGGCTTTGACCGGCTACGGCGTCAAGGACATCCTGGCCTGGCTGGAGACGCGCCTGCCGCTGGGCCCCTGGCTCTATCCGGAGGACCAGATCTCGGATGCGCCGCTGCGCTTCCTCGCCGCCGAAATCACCCGCGAGAAGATCTTCGAGCGGCTGCATGACGAGCTGCCCTATCGCTCGACGGTCGAAACCGAGCAGTGGCAGCAGCGCCCGGACGGCTCGGTGCGCATCGAGCAGACGATCTATGTCGAGCGCGAAGGCCAGCGGAAGATCGTGCTCGGCGAAGGCGGCCAGACGATCAAGGCGATCGGCCAGAAGGCGCGCATCGAGATCGCGGAGGCCGCCGAGGCGACCGTGCATCTGTTCCTGTTCGTGAAGGTGCGCGAGAACTGGAGCGACGA
>NCCO01000084.1 GCA_002279705.1 Allobosea sp. 12-68-7
GGCGATGCCGCCATCGTCGAGTCGATCACCAAGCCCGGCGCCGAGATCCACGACTACCAGCCGACGCCGCTCGACGTGGTGAAGGCGCAATCGGCCGATCTCGTGCTCTGGAACGGGCTCAATCTCGAGCGCTGGTTCGAGCGCTTCTTCGACAATGTGAAGAATGTCCGCAGTGCCGTGGTCAGCGAAGGCGTCGTGCCGATGGGGATCACGGAAGGGCCCTATCAGGGGCGGCCCAACCCGCATGCCTGGATGTCGACGACCAACGCGCTGATCTATGTCGAGAACATTCGCAAGGCGCTGGCCGCGGCCGATCCGGCGCGTGCCGAGATCTACGCTGCCAATGCGAAGGCCTATGCCGAGCGGATCCGGGCGGTCGACGCGCCGCTGCGCGCGCGTCTCGACAAGGTGCCGCAGGCGCAACGCTGGCTGGTCACCAGCGAGGGGGCCTTTTCCTATCTCGCCCGTGACTATGGCTGGCGCGAGGTCTATCTCTGGCCGATCAACGCCGATCAGCAGGGCACGCCGCAGCAGGTGCGCCGGTTGATCGATCTCGTCCGCAAGAACAAGATCCCGACCGTGTTCAGCGAAAGCACGATTTCCGACAAGGCGGCCAGGCAGGTCGCGCGCGAGACCGGCGCCCGCTATGGCGGCGTGCTCTATGTCGACTCGCTGTCGGCGGCGGATGGTCCGGTGCCGACCTATCTGAAGCTGCTCGAAACCACGGTGGGCACGGTCGCCACGGGTTTCGGCCATTGAGCGCGCCGGCCGCCGCTCTGCGGGAAGCCATGCCCTCGATCACGGTCGAGGGCGTCACCGTGCGCTACGCCAATGGCGTCACCGCGGTCAACGACGCCTCCTTCGCGCTCGGGGCCGGCACGATCTGCGCCCTGGTCGGCATCAACGGATCCGGCAAGTCGACGCTGTTCAAGACGCTAATGGGTTTCCTCAAGCCGGCGCACGGGTCGGTCGCGATCGCGGGGCTGCCGGTGGGCCAGGCGCTGAAGCGCGGGCTCGTCGCCTATGTGCCGCAGGCCGAGGAGGTCGACTGGACCTTCCCCGTCCTGGTCGAGGACGTGGTGATGATGGGCCGCTACGGCCATATGGGCTTCCTGCGCATCGCGCAGCGGGCGGATCGCGACGCGGTCGAGCAGGCGCTCGCGCGCGTCAACATGCTGGAGTTCCGCAAACGCCAGATCGGCGAATTGTCGGGCGGGCAGCGCAAGCGCGTGTTCCTGGCGCGCGCGCTGGCGCAGGGCGGGCAGGTCATCCTGCTCGACGAGCCCTTCACCGGCGTCGACGTCAAGACCGAGGACGCGATCGTCGCGCTGATGCGCGAGTTGCGCGACGAGGGCCGGTTGATGCTGGTCTCGACGCATAATCTCGGCTCGATCCCGGATTTCTGCGACCAGGTCGTGATCATCAACAAGACGGTGCTGGCGGCCGGTCCGACCGCGACGACCTTCACCCACGACAATCTCCAGCGCGCCTTCGGCGGGGCGCTGCGCCACTTCCGCCTCGGTGGCGCCGACCTCCATGACGATGAGGACGACCGGCGCGTCACCGTCATCACCGACGACGAGCGCCCGCTGGTGCTCTACGGCAAGCGCGACAGCGAGCGCGTCGCGGGCGGACAGACCACCGGCGAGGCGGCCGACACGGCAAAGGATCGTGCGCCGTGATCGCGCTTCTGCTGGAACCCTTCGGCTATCAGTACATGCTCCGGGCGATCTGGGTCTCGGCGCTGGTCGGCGGGGTCTGCGCCTTCCTGTCCTGCTTCCTGATGCTGAAGGGCTGGTCGCTGATGGGCGACGCGCTGGCCCATGCGATCGTGCCGGGCGTCGCGCTCGCCTATCTGCTCAAGGTGCCCTATGCGGCCGGCGCCTTCTTCTCGGGCATGCTGGCGGCGCTCGCCATGGCGCTGGTGCGGGTGCGCACGCAACTGCGCGAGGACGCCGTCATCGGCATCGTCTTCACCACCTTCTTCGCGGTCGGGCTCCTGATCGTCTCGATCAACCCGACCTCGGTCGACGTGCAGTCGATCGTGCTCGGCAACATCCTCGGCATCTCGGACGAGGACGTGGTCCAGGTCGCGATCATCGCCGCGGTCTCGCTCGTCGTGCTGGTGGCGCGCTGGCGCGACCTGATGCTGGTGTTCTTCGACGAAAACCAGGCGCGGGCGGTCGGTCTCTCGCCGATGCGGATCAAGATCCTGTTCTTCGTGCTGCTCAGCGCCTGCACGGTGGCCGCGTTGCAGACGGTCGGGGCCGTGCTGGTGATCGCGATGGTGATCACGCCGGGCGCCACCGCCTATCTGCTCTGCGACCGCTTCGGCCGGCTGATCTGCCTCGCGGTGGCACTCGGCGTCTTCACCAGCGCGGCCGGCGCCTATGCCAGCTACTTCCTCGACGGCTCGACGGGCGGGCTGATCGTCGTGTTCCAGACCCTGCTGTTCCTGCTCGCCTTCGTGTTTGCGCCCAAGCACGGGCGCCTCGCTGCGGCGCGGGCGGCCCGCGCCGTGTCGGAGACGCCGTGACGAGTCGTTGTCAGGGTGCTCGACGGTGTTCCCTTACCCCCGCTTGCGGTGGGGAAGGGTTAGGGATGGGGGGGCGAAAAGCCAAAGCCCTGTCCTTGATCGTCTCGCCGAGCGGCACTGCCCCCCACCCCAACCCTCCCCACCGCAAGCGGGGGGAGGGGGTGTGTTCGCGCCGGCATGGTCCCATTCGGAGAGGGCGTGCGCCATGAGCCTGATCGAAGCGTGGCTGGTCGCGCCGCTGTCGCATGAGTTCATGCAGCGTGGACTCCTCGTGGCGGTGATCGTCGGCGTCGTCTGCGCCGTCCTCTCCTGCTTCCTGATCCTGAAGGGCTGGTCGCTGATGGGGGACGCGGTCTCCCATGCCGTCCTCCCCGGCATCGTGCTGGCGCAGATCCTGGGCCTGCCTTTGGCGGGCGGAGCCTTCGTCGCGGGCCTGAGCTGTTCGCTCGCCATCGGCTATCTCAAGGAGAACAGCCGGGTGAAGGAGGACACGGTGATGGGCATCGTCTTCTCCGGCATGTTCGCGCTCGGTCTCGTGATGTTCGTCAAGGTCGAGAGCGACCAGCACCTGCTGCACATCCTGTTCGGCAACATGCTCGGCGTGCGCTGGGCGGATATCGCGGAAACGGCCGCGATCGCGCTGCCGACGGTTGCGATCATGCTGGCGAAGCGGAAGGACTTTCTGCTCGTCGCCTTCGATGCGGCCCATGCGCGGGCGATCGGCCTGCCGGTGCGCCGGCTGAATTTCGGCCTGCTGATGCTGCTGGCGCTGACGATCGTGGCTGCGCTCAAGGCGGTCGGCATCATCCTCGTCGTCGCCATGCTGATCGCGCCGGGCGCCATCGGCTTCCTGACGACGCGGCGCTTCGACGCCATGCTGGCGGTCGCCGTCACGGTCGCGACCGTCTCGAGCGTGATCGGCACGATCCTGAGCTATCATCTGGACGGGTCGACGGGGCCCTGCATCGTCGTCGTCCAGGCGGTGTTCTTCCTGGCGGCGCTGGCTTTCAACCTGCGCCGCTCGGCGCGGCGTGCGGCGGCCGCCTGATCAGGCGGCCTGCTGCCCGGCATCGTCCGGCGCTTGCGAGACCGTGATCCTCTGGGCCAGGCACTGGCAGTTGAACTGGCTGGTCAGGAAGGCGATGTCGGCAGCGTCGCGGCCGCTGGCGATCCGCACCATGCCCTCGACGGGGGCGAGCCGCGTCGGATCGACCAGCCACCAGCCGCCGTTGAGATAGACCTCGAAGACCGCGTGGAAATCGGGCGGGTCGAGATCGAGCGCGTAGGCGCTGACCGCGCGCGCGGGAATGTTGAGCGCCCGTGTCAGCGCGATGCCGAGATGGCTGAAGTCACGGCAGACGCCGGCCCGGTCGATGAAGGTCTGCTGCGCCGTGGTCTGGGCGTGGCTGACGCCATGCACGTAATCGAGATGCTCGTGCAGCCAGTCGAGCACGGCCAGGACGCGCGCACCGCCGCCCTGGATCGCGCAGAACTCGCGCTGGGCGAAACGCATGAACTCGTCGGATGGCGAGAACCGGCTCGGCAGCAGATAGGGTAACACGTCCTGCGGCAGTTCCGACCACGCGTGCTGGCGGGCATAGGGGACCAGGGGAATGCGCTTGCCGTTGTCGACCACGGCGCGGTAGCGGATTTCGACTTGACCCGACAAGGCTGTGCGGAAGCGCCGCTCGCCGGTGACGGGGTCCTGATCGCGAACCAGTTCACAGTCGGGCCAGACCGTCAGGCTCTCCGAGATGATCGTCTGGTCGGGCGATCGCGCTGCCTCGATCGCTGCGATGACCTGCGTATCGCTGCCGAAGCCATAGGTCAGCGTCGCCGCCACATTGAGTTTCATGAGTCCCCCGGAATGCCTTGTGCGAGACCGGGCAACGCCATGCGGGGGCGGAAGTTCCTGGGGATCAGGCCGCTCTGGCCTCGACCCCCAGATCCGGTGCGATGCCGGCCAGGATCTCGTAGGAGCGCTTCCGCGCCTCATGGTCGAAGATCGGCGCCGTAACCATGATCTCGTCGGCGCGTGTCGTGCTGATGAAGGCGCCGAGCTGGCGCTTCAGCGTGTCGGGCGAGCCGATGAAGGCGTAGCGCAGCATGCCCGCGACATGCGCCTTCTCGTTGGGCGACCAGTAGGTCTCGATGTCGTCGATCGGCGGCTGCAGCTTGCCGCGCTGTCCGCGCACCATGCCGACGAAGCGCTGCTGCAGGGAGGTGGCGAGATGGTGCGCCTCCGCATCGCTCTCGGCGGCGATAACGTTGATGCCGGGCATGGCGTGAGGCCGCGCGAGCTGCTCGGAAGGCTTGAAGCGTTCGCGGTAGATGGCGAGAGCCTGCATCAGCGCGTCCGGCGCGAAATGCGAGGCGAAAGCGTAGGGCAGGCCGAGTTCTGCGGCGAGCTGGGAGCCGAACAGGCTCGAGCCGAGGATCCACAGCGGCACGTTCAGCCCGGCGCCCGGCACGGCCTGGATCACCTGGTTCGGCCCGGCCGGTGCGAAATAGGCCTGCAGTTCGAGCACGTCCTGCGGGAAGCTGTCGGATGACATCGGGCTGCGGCGCATCGCCCGCATGGTCATCTGGTCTGTGCCGGGCGCCCGGCCGAGGCCGAGATCGATGCGGCCGGGAAACAGGGCCTCGAGCGTGCCGAACTGCTCGGCGATGATCAGTGGCGCATGGTTGGGCAGCATGATGCCGCCGGCGCCGACGCGGATCGTCTTCGTCGCGGCGGCGAGCTGGCCGATGACGACGGCGGTCGCGGCGCTGGCGATGCCGACCATGTTGTGGTGCTCGGCGACCCAGTAACGGGTGTAGCCGAGGGATTCGGCATGGCGGGCGAGGTCGATCGAGGCGCGTAGGGCGTCGCCCGGTTCCTGGCCTTCACAGACGGGAACGAGATCGAGGACGGAGATGGCGACCATGGCGGGCTCTCACGGGGCTCCGGCCCGAGGCCGGCAGCGATGGAGCGTAAATGGGGCCGGGACGGACGTCGATCCAGTGGGGTGGCCGAACCGTCATGGCCTCCCTGCGCCGACAGTCTGCCCCGGTGGCAGATCCTCGGTGAGGTGACCGGCGATCGCGCCGCAGATCGCGGGCGCGATCTCGCGATAGGCGCGCTCGTAGTCGGCGAGATGCAGCCCATCCATCCTCGGCATGGCGTCACCGAAGCGGTCCGCGACTCGGCAGGTGGCTTCCTTGCGGCAGGCCGCCTCCGCCGAGGCGGCGATGTCGGTGGCGGCCTGCGTCGAGAAGACCGCATCCTGGCTCGCCTCGATCCGCGGCATTGTGGCGACGAGGATAAGCTCCGACCTGCCGATCACCTGCCGAAGCAGCGCGTGGAAGGCATGCCGGAAGCGGATGGCGGCCTCGGGCGGCTCGCGAAAGCGCTTGCGGTTGGCATCGTTGGTGCCGACGGCGAGGATGATCGCGCGGGGCCGGTGCGGCAGGGAGAGACGTGCGAGGAAGGCATCGGCATCCGCCGTCGTCGCGCCATGCAGTCCGGCATTGATCATGGGCAGGCCGCAGAGCTCCCGGGCCTGCCAGCGGGCCACATGGGAATCGCCCAGGGCCAGCAGGTAGTCGCCGTCGACACGGCGAAGATCGCCCGAGACCTGGGCGAGGCGCTGGTCGCGATAGGACGGGGCTGCGGTCGCGAAACGGCCGATCGCGAAACCCACCACGGAGCCGAAGACGAGGGCGAGGGGAACGATCGCCAGCAGCGCCAGCAGCCAGCGCCGCGCCGAGGCGCCGTCAGGGCGGATCGGGTTGTCGCGATCCGGGCTGCGGGCGAGGCTGCAATGGGTCATGAGGTTGCTCCATCGGAGCGGGCCGGGCAGCGCCCGGTGGTGGCGCGGTGAGGCGAGGGCGCCGGTCGGACGCGCCCGGTCACCGGGTCGCGATAGGCTTTCGTTTCGCAGGCGGCGTCGCCGCGCAGGGCGAAGCCGTCCCGTGCGAGGAGGGAGGGCACGGCCCAGAGCCAGAGCGAGAGGGCTGCCATCAGCGCCAGCCCGGCCACGGCCCGGGCGAGGTGGGGGAAGGCGGTGACGGGGGTGGCGAGGGAGAGCTTGGACATGGCGCTCACGGAACGCTGTGGCTCTGCCCGTTCTGCGGCCGCGAGTTTTCTGGATGACGTCTGCCTGGCGCCTTCTGGTAACCTTGCTTTTCCAGGTCCGGCGACAGACACACTCAGAAACGCTTTCGGCCACGACCTTGCCCGTGAGCGGCGCTAGAGCCAGACGATGAGCAGAACACCCCATATCCTGGTCGTCGAGGACGACCGCGAGATCGCGACGCTGGTGTCGCGCTTCCTGCGCAACAACGATTTCCGCGTCCGCGCCGTGCCGAACGGCCGCGAGATGGACGCCGCCCTGCGCGACGGCCGCTTCGACCTGATCGTGCTCGACCTGATGCTGCCGGGGGAGGACGGCCTGAGCCTCTGCCGCCGGCTGCGCAACGAGGGCACGATCCCGATCATCATGCTCACCGCCAAGAGCGAGGAGATCGATCGCATCCTCGGTCTCGAAATGGGCGCCGACGATTATCTGGTGAAGCCGTTCAACCCGCGCGAGCTGCTCGCACGGATCCGTGCCGTGCTGCGGCGCGCGGGGCATGTTCCGGCCGTCGAGGTGGGCGAGAGCCCGGTTCTCGCCTTCGCGGGCTGGCGCCTCGACAAGGCGGTGCGGCGGCTGTTCAACCCCGAGGGTGAACGCGTGGCGCTGACGGGGGCCGAGCTCGATCTCCTGCTCGCCTTCTGCGAGCGGCCGCGGCGCGTGCTGTCGCGCGACCAGCTGCTCGACCTGACGCAGGGCCGCACGGCGGCTCCGTTCGAGCGCTCGATCGACGTGCTCGTCAGCCGCCTGCGCCAGAAGATGGAACGCAACCCGCGCGAGCCCGAGCTGATCCAGACCATCCGCTCCGGCGGCTACATGTTCTCTCCGGACATCGAGCGGCCGTCCGAGAGCACGGCGCCATGAGGCGGCTGCTGCTGCGCCTCCTGCCGGCGCGGGCCGCCGCCCAGATCACCGCCATCGTCATCGGCTCGCTGGTTCTGGCCAATCTCGTGACGATCGCGGCGCTGCTCGTCCTCCTCCCGCCCGAACTCAAGCGCGTGCCGAACCTGCCCTATGTCACGGAGCTGGTCGCGATCGCCCGGACGATCGAGGCAGCGCCGACACCGGCGGCGAGAGCGGCGATCGTCGATGCCGCGCTCGCCTCCCACCCCAGGCTGTCCCGCCTGCCTCCGGATGCGCCAGCGAGCGCGCGCGCGCCCACCTGGCCCGACCGCCAGATGCTCGACAATCTCAGAGAGCGGTTCGGGGCGGAGACGCAGGTCCTGATGCTCGACGGCGTGCCCGGCCAGGGCGGCCCGCCGCCTTTCGGGCTGCGATTTGCCGATGGCAGCGGTCTCGTGATGGCGCCCGAGCCGCGCACCCCGCCGCCGCGCGGCCAGGCCTTCATCTTCTATCTGGCCGTGATGATCGCGTTGCTGGTCTCGCTGGTGGGCCTGCTCTCGCTCTGGGCGGCGCGGGCCGTCGCGTCGCCGCTGTCGCGGCTGGCGGAGGCCGTCGATCGCTTCGATCCCGACCGCGACACCATCGTGGCGCCGGAGCAGGGACCCATCGAGGTCAAGCGGCTCGCTGGCGCCTTCGGCGGCATGGCCGCGCGCATCCGCCGGCTGATCGACGACCGCACCCGCATGCTGGCCGCGGTCAGCCATGATCTGCGCACGCCGATCACGCGGCTGCGACTGCGCGCCGACGAGATCGCCGATGAGCGCCAGCGCCGGGCGATCGTCTCCGATCTCGCATTGATGGAGCGCATGGTCGGCGGGGCGCTGTCCTATCTGCGCGACGGGCGGGCGTCCGGCAGCATGACGGCGACCGACATGCCGGCGCTGCTCCAGACGATCTGCGACGACTTCGCCGATCTCGGCCACATCGTGGTCTATGAGGGGCCGATGCGCGCCTCGGCCATCTGCGACGCCGACCAGATGACCCGCGCCGTGACCAATCTCGTCGACAACGCGATCAAGTTCGGCGGCCGGGCCGTGGTGAAGCTCGACGACACCGATTCTGCCGCCATCGCCATCGAGGTCGAGGATGACGGGCCCGGCATCGCGCCCGATGAGCGCGAGAAGGTGTTCGCACCGTTCTATCGCAGCGATCTGGCCCGGACGCTGAAGGAGGGCAGCGGCTTCGGGCTCGGGTTGTCGATCGTGCGCGCGATCGCGGAAGCCCATCGCGGCAACCTGACCCTGGCCGACCGCGAGGGCGGCGGGCTGCGGGTGCGGATCGTCTGGCCGCGTCGCTTTTAGGGAACGCGACGTCTTGAGTCGCGTTGACCCCGCATCGGCCCGCGGACGGGCCTGCATCAGGGGGTCGCGATGACGACGAGCACCAATCCCGCCAGGGAAAGCCTGCGCCAGGAAAAGCGCGAGCAGCGCGAGGCCGCCCAGGAAGCCGCCCAGAAGGGGCCGGACGCCGAGCTCGACACGGCGCTGAAGGCGACCTTCCCGGCCAGCGACCCGATCGCCGCCCAGGCGCCGATCAAGTCCGGCGCCGCCGACGACAAGGCCTACTGAGCGGTCAGTCGCGCTCGTAGAGCAGCCGCGCGCGGATCGTGCCGTCCAGCGCCCGGATCTCGCGCAGGATCTCGCGCGCATCGGCACCGATGCTCTCCGCCTCCATCACGACATAGCCGATCTCGCCGTCCGTCTGGTAGTTCTGGGCGGCGATGTTGACGTTGCGCGCGGCGAAGACGTCGTTCAGGCGCCTCAGCATGCCCGGGACGTTGCGCTGGACATGGATGAAGCGCGTGCCGACCGCGCGCGCGGCGAGCTGGACCTGCGGGAAATTGACCGCGCCCACCGTCGAGCCGACATCGGAATAGTCGATCAGCTTGCGGGCGACCTCGGCGCCGATGCGCTCCTGGGCTTCTTCCGTCGAGCCGCCGACATGCGGCGTGAGAATGACGTTGGGCAGGCCCTGCAGCGGCGAGACGAAGCGGTCGGTGTTCGAGGCGGGCTCGACGGGGAAGACGTCGACGGCGGCACCGGCGAGATGGCCGCTCTTCAGCGCGGCGGCGAGCGCGTCGAGATCGACGACCGTGCCGCGCGAGTTGTTGATCAGGTAGCTGCCGGGGTTCATCGCGGCGATCTGCTCGGCGCCGATCATGCCATGGGTCTGCGGCGTCTCGGGCACATGCAGCGAGACGATGTCGGCCGAGCCCAGCAGTTCGTGGAGGCTGTCGACGGGCTCGGTGTTACCGTGGCGCAGGCGGTCCGTCTGATCGTAATAGATCACCCGCATGCCCATCGCCTCGGCCAGCATCGAGAGCTGGCTGCCGATGTTGCCGTAGCCGACGATGCCCAGCACCTTGCCGCGCACCTCGAAGGACCCTTGCGCCGATTTGTCCCAGCCACCGCCATGGGCGGAGGCCGAGCGGTCGGTGATCTTGCGCAGCAGCATCACGATCTCGCCGATGGTCAGTTCGGCGACGCTGCGGGTGTTCGAGAAGGGGGCGTTGAACACCGGCACGCCGCGGCTGCGCGCCGCCTCGAGATCGACCTGGTTGGTGCCGACCGAGAAGCAGCCGACGGCGAAGAGCCGGTCGGCCCGGGCGAAGACGGCGTCGGTGAGCTGCGTGCGCGAGCGGATGCCCAGCACATGGACGCCTTCGAGCGCCTTCAGCAGCGCGTCCTGGTCCAGCGCCTTGGGCAGGCGCGTCATGTTGGTGTAGCCGGCATTGACCAGGAGGTCGGCGGCGGAATCGTTGATGCCTTCCAGCAGCAGGACCTTGATTCGGTCCTTGGACAGGGACAGGCTTTCGCGGGGCAGGGTCATGGGAATGGTTCGGTCTGGCGGCGGAGCGTCCGCTATAGACCGCTGGCGCCCCGACACAACCGGATTTCTTCGCGCGGCGGGATGTCCGCGCTCACGCCTTCTCGACCACCAGCGTGGCGCCATCGACGCGCACGACACGCACCTCGCTCCCGGCCAGCAGCTCCGGTCCCGTGACGCGCCAGGACGAATCGTCGATGCGGATGCGGCCCTCGCCACCCGTCATCGTCGCCTCCAGCCGGAAGACGCGGCCGATGAGCCGGCGGCCGCGATCGTTGAGGCCGGTCGCGGCATCGGGCTCCTCGTCCTTGCGGCGCGTCAGCAGGCGGCCGGTCAAGACCGCAACGAGGCTGAGGCCGGCGAAGACCAGGGCCGCGGCCTGCCAGCCGAGATCGACCAGGCCGATCACGGCGCCGGTCAGGAGCGCGGCGAGGCCGAGCCAGAGCAGGAAGATGCCGGGTGCCAGCACCTCGCCGCCGATGAGGACGAGGCCGAGGATGACCCAGCCCCAGGGACCCAGGAGGATCGGTGACATCGCTCGCTCCCTCAGGCGCCGCGGCCGGTCGGCGGAACGGAGCCCGTCCGCCTGGCCTCGACCGCCTCATCGCCGAAGACGGCGCGGGTGAGCTGGGCAATGCCGCCGACGGTGCCGGCCAGCGCCGCGGCCTCGATCGGCACGATCACGACCTTGCTGTTGGGCGCGCTGGCGATGGCCTTCAAGGCGTCGGTGTAGCGCTCGGCGATCAGGAAGTTGGCAGCCTGGATGTCGCCCCGGCTGATCGCCTCGGAGACCATGGCGGTGGCGGCGGCTTCCGCCTGGGCGGAGCGCTCGCGCGCCTCGGCATCGCGGAAGGCGGCCTCCTTGCGGCCTTCGGCGGCGAGAATCTGTGACTGCTTCTGGCCCTCGGCCTTGAGGATCTCGGCCTGACGCAGGCCTTCGGCTTCGAGCACGGCGGCGCGCTTCTCGCGCTCGGCCTTCATCTGGCGGTTCATGGCGCCGGCGATGTCGGCCGGGGGCAGGATGTCGCGGATCTCGATGCGCGTGACCTTGACGCCCCAGGGGGAGGCGGCGGCGTCCATCACCCGCAGCAGCCGCTCATTGATCTCGTCGCGATGCGAGAGCAACTGGTCGAGATCCATCGAGCCGACGACGGTGCGGATATTGGTCATGGTCAGGACCATCAGCGCGTCGTTGAGGGATGAGACCTCGTAGCAGGCCTTGGCGGCGTCGAGCACCTGGTAAAAGGCGGCGGCGTCGATGCGGACGCCGGCATTGTCCTTGGTGATCGCCTCCTGAGAGGGAATGTCGAGCACCTGCTCCATGACACTAATGTCAGATGCACTATTGTCCTAGCTTACTAGCACTTCTTTTCCGCGAGCACGGCAATGTCGACAGCGATGGCAAGATCGAGAACGAGGGCGCAATCTGAGGCGGCAAAGCCGTGCGCGTATTCCTATGTGCGCTTCTCGACGCCTGAGCAGGCGCGCGGCGAAAGCTTCCGTCGGCAGATCGAGGCGGCGCGGACCTATGCCGCCAAGCACGGTCTCGTCCTCGATGAGAGCTTTCGCGACGAGGGTATATCCGCGTTCAAGGGCAAGCATCGCGACGAGCGCGCGGCGCTTGGTGCATTCCTGAAGCGCGTCGAAACCGGAGATGTCGCAAAAGGCTCCTACCTTCTTGTCGAAAGTCTGGACCGACTCTCGCGCGAAGAGGTCGTCGATGCGCTGGAGCTGTTCCTCGGCCTCACCCGCAACGGCATTATCATCGTCACGCTGACCGACCAGCGAGTCTATTCGCGGGCGAGCCTGCGGGCAGACCAGACCCAGCTGATCATCTCGATCGTGGTGATGTCGCGTGCGCATGAGGAGAGCGCGCTGAAGTCCAAGCGCGTTTCCGACGCTTGGGCGGCCAAGCGCCAGCGTGCGGCTGACGACAAGCAGGCGATGACGGCGCGCTGCCCCGGTTGGCTCGAACTCGTCGGCGGGCCGAAGTCGGGCGAGTATCGCGAGATCCCCAAGCGCGTCGAGATCGTACAAAAGATGTTCGCGGACACGATTGCCGGATTCGGCCGCCGCTCGATCCAAGCGAAGCTGAACGCCGACGAAGTCCCGACCTGGGGCACGGGCAAAAAGAAGGGCCAGTACTGGCACGACAGCTACATCGCCAAGATCCTGTCGAACCCCGCGACCTTCGGACGTTACGTTCCGCGCGGCAAGCTCGCCGGCGGATCGGATGCGACGGCGGAAGCGCCGATCGACGACTATTTCCCGGCGATCATCGATGAGGAGACCTATTGGGCAGCCCAAGCCGCGTCCAAGGCGCGCGGCTTCGGCAAGGGCACGCCCGGCCGCCGCAAAAACCTCTTGTCAGGCCTTGTGCGCTGCGAAGCCTGCAACAGCAACTTGGTGTTTATCGACAAGATGGTTCGAGGCGGCGGCCACAAGCTTCGCTGTGGCCGCGCCCATGCCAGCGCCGGCTGCGATCACCGCACCATGTACGATTACAAGAAGGTCGAGTACGCGGTCGTGTTTGGGCTCGGCCAGCGCCGCAAGGCGTTGATCGACGCCGCGACCGATCGCCAGAGCCAGGCGCAGGCCGCACTGTCGGCCGCGCAGGCGCGCCGCGAAGGGATCGAGCGCCAGCTTGACAACCTGATCCAGCTCGTCCAGGCCTCGGGCGGCGGCAATCGTCTCGGCAAGCAGGTCCAGGCGCTCGAGGCCGAGCTGGAGGCGGCCGAGACCGACGTCGGCCAGCTCGACCGCGCCTTCCGGCAATCACGGCCCGGCGACATCGACGAAGCCGCTGCCGGGCTCAGGGCTGTCTATGAGAGCCTCAACGCCGACCCCGACGATCTCGCCATC
>NCCO01000085.1 GCA_002279705.1 Allobosea sp. 12-68-7
ATCAGGCGCATGGCTTCGCCCCGCACCCCCGCGCTCATGATCCTCGGCACCGGCTCCAATGTCGGCAAGTCGCTGCTCGTGGCGGGCCTCTGCCGCCTCTTCGCCGACCGGGGCCTGACGGTGCGGCCGTTCAAGCCGCAGAACATGTCCAACAACGCCGCCGCCACATCGGCGGGCGAAATCGGGCGGGCGCAGGCGCTGCAGGCGCGCGCCGCGCGCATTGCGCCGCATGTCGACATGAACCCGGTGCTGCTGAAGCCCGAGAGCGAAGCCGGCAGCCAGATCATCCTGCAGGGCCGCGTGGCCGGGCATCTCCCCTCGGGGGACTTCGCGCGTCGCGGGGATTTCCTGCCGAAGGTGCTGGAGAGCTTCGACCGGCTCTGCGCAGGGGCCGATCTCGTGCTGGTCGAGGGGGCGGGCTCGCCGGCCGAGACCAATCTGCGGGCGCGCGACATCGCCAATCTCGGCTTCGCCCGCGCCGCCGGCGTGCCGGCCGTCCTGGTCGGCGACATCGATCGCGGTGGGGTCATCGCCAGCCTCGTCGGCACCCATGCAGTGCTGGACGAGGCCGATCGCGCGATGATCCGCGCCTTTGCGGTCAACCGCTTCCGCGGCGAGGTCGCGCTGTTCGCCGAAGGCGTCGAGACGATTCGCAGGGCCACCGGCTGGCCCTGCCTGGGCGTCGTGCCCTGGTTCGCGGATGCCGCCCGCCTGCCGGCGGAGGACGGGCTCGACCTGCGCAGCGCGCCGGCCCAGCCCGGCGCTCGGCTCAAGATCGCCGTCCCGGTCCTTCCCGGCATCGCCAATTTCGACGATCTCGACCCGCTCAAGCTGGAACCGGCGATCGATCTCGTGTTGATGCGGCCGGGCCAGGCGCTGCCCGGCGATGCCGGGCTCGTCATCCTGCCCGGCTCCAAGACGACGCTGCGGGACCTCGCGGCGCTGCGGTCGCAGGGGTGGGACATCGACATTCTCGCCCATCGCCGGCGGGGTGGCCATGTTCTCGGCCTGTGCGGCGGCTATCAGATGCTCGGGCGCGTGGTGCGCGATCCGCTGGGCCTCGAAGGTCCGGCCGGCGAGGCTCCCGGGCTCGGGCTCCTCGATGTCGAGACCGTTCTGGAAGGCCGAAAGACCGTCCGTGAGACGGGTTTCGTGCATGTCACCAGCGAGGCCGCCGGCCAGGCCTACGAGATCCATCTCGGGCGGACGGAGGGGGCCGATCGCGTGCGGGCGCCGTTTCGGGTCGACGATCGCGGCGAGGGCGCCGCGAGCCCCGACGGGCGCGTGGTCGGCAGCTATCTCCACGGTGTCTTCGCCTCGGATTCCGTACGGGCCGCCTGGCTCGCCGCGATCATCGGCGCCCCGCTGTCCTCGGGCATGCATTATGAGGGCGATGTCGAGGCGACGCTGAACAGGCTGGCGGGGCATCTGGCGCGCCATCTCGACATCGAGGCCCTTCTGGCGCTGGCCCATCGACGCCCCGCGCCGGGCTGACGGGACTGTCGCCGAAACCGCGCGAAGCGCGGGGCGTTCTCCCCGGCGAGCCCCCCTCTCGCCGCCATCCGGCACCGCCGCTTAATCCAGATCAATGCATGGCAGGCGACGAAGCGGCATGCATTGAAAAAGCTTATTCACCAGAATGTTGACGAATGACGAAATTCGTCATAGCGGTCGGGCTCCCATCCATCTCCGCCGACCCAACAGGACAGGCCCCGCACGTGAATCAGCCCGAGCGCGATACGAGGCAAAGCATCGTCGACACGGCCGAGCGCTTCTTCCGCGACATCGGCTACCAGAAGACGACCGTCGCCGACATCGCCAAGTCGCTGCGGATGAGCCCGGCCAATGTCTACCGGTTCTTCGACTCCAAGAAGTCGATCAACGAAGCGGTGCTGGCGCGCTTCAAGGGCGAGTTGGAGGAGTCGCTGTCGCTGATCATCGCCGAGCCGCGCCCGGCCGGCGCCCGCCTGCGCGACATGCTGCTGACCTCGCACCGGATCAACCAGGCCCGTTTCGCCGACCAGCAGCGCATGCAGGAGATGGTCTGCGCCGCGATGGAGGAAAGCTGGGACGCCATCCTCGGTCATATCGAGCGGTTCGATGCCCTGCTCGGCCGGGTCGTGGCCGAAGGCGTCGCCAGTGGCGAGTTCCGCGCGATCGAGCCGGTTGCTGCCACCCAGTGCATCCGCACGGCCATGATGCGATTCCAGCACCCCCTGCTGATGGCGCAATGCGAGCGTATTCCAGGGCCCTCCGCCGAGGAGATGATCGCGTTCATCATGGCCGCGCTGGAGGCGCCGAAGCCTGCGGGCTGACGGTCCGGCGCGTCCGCGCGGCCGCCGCCGCGTTGACAAGCCGCCGAGGGAGCAGGATACCCCGCCCGTCATGGCCCAATCTTCCAAGCAGAGCTTCAAGAAGCTCGCCGTCATCGCCCACGATCTCGTGGCAACGGCGCTCGCGATCTGGCTCGTCTTCGTCATCCGATTCGAAGGCGAGCAGCTCGAGGAGCATCTGCGCTATTTGCCCCGCTTCCTGCCCGCCTTCGTTGCCTATGGCGGCCTGGTCTACTGGCTGTTCTCGCTCTACCGCTCGAAATGGCGTTTCGCGTCGCTGCCGGACCTGTCGAACATCGTCAAGGCGAGCACGATCCTGACACTGTCGCTGGTCGTGATCGACTACGTGCTCGTCTCGCCGGATTTCTACGGCGCCTTCTATTTCGGCAAGATCAGCATCGCCCTCTACTGGCTGGTCCAGATCGCCCTGCTCGGCGGGCCGCGGCTGGCCTATCGCTATTTCAAATTCTGGCGGTCGCGCAACCATGCCGCCCGCGAGGCCTCGCTGCCGGCACTGCTGCTGGGACGTGGCTTCGAGGTCGAGATGGTGATCCGCGCCATGGAGGCCGGCACGATGCGCCGGCTGCGGCCGGCCGGCATCCTCTCACCCCGCGCCGACGATCTCGGCCAGACGATCCGCGGCGTACCCGTGCTCGGCCTGCTCTCGCAGATCGAGCAGATCGCCGGAGACGCAGCCGAGCGCGGCGAAGGGTTCCGGCGGATCGTCGCGACTCCGAGCGCGCTCTTGCCCGACGCCGAACCGGACAAATGGCTGGCGCGGACCCGCAAGCTCGCCCTGCCGATCTCGCGCATCGACAGCCTGGGGGAAGGCGGCGCGCGCGATTCCGAACTCGCCCCGCTCGAAATCGAGGATCTGCTCGTCCGCTCGACGGTCCGGATCGACCGCGAGCGGCTGGTCGCCTTCCTGACGGGCAAGCGCGTCATCGTCACCGGCGGCGGCGGCTCGATCGGATCCGAGATCTGCCTGCGCTGCGCCGCCTTCGGTGCGGCCGAACTGCTGATCGTCGAGAGTTCGGAACCCGCCCTCTTCCAGATCACCGAGCAGCTCAGCGTCCAGGAGCATGCCACGGTCGTGTCCGGCGTGCTGGCGGATGTGCGCGACCGCGACCGGATCACGGCCCTGTTCACCGCCTTCGCCCCGGACATCGTGATTCATGCGGCGGCGCTCAAACATGTGCCCTATCTCGAGGCGGACTGGAGCGAGGGCGTCAAGACCAACATCTTCGGCTCGGTCAACGTGACCGACGCGGCGATCGCCGCCAACGCCAAGATCTTCGTGCTGATCTCGACCGACAAGGCGATCGAACCCGTCTCGATGCTGGGGGCGACCAAGCGCTTCGCCGAGATGTATGCGCAGTCGCGCGACGCCGAATTCGTCGCGGCCGCCGCCGGCATGCGCCTCGTCGCCGTGCGCTTCGGCAATGTGCTGGGCTCGGTCGGCTCCGTCGTGCCGAAGTTCAAGGCCCAGATCGCGCGCGGCGGGCCGCTGACCGTCACCAGCCCCGACATGATCCGCTATTTCATGACGATCCGCGAGGCCTGCGACCTCGTCCTGACCGCCGCCTCACATGCCCGGCCGGATGGTGTCGAGGCGGAGCGGGCCGCGGTCTATGTGCTGAAGATGGGCCAGCCCGTGCGTATCATGGACCTGGCCGAGCGGATGATCCGTCTCGCCGGCTTCGAGCCGGGCGAGGACATCGAGATCGTCGTGACCGGCGTCAGGCCCGGCGAGCGCATGAACGAGATCCTGTTCGCGCGCGACGAGCCGATGGCGGAGACCGGCCTCGACGGCGTCATGGCGGCCAAGCCCGTCTTCGCCAACCGCGCCCGGCTGCAGGGCTGGCTGGCGCGCCTCGAGGTGGCGCTGAAGGCGGATGACCGGACGGCGGCGGATTCGATCCTCGACGAGGCGATCCCCGATTTCAGCCGGCGGCAGAGTGCCTCGCCAGGCGACGGAGCGCCGGAACCGTCTCGGCTGGCGGCCGCCAGCCAGCCCTGAGCAGAGCCTCGGGCCGCGCCACCAGGCTGCCGCCGAGTTTGGCGAAGGCCTCCTCCCGCCCGGCCAGGCGCGCGCCCCACCGCAGCAGGCCCGTCGGCACCGCGATCAGCCCCGGCCCCCGGTCGAGGCCGGCCCGCAGGGCGGTCAGGATTCCGGCCACGCCGATCGGCGTCGGATCGGCCAGGGTGAAGGCGCGCCGAACCGGGCATCGCGGCGTCAGGGCGAACAGGACCGCATCGGCCAGGTTCTCGACCGCCAGCAGCGAGCGCGGCGCCGTCAGCGCGCCGAGCGGGAGGGGCAGCGGCAGACGCGCCAGCCGGACCAGCGCCGCCATATTGGCCTTGACCCCCGGCCCGTAGACCAGCACCGGACGCAGCGCCACCCAGTCCAGATCGAGACCGGCAAGCCCCTGCTCGGCGGCGAGCTTGGAGCGGCCATAGGCATCGTCGGGCGCAGGCGGATCATCCTCGCGCAGCGGCGGGCCGTCGAACGCTCCCGTCTGCGCCTTGATGGACGAGATGAAGACGAAGCGCGAAACGCCGGCCCGGTAGGCCGCCCGGGCGAGGTCGAGCGTCGCCTGCGTGTTGATCCGCCGGTACAGCGCCTCGTCGAGGCCCGGCCCGGCATGGGCGAGACCGGCGAGGTGGACGACATGCGCCACGCCGGCCAGTGCGGCCGTCCAGTCGATGGGCGCGGCGAGATCGCCGGTGACGACGCCCTCGGTTCCCGGCGGCGGCTCGGCCGCGGCTCTCTGGGCGACGCGGACGCGGTATCCCGCCGCCAGCAGCGCCGCGACGACATGGGGGCCGACGAAGCCACCGGCCCCGGTGACGAGAACGCGCTCGCCGTTCATGCCGAGGCCGCCGGCCGCGCGAAGCGCCGCAGCAGCCGCGCCGTCAGCAGCACCGCCACGGCCAGGCAGGCGAGCTGCGCCCACAGCGCCGGCAGCAGCAGCGTCAGGCCCGCCAGCAGGACGAGGGCGAGATTGAGTCCGGCCACCTGCGTCACCACGGCCAGGACAGCGTGACCGTTCGTCGTCGCCTGCTGGTAGAAATGCGAGCGATGCGCCTCCCAGACGCGCTCCCTCCGCGCCAACCGGCGCAGCAGCGTCAGCGTGGCGTCGGCGACGGGGTAGAGCGGCAGGATCAGCGCCGCCACCAGCGCGCCGTTCCCGGCCAACCGGTAGAGCAGATAGGCGCCGAGCAGCCCGATCGGGAGCGAGCCGACATCGCCGAGGAAGAGCCGCGCCACCGGCTTGTTGAAGGGCGCGAAGCCGATGAGACCGCCGCAGAGCGCCGCCGCCAGAGCTCCCGTCGCCGGATCGACGATCCCGAGGGCCCAGGCGAGCGCGAGAGCGCAGGCCAGCGGCACGAACCCGGCGACGGTGATCCAGTCGAGCCCATCGATGAAGTTCGTCAGGTTCACGAACCAGAGGCCGGCGAGCAGGGCGAGCAGACGCTCCACCGCGAGGGGCAGGGCTGCGGGAAACAGCCGGATGTCGGGCGCGGCATAGACGATGACGACCGCGACGCAGAGCGCCTGCAGCCCGAGGCGCAGGCCGGGCGAGAGCGGGCGGATGTCGTCCCAGGCGCCCACCATCGCGAGGACGACACTCGCCGCCACGACAAAGGCGAGGCTGCCGAGGCCCGGCACCGGCGGCAGCACGGCCAGGCTCAGGCCGAGCGCGGCGACAAGACCGCCGAGGACGGCGATCCCGCCACCCTGGGGCGTGGGGACGCGATGGCTCGAGCGGGCATTGGGCCGTGCCAGCGCATAGCGCAGCAGCAGCGGCCGCAGCAGCAAGCAGAGCAGCGCCGAGACGGCGGCGGCGACCGCCAGGACCAGAAGGAGAGCGAGGGGCTGGGTCACGATGCAGATGAACCGGAACGATGTCGGGCCATCCCTAGAGCATGACGCGAGTCAGTGGGAGCCCCATCCCGCCCGCGCGGGCGCCGTCGCGCTCGCGCCTTGTCCGAATCGGCACAAAGAGGGAACATGCGGCATGTCCATTGTCGATCTTCCCCTGGAACGGGCCCCGCGTCGGCCCGACATCACCCGCAGCGTCTGTCGCGGTGCCGCCCGGCACCTGCGCGAACGCGGTTATGCGACCGTCACCGAAATGACCTTCGCCAACGGCCGCCGCGGCGACATCGTGGCGCTGTCTCCCTCGGGGGACCTGCTGGTCGTCGAGGTCAAGTCCGGCATCGAGGATTATCGCATCGACGGCAAATGGCCGGATTATCGCGAGTATTGCGATGCCTTTTGCTTCGCCGTGGCGCCGGAGTTCCCGGCCGAGATCCTGCCCGAGGATGTCGGCCTGATCGTCGCCGACGGCTATGGCGGCGCGCTGATCCGCGAGGCACCGCGCCATCCGCTCACGCCGGCCCGGCGCAAGGCGCTGACGATCGCCTTCGGCCGACTGGCGGCCGCACGGCTGGTGGGACTGGAGGATCCCGCCGCGCCGCGATGAGACGGCGAAGCGGCCAGGCGCCTGCCGTCAGCGCGGCGCGCGCTTGGCCAGGATGCGCTGCAGGGTGCGGCGGTGCATGCCGAGGCGTCGCGCCGTCTCGGAGACGTTGCGGTTGCACAGCTCGTAGACGCGCTGGATATGCTCCCAGCGGACCCGATCCGCCGACATCGGGTTCTCGGGCGGCTGGGGCCGCGCATCGCGCGCCGCCGCCAGGGCCGCGTGGATCTCGTCGGCATCCGCCGGCTTCGCCAGGAAATCGAAGGCCCCGAGCTTCACGGCGCTGACGGCGGTGGCGATGTTGCCGTAGCCGGTCAGCACAACGCCGCGGGCCTCGGGACGACGTTCCTTCAGCCGGGCGATGACGTCGAGCCCGTTGCCGTCAGCGAGCCGCAGATCGATCACCGCGAAGGCCGGCGCCCGATCGTCCACCGCCGCGATGCCGGCGCTGACGCTATCGGCGATGCGCACGGCATAGCCCCGGCTTTCCATCGCCCGGGCGAGCCGGGTCAGGAAAGGCTTGTCGTCATCGACGAGCAGCAGCGACATGTCCGCCGCCGCGGCGACCGGGAGCTGTTCGGTCAGCATGTCCTGAATCATCACATCCTCCGGCCCGGCCCTGTCCCGGAGACCTCGGCCGCAAGGTGGGCCGCGCTGCGGGTTGGACGGGCGTTCATGAGCCAACTCTATGTAGGATCGGCGGTTCCGCCTTGTTAGGGCCCGCCGGCGGCACGTCGATCTCGAAAGCCTCGCGCAGCCAGATCATGCGCACGCAGGCGCCGGTGGCCGGCGCGGGAAGGTTCGAAAACTCAATCGCGGCCCCGCCCCGCTCCAGCAAGGTCTTGGCGATGAAAAGGCCGAGCCCGAGGCCCCCGCCCGCCCGCGTCTCGCTGGCGCCGTCGGTGAGATAGGGATCTCCGGCCCTCAGCAGAACGTCGGGCGGGAAGCCCGGGCCGTCATCCGCAATAGTGAGCATGACCTGTTCCTGGTTCCATTCGGCCGTGATCGTCACGGTCGAGCGGGCGAAGTCGACGGCATTGTCTACGATATTGCCGAGCCCGTAGATCATGCCCGGATTGCGGCGGCAGACCGGCTCGGGCTTCTCGCCGGTCATCACGATCTCGAAGGGCACGCCGAAGGGGCGCTGCGGGCCGGCCGCCTCCTCGATCAGCAGGCGCAGGCCGAGGCGGTCCAGCGGTCCGCCATCGTCATCCTGCAGCGAGGCGAGCTTGCCGAGGATGCCGCGGCAGCGCTCGACCTGCCCGCGCAGCAGCGCGATGTCGTCGGCCATCTCCCCGTCCGGCGGGGCCAGCCGCGCCAGTTCCTTGGCGACGAGCGCGATGGTCGCGAGCGGTGTGCCCAATTCGTGGGCAGCGGCAGCCGCCAACCCGTCGAGCTGGGAGAGATGCTGTTCGCGCGCCAGGACGAGTTCCGTCGCCGCCAGGGCATCCGACAGATCCCGCGCTTCCTTGGCGACGCGCCAGGCGTAAATCCCGGTGAAACCGAGGCCGAGCACGAGGGCGGCCCAACTGCCGGCCTGGTAATGCGGGGGCAGGAACGGCCGGTCCGGACCGGCCCAGGGCAGCGGCAGATGGACGAGGGTGACCAGTGTCGCCGCCGCGATCGCGATGACGCCGAGCAGGAGCGTCCGCTGGGGCGGCAGCGCGGTGGCCGAGATCATCACCGGCGCCAGCAGCAGGATCGAGAACGGGTTCTGAAGCCCGCCGGTGAGGTAAAGCAGCACCGAAAGCTGCACGATGTCGAAGGCGAGCAGGGCCGTCGCCGCGCCCGGCTTCAGCCTGTGGCTGAGCGGAAAGCGGATGCGCAGCGCGATGTTCAGCCAGGACGAGACGGCGATCGCCGTGAAGCACCAGCCGAAGGGCAGCGCAAAGCCCAGCCCGAAATGCACGCCCGCCACGGCGAGGCTCTGCCCGGCGATGGCGAGCCAGCGCAGGCGCACCAGCGTGTCGAGACGCAGGTGACGATTCACGCGGCCGAGGGCGAGTGTCGTAACGTCAAACGAGGTCATGACTGTGTCTGAACCATGGGCAAGGCGGGGGTCAAGCGCAGCCCGCCGGGGCACGACAAACTGGGGGCAATCGTCATGAGAGTGAAATCTTAGCCTTTTGAAGGGTTGAATGAGAACAGATTAGGCATAGGCTGCGTTCATGCTGCGGCGCGGCATCGACGCTGCGCCGGAAGGATCGAGTTCGCATGTACGGAGCTGCCATGTCGTTCGCTTACCATGCCTATGAAGCGGCTCACATGATGCTCAGCCCGGCCCGGAATGTCTCCGACGCGCTGCATCTCGCCTTCCGCAATCCCGCCAACCCGCTGACCTACACGCCGATGGGGCGGACCATCGCAGCCTCCTGCGAGCTGTTCGAGCGCACGACCCGTCGCTACGGCAAGCCGGCCTTCGGACTGGCGGAGACCACGATCAACGGCGTCAAGGTCGCGGTCGAGGAGCGTGTCGTCTGGGAGCGCCCGTTCTGCCGGATGGTCTATTTCGACCGCCGCATCGAGGGGCGTCGCAAGCCGCAGCCCAAGGTGCTGATCGTCGCGCCGATGTCGGGCCACTACGCCACGCTGCTGCGCGGCACGGTCGAGGCCTTCCTGCCCGGGCACGAGGTCTACATCACCGACTGGATCGACGCCCGGCTCGTGCCGCTGCTGGCGGGCCGCTTCGATCTCGACGACTACATCGACTACGTCATCGCCATGCTGCAGATGCTGGGTCCGGAGACCCATGTCATGGCCGTCTGCCAGCCCTCGGTACCCGTGCTGGCCGCCGCCGCCCGGATGGAGGCCGAGAGCGACCCCTGCGCGCCCCGCTCGATGACGCTGATGGGAGGGCCGATCGACACGCGCCGCTCGCCCACCGCGGTGAATTGCCTGGCGATGGAGCGGGGCACCGACTGGTTCCGGCGCAATTGCATCACCAAGGTGCCCTTCCCGCATCCGGGCACGTTCCGGGCCGTCTATCCCGGCTTCATGCAGCTCTCCGGCTTCATGGCGATGAACATCGACCGCCATGTCAGCGCCCATTACGAGATGTACAAGCACCTGATCGCCGGAGACGGCGACTCGGCCGAGAAGCATCGCGACTTCTACGACGAGTACATGGCGGTGATGGACCTGACGGCCGAGTTCTATCTCCAGACCGTCGAGACCGTCTTCGTCGAGCACGCGCTGCCCAAGGGCACGATGATGCATCGCGACAAGCCGGTGGACTGCACGGCCATCCGCCGCGTCGCGCTGATGACGGTCGAGGGCGAAAAGGACGACATCTCCGGGGTCGGCCAGACCCAGGCCGCCCATGACCTCTGCCCGAACATTCCCGACGACAAGCGCGTGCACTATCTGCAGCTGGGCGTCGGCCATTACGGCGTCTTCAACGGCTCGCGCTTCCGCTCCGAGATCGCCCCCCGGATCGCCGATTTCATGCTCACCCTCGACATGGAGGCCGCCAAGGGCCGCCGCGACGAGAGCGCCGGCGCCGCCCGCAAGGGGCTCAAGATCGCGAGCTGAGCCCTCGCGGGTCGCGGCAGCCTTCGCTGCCGCCCGGCCGACGCAAGGTGCCGAGATGACGACCCCCGCCATCCCGGATCGACCGGGATGGCGGGGGTCGTCATGTCCGGCTCAGCGGAAGAAGATCAGCGTCTGCAGGATGAAGATCGGGATCAGGATCGCGCCGGACCAGGCCATGTAGCCGAAGAAGCTCGGCATCTTGACCTTCCGGTCCTTGGCGATGGCGTAGACCATGAAATTGGGCGCGTTGCCGATATAGGTGTTGGCCCCCATGAAGACCGCGCCGGCCGAAATCGCCGCCAGCGTGAGGGCGCCCGTCGTCATCAGCACCTTGGGATCGCCGCCCGCCAGCTCGAAGAAGACGAGATAGGTCGGCGCATTGTCGAGGAAGGAGGACAACAGCCCCGTCATCCAGAAATAGGCGACCGTGTTGTGGCTGCCGTCGGGATTGGTGACCAGCGCGACGAGGCCCGAAAAGGCGCCGTTGCGGCCGGCCTGCAGCATCGCCAGGACGGGGATGATGCAGACGAAGATGCCCGCGAAGAGCTTGGCGACCTCGAGGATCGGCCCCCAGGTGAATTCGTTGCCGGCCCGCACGGGCTTCGGCGTCAGCCTGAGCGAGAGGCCCGCCAGGGCGAGCAGGACGACGTCGCGCACGACGTTCTGGATCTCGACCTTCGAGCCCAGGATGTCGAAGGCGATGCCCGGCTTCCAGCTCGCCGACATCAGGATCGCGGCAATGACGGCGCCGAGCAGGATGAAATTGACCTTGCCGTAGAGCTTGATGTCGCGATCGGGGGTCGGATCCTGGAGCGAGGGCATGCCCTCTTCCTTGCGGTAGAACCAGCCGTCGAGGGCGTAGAAAACAGCCAGAAGGATCGCGACCGCCATCAGCGTCTCGGGCAGGAGATGTGTCGTGGTCCAGAAGAAGTCGACCCCGCGCAGGAAGCCGAGGAAGAGCGGCGGGTCGCCGAGAGGCGTCAGCGAACCGCCGATGTTCGAGACCAGGAAGATGAAGAAGACGACGACATGGACGTTGTAGCGGCGGCTGTCATTGGCGCGCAGCACCGGGCGGATCATGATGATCGAGGCGCCCGTCGTCCCGACGAAGCTCGCCATCAGCGTGCCGATCGCCAGCAGGGCCGTGTTGGTCGCGGGCGTCCCGTGCAGGTTACCCATGATCAGGATGCCGCCGGCGATCGTGAACAGGGCGAAGAGCAGGATGATGAAGGGGATGTATTCGAGCAGGGCGGTGTGGGCGAGTGCGCCGAGCGCCGGCTCGAAACCGCGCAGCGCGACGAGCGGAACCAGAACCAGCGCCGCCCAGAACGCGGCGAACTTGCCGTAGTTCAGCTCCCAGAAATGCGGGAACAGGATCGGGCCCAGCGCGATCGAGAGAAGCATGCCCGTGAAGGGCAGGGCCCAGAGCACGCCCATCGAGGCTCCGTCGATTCCGGTCGCGGCAAGGGCCGGCCCGGCCGGGAGGCACAGCAGCAGGGCGGCGGCGATCCCCGCGCGACCGATTGTTCTCGCCATTCCCCCGCTCCACTTTCCTGTGGTTGTCGCGTGTTGCCGGGCGACGGTTATACGATGGCCAGAGTGCCTGCAACCGAGCGGATGGCCGGCTGAAACCGCGGCGGCCGGATTTGCGCGCGACGCATTTCGGGAGAATAATCTTCTCCGCGCTTTGCGGACCTCACGCGATTCGGACCCTGCCATGTGCCGCTTCCTCGCCTATTCCGGCGTTCCCGTCTTCCTCGAGGACCTCGTCGCGGCGCCCTGCCATTCGCTGATCCACCAGTCGCTCCATGCCGCGGAGACCAAGACCGGCACGAATGGCGACGGCTTCGGCGTCGGCTGGTATGGCGACCGGCCCGAGCCCGGCCAGTATCGCGAGGTGCGCCCGGCCTGGGCGGACGAAAACCTGCTCTCGATCGCGAAACAGGTCCGCTCCTCTCTGTTCTTCGCGCATGTCAGGGCCGCCACCGGCACCGCGACGACACGCGCGAACTGCCACCCCTTCGCCCATGGCCGGCACCTCTTCATGCATAACGGGCAGATCGGCGGCTACGGCCTGATTCGCCGCCGACTCGAGGCGCTGATTCCCGATTCGCTCTATGGCGCGCGCGTCGGCACCACGGATTCGGAAGCCCTGTTCCTGCTCACCCTGGCGCGGATCCAGGACGGGCTGGCGCCCGCCCAGGCGCTGGCAGCCTCGCTCGGCGACGCACTGGCGCTGATGCGGCAGACCGGCACGAGCGAGCCGCTGCGCTGCGCGGCGGCGCTCTCCGACGGCGAGACGATCCACGCGGTCCGCTGGGCCTCGGACAACAAGCCGCCGAGCCTCTATGTCTGCCAGCGCGGCGACAGCGTCGTGGTCGCCTCCGAGCCGGTGGATGCGGCGCGGGACTGCTGGCAGCCCCTCGCCGACAACACGCTGGTCACGGTGAACGCGGGCGCGGTCGCCATCGCCCCTTTCGAGGTCGAGTTCGCCGCGGCGGCCTGACGCCGTCGATTTCAGTCTCGCGCGTGAACCCGATGGCGCGCTCGCGCGATCAAGGATTGGTCGCTGCATCGCGGCTGAACACTTCGCCGCCCCGGCCTCATCCCCTCCCAAAGGTGGTCGGGGCGGCGATACCCGCACGCAAGCGCACGCATCGCACCGTCCAGCACAGCCACGTCGCGGGCGCCCAGCGCCTCAGAGGCCGAAGCCGTCGATCCGGATCAGGAATTGTTTTGAGAGTGAGATGGTGGAGCCAGGCGGAATCGAACCGCCGACCTCTTGAATGCCATTCAAGCGCTCTCCCAACTGAGCTATGGCCCCACTCTCAGCCGGCGGACAT
>NCCO01000086.1 GCA_002279705.1 Allobosea sp. 12-68-7
TGGGCTATGGACGCCCGGCACGATCATGCTCATGTCACGTTCACGGGAATGCTCTAGGATTCAACCGTTTCCTGCGACGCGTTCGCCTGCCCGCACCGCCCGATCGATCGGAACCGACGCCTCATGACCAAGAAGACCGCGACCATGGCCATGACCCTGAAGGCCGTCGGCCTGCTGCCGCTGCTGGCGCTGACCGCCTGTGCCGGCTCGCAGCGCTTCGTCGGCCCCGCGCCGCAGGCCTATGGCCAGCCCAGCCTGCCGCCGGCTCCGGCGATCACCTCCGCGCCGGTCGTTTCCGAGCCGCTGCCGCCGCCCGGCGGTTATCCGGTTGCGTCCGCCCCCCCGGCCGGACAGCCCGGGGCGCTGCCGCCGCCGCAGGACCCCTATTTCAGTCCCGCCGCTCCGGGCATGCCGCAGCCGACGCCGGCCCCGGCCGCGCCGCAGCCCAGCGACGTGCCGACGCTGCGCGGCGGTGGCGGGCAGATCGCGACGCTCGGCGCCGGCAGCACTGCTGCCCGACCGGCCGTGACCTCGCGCGATGGCGTGATCGGCAACTGGACCGCCCGCGAGGCGACCGGCGGGTCCTGCCGGGTGCAGCTCTCGAGCGCGCCGGCGCTCGACCTCTACCGCGCCAGCGCCGCCGGCTGCTCGAACCGCGACCTGCAGAAGGTGACGGCCTGGGATTTCCGCGACGGCGAGGTCTATCTCTACCAGCAGGGCGGCACGGTGGTGGCGCGGCTGCGCACCAGCGGCGGCGGCGCGATGGACGGCGCCGTCACCAAGTCGGGCGCGGCGCTCTCGCTCAGCCGCTGAGCGTTCAGGCGCCGGGCGAGCGGCTAAACAGCGCCGGCCGCCAGAGGCGCCGCTGCAGCGACAGCGCCATCGCGGCGAAGCCGCGGGCGGTGTCGAGCGCCTCGTCGAGGATGGTGAAGGGAGTCGGTCCGCCCGTGGCGATCACGCCCTCGACATCGGCATAGCCGCCGGCGAGATCGGCCTCGAACTTGCGGGCGAGACGGCGCATCGCCGCGTTCTCCGGCAGGCAGGTCATGTAGAGCGTGCGGATGCCGCGGTTGCGGGCGGCGGTGATCAGCCGGCCGAAGAGCGTGCCGCCGATGCCGCGCCGACGCCAGTCCCGCTCGACGCTGAAGGCGGCCTCGCCGGTCTGGGCCATGATGTCCTCGAGCCCGCGCAGCTCGGCCGCGCCGCGGACCGCGCCGTCCTCGATATAGGCATAGACGAGCCCGCCGACACCGAAGGTGGTGACCGCGTAGTTCTCGAGAAAGTCGTCATTCACCGCGGTACCGAAGCGTTCGCGGCGGGTCACCTCGTCGAGCCTCAACAGATGGGCCTTGAAGAGGTCGCGTTCCGCGGGCCAGAGCCGACGGACTTCGCCATGGCCGGTCGTCGTGCCGGCCTTTCTGGAACGAGCCAATTGTCATCTCCTGTTGTCAGCGCTGGATGCGCGGGACCGACCAGGAGGCGATTCTTCCCTAACTCGCCCCGCAAGATGCGCCGCCCACGTCCGATTGCAAGAGGCGCGGGCGGCTGCGGTGCAGCAATTTTCGGCATGGTGAACGCGAAACCGCCGATTTCGTCGACTGAGAGGCTATTCCCGGTCGATCGGCCACAGTTTGAAGACATCGAGCGCCTCGCAGGCGCGCGCCTGTTCCGCCAGGGCCGGCCAGCGCTCGGCGGGGGAGAAGTCGGGGATCACGAAGCGGCAGAAGCCCCAGGCGATGGCGGCGGCGATGTCGCTGGGCAGCAATTCGGGACCGGCCGCGATTTCGCCGCCCAGGGCTGCTTCATCGAGCAGGTCGAGTGCAGTGTGGAGCTGGGCCACGATCCGTTCCTGCCAGGGCGCATGGCGCTGGCCTTCCGGCCTCTTGCGCTCGTATTCGATCGCGACCGCCTTGTCGGCCGCGACGATGCCGATGCCGGTCAGCGACAGGTCCCGTATCCGCGCGCTGGCCTCGACCGGGCGCAGCGAGCGGCCGGCGAGATCCTCGAAATGCTGGATGATGAGCAGGGATTCGCTGATCACCGTGCCGTCGTCCGTCACGAGGCTCGGCGCCTTGATCAGCGGGTTGATCGCCCGGAACTCATCCATGTGCCGGAAAACCGAGACGGAGCGGTGCTCGAACGCCAGTCCGAGCAGGGTCCCTGTGACCGCAGCCCGGCGGACATAGGGGCTATCGAGCATTCCCACGAGCAGCATCGGCAGTCTCCATCAGATGAGATCGGTACAGTGCCGGGCCGGCCGCGCGAAGCCACGCGAAATCGGGTGATGAGCCCGATCACGCCGGCTGATGATCCTCCGCCTCCGCCTCGAATCCCGGCTTGAACCCCAGCGTGACGTCGCGCTGGCGCGCCGCCTGCTGGCAGGGGTCCCAATAGGGCGCGCCGCCGAAACGCTCGACCAGCAGGTCGATCAGCACGCGGACCTTGCCCGGCACATAGGCTCCCGGTGGTCTCACGATGAAGAGGGCGTGTTCCTGCAGCGGGAACTCCCAGAGCAGCGGGCCGGCGTCACCTTCAAATATGGCGAGGCCGGTCCCGTCGGCCTGCTCGAGGGCAAGCGCGCCATCGTCGTCGAGAGCCGCGGCGGCCTCTACAGCTCTGGCCGACCCAGGCGATGGATTCGCAGGAGCCGCATCTGCGCACGATGCTGGGCTTCATCGGCATCCGCGACGTCACCTTCGTGCGCGCCGAGAAGCTGGGCCACGGCCCCGAGGCGCGCGACCAGGCGATCAACGACGCCAAGGCGGAGCTCGCCCGCGTCGTCTGACGCAACTGCCCGCGCCAACGAAAAAGGGCTCTCCGGGACACCGGGGAGCCCAAGTCGTATCGGGAGGTCTCGAAGGTGGGGAGGCGACTGTCAGCGGGTCTCGCCGGGGTTCCTGGCCCCGGAGAACCGGCTCAGTAGTAGCCGCAGACCCGGCGGTAGCCGACGACCTCGCCATAGCGGTTGAAGCGCTCGACCATGTCGCACTGCCGAACCGGGGCATAACCGTAATAGCCGCGGGCATAGGCCGGGCGGGTGGCGGCGGCGACGAGGGCGCCGGCGGCGAGCGCACCCACGATGCCGGCGCCGATGGCGGCGCCGCGGCCATGGCCCCAGTAGCGCGGGCGGGCTTCGGCGGAGGTGGCGGCGAGGGTGGTGGCGAGGGTCAGAGCGGCGAGGGTGCCGGCGGCGATTGTCTTGAAGCGGGTCATCGTCAGGGTCTCCCTGAGGCTTCGGGAGCGAACCATTCGCCCTCCATGACCCTTGGTCGCGGCCCGCGGCCAGGAGGTTCAAGCTTGTGTCGGTTTTTTTCTGACAGGCCGGGAGACGGCCCTCAGCCGCCGGTGACGCGGCGCCAGAAGCTTGACGAGAAGCCCGGATCGAGATGGGCCGCGAAGTCGCGCCAGTGCGGGAAGGAGGCCTCGAAGGTTGCCGGCGACATGCGCGCATCCTTGTAGGGGTTGACCCGGCCCCCGGCGGCGAGCGTCACGGCGTCCAGCTCCGCCAGCAGGCGCTCGGTGCGCGCTCCGCGGTTGGGGAAGTCGAGCGTCAGCGTCGCCCCCGCGACGGGGAAGGACATCAGCCCGGGCGAGGGCACGTCGCCGAAGAGCTTCAGTACGGTCAGGAAGGAGGCTTCGCCCGCGGCGAGCGTCCGGCGCAGCATCTCCTCCACGGCCTGCCGGGCGTGAGCCGTCGGAATCGCGCACTGGAACTGGCGCAAGCCCCCCGGGCCATAGGCGCGGTTCCAGTCGGAGACGCGATCGAGCGGGTAGAAGAACGGGCGGTAGGCAATGCGGCGCGGCTCGGGCGCGCGCGGCTGGGCGGCGCGGTAGAGCGCGTTGAAGGCCCGCAGTGTCAGCCGGTTGATCAGCGGGACGGGCGGCTTCAGCGGGAAGGGCAGAATGCGGCCGGGCTTTGCCGGAGGCGCGTCGCTGGCCGGGGCGTGATTGGCCCGGAAGAAGACGCCGCGGCCGAAGCCGGCGCCACCGGCCAGCGCGTCGATCCAGGCGACGGTGTAGTCATGGCTGGCGTCCGAGCCTGCGGCGAGCGCGAAGAAGTCGTCGAGCCCGCCGAAGTGGATGGCTTCCTGCAGCATCTCGGCGGAGGCGACGGGCATGAGCTGCAGCGTCACCTGCGTGACGAGGCCGGTGAGGCCCATGCCGCCGATGGTGGCGGCGAAGAGCGCGCCGTTCATGTCGGGCGCGCAGGTCAGGCGGCGCCCGTCGGAGCGGACGAGCTCGAAGGCGCGGACATGCCGGCCAAAGGTGCCGGCGCGGTGATGGTTCTTGCCGTGGACGTCGTTGGCGAGCGCGCCGCCGATGGTGACGTAGCAGGTGCCGGGCGTCACGGGCGGGAACCAGCCGGCGGGCACCACGAGGTTCAGGAGATCGTCGAGCAGGACGCCGGCCTCGCAGGTGACGAGGCCGCTCTCGCGGTCGAAGGCCAGAACGCGGTCGAGGCGGCGCGCCAGGATCAGGCGCCCGCCGTCGTTCAGGCAGGAATCGCCATAGGAGCGGCCATTGCCATAGGCGAGCACCAGGCCGGCCTCGGGCGCCGGCGCGGCCAGCCAGAGGTCCGGCGCCACCATTGTCGTCGCGCGCGGCGTCAGGCCGCCCCAGGATGCGATGCGGGACGCCGGCCCGGTCACGGAAGCAGGGTCGCCGCGACGAGGATCCCGACCACGGCCGCGCCGGTCACCTGGCTGCGCCAGTCGCGGATCATGAAGACGAGCGGATCGTCCGGCATCTGTCCCCGCCGCGCGAGGAACCAGATCCGCGACATCTGGTAGAGGATGATCGGGCAGAGCAGCCAGATCAGCTCGGGATGGGCGTAGCGCTCCTTGACGGCGTCGCTGTCGACATAGAGCGCCATGATCAGCGCGCAGGTGCAGCCCGAGGCCATGCCGAGCTGCGAGAGCGCCTCGATGTCCTCGGCATGGTAGCCGCGCCCGGCCTTCTTCAGGCCCGACTGGTCCTGGGTGATGCGCAGCTCGGCATAGCGCTTCACCAGGGCCAGGCTGAGGAACAGGAACATCGAGAACGCCAGCAGCCAGGACGACAGCGGAATCGAGCCCGCGGCGTTGCCGGCCAGGATGCGCAGGGTGTGGAGGGCCGCCAGGCCGAGGACATCGACCAGGAGTTTGCGCTTGAGCACGAAGAGATAGGCCAGCGCCAGCACGAGATAGGCGCCCAGCGCCAACAGAAAGAGCCGCGGCTGCGGCAGCAGCCAGGCGAGCGCGAAGGCGCTCACCGTCAGCAGCGGGATCGTCGCATAGGCCTGGCGCTCGGTGATCTCGCCGGCCGCGAGCGGGCGCTTGCATTTCGTCGGGTGACGGCGATCGGCCTCGACGTCGACGATGTCGTTGAGCAGGTAGATCGCCGAGGCCAGCAGGCTGAAGGCGACGAAGGCGATGGCGCCGTCACTCAGCGCGGCGATGTCGAAGACATCGTGATTGAGCAGGATCGGAACGAAGACGAGCCCGTTCTTGAGCCAGTGATGCGGCCGCATCGCTCTGAGCATCGCCACCAAAGACATCGGCCTGTCTCTCTCTCGCTTACGCCGTTGCTGCGTCCGGGAGCCGTCAACAGGGCCGGGCGAGCATCGAGCGGCATGACGCCGCTCGGGCGCCTGCCTTCCTCGCCGATAAATCCTAAACCTCCGTGGATGAGGGGCGCGTCGGGCGCTCATTCGGCCGCGATGATTAACGCCACGCTGACGTCGTGGCGCGATTGCGCGCCTTGCCGGCAAGAAAAAAGGCAGGGCTCGGTCGAAAGAGCCGTCCCGCGGGACGGCGACGGCTCTCGCGAGCGGCCCTGCGGGGCCGCTCAGACCTTGGCGGCGCTGGCGGCTGCGTCGATGTTGGCCACGAGTTCGGCATCGAGCCCCAGCGCGGCGGACAGGCCCGCCAGGAAGTCCTTCTCCCCGGCCGTGTCCGGATTGATGGCGATGCGGGCCGCGGTGTAGATCTGCGCAGCGAGCTCGGGGCTTTCGGCCCCGGCCACCAGCGTCTCGATCGAGGCGGGGCTGGCCATCTCCTGCTCCAGCCATTCATTTGCCTCCTGGTCGAAGCCGGCCTCGCGCAGGCCGCCGAGGATGGTGGTGCGCTCCTCGGCGTCGATGGCGCCGTCGGCGGCGGCGGCGGCGATCATCGCGCGGATGAAGAGCAGCGCGGTCGCCTCGGTCGCGGCTTCGGCCTCGAAGCCGGTCCCGCGCGGCGCGGGAAGCAGCTCGGGGCCGCTGCCGATATCGAGCATCGGCTTGCCGGCCTGGTAGTTCTGGTAGGCCTTGTAGGCGAGGCCGCCGATCAGGGCCATGCCGCCGAGCTTGGCCGCGGAGCCGACGACGGCACGGCCGGTCGAGGAGCCGAAGACGAGCGCGCCGAGGCCGCCGAGCACGGCGGTCGCCATCGCGGGGTTCTTGTCGAACATCGCCTTGGCCTGGGCCAGCACGTCCTGCGCGGAGCGCCCGCCGGTGACCTGACCCATGACGTCACCGGCCTTCTGCTGGACGCCGGTCTGGCGCGCCGCGTCGCCGACGCCCTGCGAGGCCTGGGTCAGGATCTGGCCGGCCATGCCCGCGAGACCGCCGAGGCCGCCGCCCTGCTGAACCTTCGTCGCCAGTCCGCCGAGGATCTGGCCGAGCGAGCCGGTCTGGCCCTGCCCGCCGGGCTGGCCGGCCTGGGTGCCGGCACTGACGAGGGCATCGAGAAGCGACTTGGCGTTGAACATCGAGCGATCCTCCTGTCGGCGCCGAAGGGGCGTGCGCCGACCGCCCATCTAGGAACGATGGACGCCGATCGCCAGAGACGGACGGAAGCGGCCGGTCGAAATACCGCCCCATGAGGAGATCCGGCGACCAACCATAGGGGTGTTGTGCCTCAGGGCTGCAGCCGGCGCAGCAGCAGCGGCGCGCCGACCGCCGGGTCCTTGCGCCAGACGCCCTCCTCGAAGACGAGATCGACGCTGTGGCCCTTGCGCGCGACCAGGGTCAGCCGCCCGCCGGCATAGCGCCATGTCGTGGGGTCGAAGATGGTGATGCCGGTGTCCGGGCAGGGACGCTCGAGCCGGGCATCGGCCGTCTCACCCCCCACGGACGGCGCGGCCAGACGCAGGCGGCAGGCTTCACGACCCTGCTGCCGCATCAGAGCATAGAGCCCCGGCAGGGTTGCCGCCGCCGGGGCGCGGGCGGGATCGACCAGGGTCGGTCGCTGGGCGGCGGTGGCTGCAGCTTCCGCCGGTGACGGCGCGGGCCGGGGCGCCACACGCGGATGCGTGCCGCGGTTCAGGGCATAGTCCTTGCCGTCCCGGGCCCGGCCGCTGAATCCGATGGGGTCCTGCTGGCCGAAGGCGAGGATCGGCTTGCCGTCAGCGTCATTCAGGCGGGGCCCGCCATCGGGCGCGAGGCTCCAGGAGGCGACGTCTGCGAGCAGCGGCAGGGCACGGCGGCAGGTCGCCGGGAAACGCAAACGCCGCCCTCCCGCGGTCTCCTCGGCGCCGAGGGTCANGCCGGCGGCGCCCGGTCGGCCCCGCGTGGGGGCGGGGCCGTCTGCGCCGCGGCGGCGAGGCCCCAGAGAGCCAGGCCGCCTGCGGCGAGCGCGCGTCGCAGCGCGCCGGCCATCGCCCTCAGGCCTTCTTCCAGGGCGTCTCGGCGACGGGCGTCAGCGGGCCCTTGCCGTCGAACCAGGCAAACAGGTTGTCGACGAGGAGCTGGCCCATCTGCTCGCGGGTGTGGACCGAGGCCGAGCCGACATGAGGGAGGAGCACGACATGGTCGATGGCGATCAGCTCGGCGGGAACGCGCGGCTCGTCCTCGAAGACGTCGAGGCCGGCCGAGAGGATGGTCTTGCTGCGCAGGGCCTCGATCAGCGCCTGCTCGTCGACCACCGTGCCGCGGCCGACATTGACCACGATGCCATCGGGACCGAGCGCCTTCAGCACCTCGGCGTTGATGATGTGGTGGGTCGAGGCGCCGCCGGGCGCGACCGAGATCAGCGTGTCGACGTCCTGGGCCATCTCGACCAGCGAGGGATAGTAGCGATAGGCGACGTCGGCCTGGCGCGAGCGGCCGTGATAGACGATCGGCAGGCCGAAGGCCTCGATGCGATGCGCCACCGCCTTGCCGATGCGGCCGAGGCCGACGATGCCGACCTTGCGCTTGCGCAGCGAGGTCGTCAGCGGATAGGGGGCCTTCAGCCACTTGCCCTCGCGCAGATAGCGGTCGACCTGTGGCAACTGGCGGACGGTGGCGATCAGCAGGCCGATGGCGAGATCGGCGACCTCGTCGGTGAGGACGTCGGGTGTGTTGGAGACCACGAGCCCGCGGCGACCGGCCTCGGCGGCGTCGACATTGTCGTAGCCGACGCCGAAATTGGCGATCATCTCGACCTTCGGCAGGGCATCGAACAGGGCCCCGTCGATGCGGACATGGCCGCCGCCGGCGATGCCGCGGACCTGGCCCGAGATCTCGCGCAGGAAGGCCGCCTTGTCCTCCGCCTTCCACAGTTCGTGCACGGTGAAGCGGGCCTTCAGCTGGTCCGCGGCATAGGCCATCAGCGGGCCCGTCATCAGGATCTCGGTGGCGTTGGGCCGTGTCATGGGTGCGTTTCCGTCAGGCTTCGGGGTGGAGGGCGGCGCTTGATCAGGCCGAGGTGAATCGATTAAATGCCGTCATCGTCGGCGCTTGGGAAGCCGTCGGCACGATGTGATCGGCCAGCGTGCATCCCAACCATAGCGTGGGGCGCCGCGGAAGCGCTGCCGGTGCCTATATAATATGACTTAATCACGCTGTTTTCTGGATGGCCGTCGCCGAAAGCGGGGTCAGCATCGCCAGCGTCGTGTTCAGGCTGTCGATCACAAGGGCTTTCATGCGCGCGGCTGCCAAGTCTCCGTCGCGCTGGACGATGGCGTCCAGGACGCGCTCGTGATCGACCAGCGAGGCGACAAAGAAGTCGCGGTCATCGACCGATTTGAGCAGCAGGGACCATTGCACCGTCGCCGCCACCGCGCTCGCCAGGCACATCAGCGTGGCGTTGTGGGAGGCGGCGAAGACCGATTCGTGGAAGGCGAGGTCGGCCCGGATGGTGACGTCGTCATAGGGCTCGTTGTCGACCATGCCGCGAAAGGCGGCCTCGATGCGGGCGATGTCGGCGGCCGTGCGCCGCTGCGCCGCCAGCCGGGCCGCCGCCGGCTCGGCGAAACGGCGCAACTCGAAGAGATCGCGAATGAATTTCTCGTTCGGGTCGGCCTCGAAATGCCAGGCGAGGACGTCGGGATCGAGCAGATTCCAGCTGTCGCGCGGCGCGGCGCGGGTGCCGCTCTTCGGCCGTGCCTCGACCAGACCCTTGGCGGTCAGCACCTTGACCGCCTCGCGATAGGCCGTGCGCGAGACCGAGATGTCGCCCCTCAGATCGTCCTCGTCCGGCAGCACCTCGCCGGCCTTGACGGCTCCGGTGATGATGGCGACCGCGAGTCTCTGGGCGACCTGGCCGAACAGGCGGTCGGGATTGAGCGTCGTCGGCCGCGAATAGTCGCGCATCCGCATTGTCTGGCGCCTCCTCCGCACGGCTGAGACGGGTTGCCGGCCCCGTCGCCGCCCCGGCGCTTGACACGCCTGTGGGTATTGTATGACTTTATCGTAGATGAAGGCCGGTGCAAGGGACCGCCGTTCTCCGGAACGGGACGGTCCTTAGCCGACGGCAACCTTCATCGATCGGTCGCAACAGGCCGATAGACGATGCGGCCCGGACCCCGCCCTCAGTGGCGGATCACCGGGCCCACTGGGAAACGACGTGAGGAGACAGGCCCGATGGCCTCAGTGCAGATTGCCGGCGTGCGCAAGGCGTACGGCTCGACTCAGGTGATTCACGGCGTCGATATCGACATCGAGGACGGCGAGTTCGTGATTCTCGTCGGCCCGTCCGGCTGCGGCAAGTCCACGCTGCTGCGGATGATCGCCGGGCTCGAGAACATCTCGGGAGGCGAGATCCGGATCGGCCCGCGCGTCGTCAACGACGTGCCGCCGAAAGAGCGCGACATCGCGATGGTGTTCCAGAACTACGCGCTCTATCCGCACATGACGGTCGCCGACAACATGGCGTTCTCGATGAAGCTGCGGAAGGCTCCCAAGGAGGAGATCGCCGATCGCGTCGGCAAGGCGGCTGCCATCCTCGGGCTGGAGAAGCTGCTCGACCGCTATCCGCGCCAGCTCTCGGGCGGCCAGCGCCAGCGCGTGGCGATGGGCCGCGCCATCGTGCGCGACCCGCAGGTGTTCCTGTTCGACGAGCCGCTCTCCAATCTCGACGCCAAGCTGCGCGTGCAGATGCGCACCGAGATCAAGGAGCTGCACCAGCGCCTGAAGACCACCACGGTCTATGTCACGCACGATCAGATCGAGGCCATGACCATGGCCGACAAGATCGTGGTGATGCATGACGGCATCGTCGAGCAGATGGGCGCGCCGCTCGACCTCTACGACCGCCCGGCCAATCTCTTCGTCGCCGCCTTCATCGGCTCGCCCTCGATGAACCTGCTGAACGGCACGATCACGCCCGCCGGCTTCGAGACCGCCGGCGGTGTCGTCTGGCCGATCGGGACGCATCCGGCCGATTCCAACGGCAAGGCCGCCGTGCTCGGCATCCGGCCCGAGCATATCCAGCTCGACGACAACGGTCTCAAGGCCGAAGTCGTCGTGGTCGAGCCGATGGGCTCCGAGACGCAGGTCGTCGTCCGCTGCGGCGGACAGAGCCTGACCTGCGTGTTCCGCGAGCGCATCACCGCCAAGCCTGGCGAGTTGATCGGGATCACGCCCGACACCAATGTGACGCATCTCTTCGACGCCGCCACGGGCAAAACCCTGGCGGCCTGATCCGATCATCCGCGCCCACGGGGGAGCAACTCCCGGGGCGCGATGAACCACAAGGCCAAAGGGGCGATCGAGACCCCGGGCCGAGCAACCGAGTCCATGGGAGGACGCTGATGACCAAACCGACACGACGTTCCGCATTGAAGGGCCTCGCCGGCGTGGCGGGCGCCGGCGCCCTCGTCGGCTCCGGCATGACCGAATGGGCCAAGGCCTGGGCGCAGGCCTCGCCCTTCAAGCCCGAGGCGGGCGCGACGCTCAACCTGATGCGCTGGCGCCGCTTCGTCGTCGCCGAGGACGAGCAGTTCAACAAGATCGTCGCGGCCTTTACCGCGGCCACGGGCGTGCGCGTCACGGTGACGTCGGAATCCTTCGACGACATGCAGCCGAAGGCGTCCGTCGCCGCCAACACCGGCACGGGCCCGGACCTGTTCTGGTCGCTGTATTCGACGCCCCACCTGTTCCCGAACCGCTGCGTCGACGTCAGCGACGTCGCCGACTATCTCGGCAAGAAGTATGGCGGCTGGGTCCCGGTGGCCGAGGCCTATGGCAAGCTCGGCAACAAGTGGATCGCGATCCCCGCCGCAATCAACGGCGGTTATATCAACTACCGCATCTCGCAGATCAAGGCGGCCGGCTTCAATGAAGTGCCGCAGACCACGGCCGGGTTCCTGGAGCTCTGCAAGGCGCTGAAGGCCAAGAACACCCCGGCCGGCTTCCCGCTCGGCCGCGCCTCGGGCGACGGCAATTCCTACGCCTACTGGCTGCTGTGGTCCCACAACGCCGCGCAGGTCGACGAGAACAGCAAGGTGATCATCCGCTCGCCCGAGACGGAAGCGGCGCTGAACTATTCCAAGGCGCTGTACGACACCTTCATCCAGGGCACGGCGGCCTGGAACGACGCCTCCAACAACCGTCTGTTCCTGTCGGGCGAACTCGGACTGACCGCCAACGGCATCTCGATCTATGCCGCGGCGAACGCCTCCAACGATCCGAAGCAGAAGGCAATCGCGGCGGATATGGATCACGCCTACTGGCCGATCGGCCCGGCGGGCAAGCCGACCGAGATCCAGCTCTGCTTCCCGATGATGGCGATGACCTACACGAAGTTCCCGAACGCCTGCAAAGCGTTCATGGCCTACATGCTGGAAGCCGAGCAGTTCAACCCGTGGCTGGAGGCGGCCGCCGGCTACCTCACGCATACGCTGAACGCCTTCGACAACAATCCGGTCTGGACCAAGGACCCGAAGAACACGGTGTTCCGCGACGCCTCCAAGCGCAGCCTCGTCGCGGGTCACCGCGGCAAGCTCGACGAGAAGGCGGCGACCGCGATGGCGGACTTCATCGTCGTCGACATGTTCGCCAGCTTCTGCACCGGTCGCGAATCGGCCGCGGGTGCCATGCAGCTCGCCGAGCGGCAGTTGCAGCGCATCTACCGCTGACCGAACCCTTTCCGGCCGGCGGTGACGCCGGCCGGAGCGCCTGACCGGCGCCGAGGGGGGCCTTTCATCCACGTCTACGGGTCTTCTTCCCGGCGCCGTTTGCGCCGCCGGGGAGAAGGCACCTCTTTTATCGAGGAAGCGCTCGCGATGGCTTCAGGCTCGTTCGCCGCCCCGCCGGAGACCACCGCCTGGACAAGGCTGATGGTCAACCGGAACTGGCTGGGCTTCTGGTTCATGGTTCCGACCATGATCTTCCTGGTGTTCTTCCTGGCCTGGCCGCTGATCCTGGGCATGTGGATGAGCATGACCGATATGCGCATCGGCCGCGGCGGCAGCTTCATCGGGCTGGAAAACTACCAGTACCTGCTCGACGACAGCGATTTCCTCAACGCGACCGCCTTCACGCTCGCCTATACGGCGGTCGCCTCGGTGGTGAAGTTCGCGGTCGGGCTCTATCTCGCGATCCTCCTGAACAACCACATGCCGTTCAAGGCCTTCATCCGCGCCATCGTGCTGATCCCCTTCATCGTGCCGACGGTGCTGTCGGCGGTGGCGTTCTGGTGGATCTTCGACACGCAGTTCTCGATCTTCACCTGGCTGCTGCAGAAATGGGGCTTTCTCGACAAGGGCCAGTACATCAATTGGCTCGGAGACCCCTTCCTCGCGCAGTGCAGCGTGATCTTCGCCAATATCTGGCGCGGCATCCCCTTCATCGCCATCACGCTGCTGGCGGGCCTGCAGACCGTCTCGCCCTCGCTCTACGAGGCCGCGACGCTCGATGGCGCCTCGGGCTGGCAGCGCTTCCGCTTCGTGACCTATCCGCTGCTGACGCCGATCATCGCCGTGGTGATGACGTTTTCGGTTCTGTTCACCTTCACCGATTTCCAGCTGATCTGGGCCATGACCCGCGGCGGTCCGGTCAACGCCACGCAGCTGATGGCGACGCTGTCCTATCAGCGCGGCATCCTGGGCGGGCGGCTGGGCGAAGGCGCGGCGATCGCCACCGCCATGGTGCCCTTCCTCCTGGCCGCGATCATGGTCAGCTGGTTCGGCCTTCAGCGCCGCAAGTGGCAGCAGGGAGAGAGCAATGACTGACGCGGCCCTGAAATCCAACGCCGCCCCGGGCACGCTCTCCGACCATCGCGAGGGCATGGCCTATCTGGAGACGCTGCCGCGCAAGCTGGTGGTCGTCTACATGCCGCTGGCGATCATCCTCGTGGTGCTGCTGTTCCCGTTCTACTGGATGGTGATCACCTCGATCAAACCGGATGCGCAGCTGCTCGACCTCGACAACAGCAACCCGCTCTGGGTCAGCCAGCCGACCTTCCAGCACATCTACAAGCTGCTGTTCGAGAGCGCCTATCCGCGCTGGCTGATGACGACGATGATGGTCGCCACGGCGGCGACCTTCCTCTCGATCTTCGCCAGCGTGCTGTCGGCCTATGCCATCACCCGCATCCGCTACAAGGGTGCGGCGACGGTGGGCGGGCTGATCTTCCTCGCCTATCTCGTGCCGCCGTCGATCCTGTTCATCCCGCTCTCGGCCGTGATCCACGCCTATGGCCTGTTCGACACGCCCTTCGCGCTGATCCTGACCTATCCGACCATCCTGATCCCGTTCTGCACCTGGCTGCTGATGGGCTATTTCAAGACCATTCCCTACGAGCTCGAGGAATGCGCCCTGATGGACGGGGCGAGCCGCTGGCAGATCCTGGTCAAGATCGTCCTGCCGCTGGCGATCCCCGGCCTGATCTCGGCCTTCATCTTCGCCTTCACGCTGTGCTGGAACGAGTTCATCTACGCGCTGACGTTCATCTCCTCGGACCACAACAAGACGGTGCCGGTGGCGATCATCTCCAACTTCGTCGACGGCGACATCTTCCGCTGGGGCTCGCTGATGGCAGGCGCCCTGATCGGCTCGCTGCCGCTGGTGATCCTCTACGCCTTCTTCGTCGAGCACTATGTGAGCGCGATGACCGGAGCCGTGAAGGAATGAGGTCCTGCGGCGCAGGCGGGCTGTCCGAGCCCCCTGCGCCGTCATGCGAAGCGCGGCGGTGGGTCGGCATGGCTCGGGACTCGCGTCGCGAGCGATGATCGTCCAGTCTCGCGGCCCGATCCCCGGCGGGCGCCCGACGTCGCCGGGGTGACGTCAACAGAGGACCTGACCAGAAGATGCCGACCTCCATCGCCTTCATCGGGCTCGGCGCCATGGGCGCGCCGATGGCCGAGAACCTCGTCAAGCGCCAGTTCCGCGTCACCGGCTTCGACATGCGCGCCAGTGCGCGCGAGGCGCTGGTCGCCACGGGTGGCCATGCGGCGGAGAGCGCCGCGGCCGCGGCCGCGGGGGCCGAGGCGATGGTCTTGATGGTCGTCAACGCGGCGCAGGCGCGCGCCGTGCTGTTCGAGGCCGGGGCGCTCGCGGCGCTGGCGCCCGGCGCGGTGGTCATCCTGATGGCGACCTGTCCTCCGGGCGAGGTCGAGGCGATCGCGGCCGAGGTCGTCAAGAGCGGCCGACGCTTCGTCGACGCCCCGGTGTCGGGCGGCGTGGTCGGCGCGCGCGCCGCGACGCTCTCGATCATGGTCGGGGCGCCCGACGAGACCATGGCCCTGGCGCGGCCGATGCTCGAGGCGATGGGCGACAAGGTCTTCCATGTCGGCCAGTCGCCGGGGCAGGGCGCGACGGTCAAGACGGTCAACCAACTGCTCTGCGGCGTGCACATCGCGGTCGCGGCGGAGGCGCTTTCGCTCGCCGAGAAGGCGGGGATCGACGGCCGGCTCCTGTTCGAGATCATGGGCGGCTCGGCCGCCTCCTCCTGGATGCTGAGGGACCGCGGGCCGCGCATGCACGAGGCCGAGCCGGCGGTGACCAGCGCCGTCGACATCTTCGTCAAGGATCTGTCGATCGTGCTCGATGCCGGCCGGGCGGCGCGTACGGCGCTGCCGCTGGCGGCCGCGGCGCACCAGATGTTCCTGGCGACGTCCGGCCTCGGCCATGGCGGGCGTGACGATTCGCAGGTGGTGCGGGCCTACCGCGCGCTCAACGCCAAGCCCGCCAACGATGCATGAGCCACGCGCCCCAGGTTCAGGCGCGGGTCGGGGCGGTCGTGCCGCGGACGACGAGGGCGGGCGTCAGCAGCAGCCGGCGCGGCGGCGCGGCGGGATCGGCGATGCGGCTGATCAGGAATTCGGCCGAGGTGCGGCCCATCTCGTCCTGGAAATTACGGATCGTCGTCAGGGCCGGATACCACTGCGCCGCCTCCTGAACGTCGTCGCAGCCGATGATCGAGAAATCGGTGCCCGCCTCGCGGCCGCGATGGCGCAGCCCCAGCATGGCCCCGAAGGCGGCGAGATCGTTCATGCAGACCGCTGCCGTCGGCGGATCGGGCGCATCGAGAACCGTCTGGATGCCCTTGGAGCCGTTCTCGCGCGTGCCGTGCCCGGGATAGACCAGCGTCGGGTCGACCGGGATGCCGTTGCGCGCCAGCACCTCGCAATAGCCGCTGTAGCGGTTGGCGCCCGTCGAGATCTTCTGGTTCTGGCCGATGAAGGCGATGCGCCGGTGGCCGAGCCCGATCAGATGTTCCATCGCCAGGATGGTGCCGTGGCGGTCGTCGGAGCCGACGAAGTCGAGATCGGGCGTGATCTCGCGCGAGAGCTGGACGATCGGGACACCGGCCGCGATCAGATGGGCGAAGGTCTCCGGCGTCGAGCCGCCGGCGGCGCAGAGGATCATCCCGTCCGGGCGGTACTCCTTGAGCGTGTTGAGGACGCGGTCCTGCCGCTCGAGGTCCTCGCCATAGGTGCCGAGCAGGATCGAGCGGCCATGGGCCGTGGTGGTTTCCTCAATCGCGGCCAAAAGCTCGGCGAAATAGGGATTGGTGATGTCGTGGAAGCCGACGCCGAGGATGTTGGTGCGGTCGGTCCGCAGCGAGGCGGCGCTGCGGTTGTAGCTGTAGCCCATCTCGCGGGCCATCTGCTGGACGCGGACCCTGGTCGATTCCGCCACCAGCGGCGAGCCGCGCAGGGCCAGCGACACCGTCGCGGTCGAGACCGCGAGCCGATCGCCGATGATCTGAAGCGTGACGCGACCGCGCGAGACCGACAGCGCAGCCGCTGGCTTGACGGGGGAACCGGCACTGACGGGGCCGCTGCTGGTCATGACGCTCTTCTCCGGCGTCGGAAACGCGACCCTGCGACCGGTTCTTGGTCGGGCGTTCCATCACGTCGATCCGTCATTCTCATATAAACAGGAGAAACTGAAGATGACTGCAACCAAAGAATCAGTGGGCTTCATCGGCGTCGGGCTGATGGGGCAGGGCATGGCCCAGAGCCTGCTCAACAAGGGTTTCCCCTTGACCGTCATGGGTCATCGCAACCGCAAGCCGGTCGAGACCCTCGTCGCCGCCGGCGCCAGGGAAGCCAAGACTCCCCGGGAGCTCGCGCAGAACGCCACCATCATCTTCCTGTGCGTGACCGGCTCGGCCCAGGTCGAGGCCGTGGTGAACGGGCCCGACGGCATTGCGGCGGGCGCCAAGCCCGGCACGGTGATCGTCGACTGCTCGACCTCGGACCCGACGGTGACGGTGCGGATCGCCGGGGAACTGGAGGCCAAGGGCCTGCATCTGGCCGATGCGCCGCTCGGCGGGACCCCGGCCCAGGCCGCGCTCGGCCAGCTCTCGGCGATGGTCGGGACGACGCCGGAGGTCTTTGCGCGGATCAAGCCGGCCATCGAGGCCTGGGCGCAGAAGGTCGTGCATCTCGGCCCCGTCGGCGACGGCCACAAGATGAAGCTCCTGAACAACTTCCTCTCGATGGGCTATGCGGCGATCTATGCCGAAGCGCTGACGCTGGCCGCGAAGATTGACATCACGCCGCAGACCTTCGACAGCGTGCTGCGCGGCAGCCGGATGGATTGCGGCTTCTACCAGACCTTCATGCAGTATGTGCTCGAGCGCGACCGCAACGCCCACAAGTTCACGCTCGTCAACGCGCTGAAGGACGTGCGCTATCTCGAAAGCGTGGCGAACGCGGCCGGTGTCCCCAATCCGATCGGCAACGCCGTGAAGAACAGCTTCGCCACCGCGGTCGCCGCCGGCAAGGGCGACGATTATGTGCCGATGCTGTCGGACTTCGTCGCCGGGCAGAACGGCATTTCCCTCGCCAGGAAAGGCTGAGCGCCGCCGGCGCCCGTCACGAGGGGGGCGTCGCTCCGGCTTCGGCCAGCCGGGCGGCGAGCCGCTCGGAGAGGCCGATGCTCGCGATCGGGGCCGGCGCCGAAAGGTCGCCGGTCTCGGGTTTGGGCGGCGGGTCGCGCAGAGCCGCCAGCACGGTGGCGAGCCCGGCCTCGACCGAGCAGATGACGGGGATGTCGAGATGGGGCGCGATGCGCGCCGCGAGGCCGGCCAGCCCCGCGCCGCCGAGAATGACGGCGCCGGCGCCATCGCGTGCCGCCGCATCCCGGCAAGCCTGCGTCAGCAGGGCGATGGCGCCGTCGGGGTCGCGTGCGATCTCGGCGCCGGTCGGGGCGACGGTCTCGATCCCGGCGAGCCGGTCTCCCAGCCCGAGCGTGCCGACGAATTCCCGCAGCATCGGCCCCCAGCGCTCCCCTCCGGTGACGATGGCGAAGCGCTCGGCGCATCGGGCCGCCGCGATGCAGCTCGCCTCGGCCATGCCGATCACCGGCACGACGGCGAGTTCCTTCAGGGCAAGCAGCCCGGGGTCCCCGAAACAGGCGAGATAGACCGCATCGCAATCGCCGCCCTGTTCGGCGAAGGCGTCCAGGGCGGCGTGCCCGGCAATGGCGGCTGCGCTGCGGCTGGCGATGTAGCGCGCGCCGAAGCGCCCGGTGACGGGCTTCAGCGTGACCCCCTCCGGCAGCATCGGCGCCAGCACCTGTGCCATCAGCGCCGTCACCTCGGCCGTCGTGTTCGGATTGATCAGCAGGATGCGCACGGGAAGACATCGTCCGTTGAGGGTTGCGTCACTCTCCGCGATCGGGCGGTGCCGGGCAATCCCGCCGGAGCGATGCCGCATCGTTTATGTTGCATTGCAACATAAACGGTTATGTTCGCGTTGAGGACCCAAGGCCGCCGTCATGTCGTCGCGGCCGGCGCAGGAGCGCTTCATGCCCCGACTGTCGGATACCATCGCCCGCCTCGCCGCCGCCCGCGGCCCGCGACAGGACGCCGCCGTCGCGTCCCGGCTGACCGAATGGGCCGGCTTCGGCTCCAATCCCGGTGCTCTGCGGGCCCACCGCTATCGTCCCGAGGGGCTCGAGCCCGGCGCGCCGCTCGTCGTCGTTCTGCATGGCTGCACCCAGAGCGCCGCGGCCTACGACCTCGGCTCGGGATGGTCCCGCCTGGCCGACCGGCACGGCTTCGCCCTGCTGTTTCCGGAGCAGCAGCGCGCCAACAACGCCAATCTCTGCTTCAACTGGTTCGCGCCGGGCGACATCGCCCGCGAGGCGGGCGAGGCGCTCTCGATCGCCCAGATGATCGAGGGGACGATCACCGGGTACCGGCTCGACCGCCGCCGCGTCTTCGTCACCGGCCTGTCCGCGGGCGGGGCGATGGCTGTCGCGATGCTCGCGACCTATCCGGAGCTCTTCGCCGGGGGAGCGGTCATCGCTGGTCTGCCCTATGGCAGCGCTTCCACTGTGCCGGAGGCGCTGGAGCGGATGCGCGGTCAGGGCCTGCCGCCTGCCGCCGCGCTGCTGCGGGCCGTGCGCAACGCCTCGCCCCATGCCGGACCCTGGCCGGCGCTGTCGGTCTGGCATGGGCTGCGCGACCATATGGTCGCGCCGGCCAATGGCGAGGCCGTGCTGGCGCAGTGGCGGCAGCTCCACGGTCTGGCCGAGAGCCCGTCCGAGACCCTGTCGATCGGCCTCCACCAGCGCCGCGTCTGGCGCGATGGCACCGGCATGGCGCGTATCGAGGCCTTCACGGTGGCCGGCCTCGGGCATGGTGCACCGATCGATGGCGGCGACGGAATCGGCGTGCCTGGGCCGCACATGCTGCAGGCCGGCATCTCGTCGACCCGGCACATCGCAACCTTCTGGCAGATCACGGATGCCGTCGCGGCGGTTGCGAGGGCGCCGGGCGCGGAAGCATCCGCAGCCCGGAGCCGGCCGGCCGAGACGGCGCGGCCCCTGCCGCCACAGCCGGTGGCGTCCGGGCCGGGGCAGGTCATCGCCGATGCGCTGCGGGCGGCGGGTCTGATGCGCTAGGCGGCTCGGGAACGATCTGCGCCGCGCCCGGTTTTTCAGTCGAAGACGAGCGGAGGCGGTGGCCATGACGAGCGAGACCAGCGAGGATGGCGACGCCGCCCCCGCCAGGCTGGCCGCGCTGGGCGAGGCTCCGGCCGACGGGCCGGAACAGGATGTGGTTCTCGCCATCAGTGCCGCGATGGTCGCCCATGGGACGCGCAACCATCCGGCCCTCGCTCAGGGAGACGGGACATGATCGCGGACAAGAAGGCGATCGTCCGCTGCGCGGACGATTACGAACGGGCCCTCGAACGGGTCGCGGAACTCGGCCATCCGGCGCCGGGCACCGCGGAGGAGGCCGAACTCATCGGCCTCGTCGAGGCGATCGAGAAGTGGGAGGCCCGGCACGAGGACGATTCGGAGGGCTGGGGCTGACCCCCAATCTCCGCGCGCACACGCGAAGCGCGTTGCCGGATGGTGCCCCTGGCCGGGATCGAACCAGCACTCCTTGCGGAACTCGATTTTGAGTCGAGCGCGTCTACCAATTCCGCCACAGGGGCCCCTTTCGGGCCGGGCGGACTATAGCGATCGACCGCGGCCGGTCAATCGGCGTGCGGGCCTGCGGAGCGAACGGTCGTCGCGCCTGAAAAATGATCAGCGACAGGGCTGTCGTCGCGCCGTTCCTGCTGTATTTCGGCCGCAAGCGGGCCGCAGGGTGAGTGCGCCTGTTTCGTCCTCCGACCCCGCCCGCCGAGCCTGCCGATGACCCTCTCCGCCTCCGCCACGCAAGACGCCGGACTGACACCGCGGCGCCTGATCGCGCTCATCGGCCTCGCCTGCCTCGCCCTGATGGCGGTGGCCTGGTTCTTCGAGATCGTGGTGGGCCTGAGGCCCTGCAAGCTCTGCCTCGAGCAGCGCCTGCCGCACTATGCGGCGATCGGGCTTTCGGCCGCCGGGCTGGTGCTGGCGCGCTCGACCCGGCTGCAATGGCTGGTGCTGCTGGGGCTCGCGGGCCTGATGCTCTGGAGCATGGGGCTCGGCGTCTATCATGCCGGCGTCGAATGGGGCTGGTTCGTCGGTCCGAACGATTGCGGCGGGGGGGCTGCGCCCGCCGCGGTTCCTGGGCCTGTCCATGGCGGGCTGGAACGTGCTGGCCTCGCTTTGCCTGCTGATGCTGGCGCTGCTCGGCCTGAAGGGGACGACGCGCGGCTGAGACGAGGCGCCCGCCTGAGCGGTCGCCTCACGGCTCCAGTTCGGAATCCCAGTAGAGATAGTCGAGCCAGCTCTCATGGAGATAGTTCGGCGGGAAGAGCTTGCCGTTGCGGTGCAGGTCGTTGATCGTCGGCGCATAGGCCTTCTGCATCGGGAACATGTCGACCGCAGCCGGCATCTTGTCGCCCTTGCGCAGATTGCAGGGCGAGCAGGCCGCGACCACGTTCTCCCAGGTGGTGAGCCCGCCCTTCGAGCGCGGGATGACGTGGTCGAAGGTCAGCTCGTCGCGGGCGCCGCAATATTGGCAGGCGAAACGGTCGCGCAGGAAGACGTTGAAGCGCGTGAAGGCCGGCGTGCGCGAGGGCTTGATGTAAGTCTTGAGCGAGACGACCGAGGGCAGCCGCATGTCGAAGCTCGGGCTGCGGACGACGGTGTCGTATTCGGAAACGATGTTCACGCGGTCCATGAAGACCGCCTTGATCGCGTCCTGCCAGCTCCAGAGGGAGAGCGGATAATAGCTCAGGGGCCGAAAATCGGCATTGAGAACCAGCGCCGGACAACCATCCGGCGAGGCCATCGGATGCATCACATGCGCCGTCAAACCCGCCGCACCTCCGCTTTCACATGCGGGACGAATCCCGCATGGGCATCAATGTAAGCGCGGCACGACAGGAATGTGAAGGGGTGCGGCGATTGAGCCGCCAGCAACCGGCAACCGGAGCGTCGCGCGATGTCAACGCGCGCTGTCATCCCGGACAAGCGGCGCAGCCGCGCCGATCCGGGATCCATGCCGGAACGCCGTTCGGAGAGGGTCAGGAATGGATCCCGGGTCTCCGCTTCGCTGCGCCCGGGATGACGGCGCGTTCTTAAAACGAGCAGTTCTGCCCGATTTCAGCGCGTCGGAACCGGCTTCTCGCCGCGGTAATCGTAGAAACCGCGCTTGGTCTTGCGGCCGAGCCAGCCGGCCTCGACATATTTCACCA
>NCCO01000087.1 GCA_002279705.1 Allobosea sp. 12-68-7
CGTAACCGTCCGGTCTCGGCCGCCTTGCGCGGTGGGCGGCATTTCCTGAACGGTGTGACCTTAAGTCTAGCTTTAAGGTCATGGCGATGGTTCGGGCGGAGGTTCTGGGCGCGATCGAGCGGCGGCGGCGCTGGCACTATGAGGACAAGGTCCGGATCGTCGAGGAGAGTTTCGCGGCTGGCATGACGGTGACGGATGTCGCGCGGCGCAACGGCGTCGCGGCGAGCCTGGTTTTCACATGGCGTCGACAGGCGAAGCTGGGGCAGTTGGGAGGGGGCAGCTCGGCGCCGCTTCTGCTGCCTGTCGAACTGGCTCCTGTCGTGACCGACGTCACGCCCACGCCGGTTGCCGATGTCGCCGTTGCGGAGCCCACGCGTCGGAGCCGTCGTTCGTCCGGTATGATCGAGATCGCGCTCGGCTCGGGCCGCAGGCTGCGGGTCGATCGCGATGTCGACGCGGACGCGCTGCGGCGGGTGCTCGACGTGCTGGACCGGCGATGATCGCGATCCCCACCGGGATGCGGGTCTATCTCGCCATGGGCCCGACCGACATGCGCAAAGGCTTCGACGGCCTGGCTGCGCTGGCGCAGGGGGCACTGGAGCAGGATCCGTTCTCCGGTCACCTGTTCGTCTTTCGCGGCCGCCGAGGCGATCTTCTGAAGGTGCTGTACTGGGATGGACAGGGCTTCTGCCTGTTCGCCAAGCGGCTGGAACGGGGTCGCTTCATCTGGCCAGTCACAACCGACGGCGTGGTGCGGCTGACGCCGGCGCAGCTCTCCATGCTGCTGGAGGGAATCGACTGGCGCGCACCGATCCGAACCGATCGCCCCAGCCTGGCGCTGTGAAGCGAAGGGCTTCGAGCCGATTCAGGACTGTGGCCCGCGGTCAAGATCGACCATGATTCAATGGCTTGGCCGCCGGTCTCGCGATAATCTTAAGACCATCATGGCGAGCGCCTCCGCAGACCTTCCCGATGACGTCGCGACGCTCCAGGCGCTGCTGATCGCGGCGCGGGCGCAGAGCGCCGCCCATCTGCTCATGATCGAGAAGCTGAAGGCGCAACTGGCAAAGCTGCGCCGGATGCAGTTTGGGCAGTCGTCGGAGAAGCTCGATGCCGCCATCCACCAGTTGGAGCTGGCGCTCGAGGATGTCGAAGAGGGCACGGCGGCGCGCACGGTTCTGGAGCGCGCGGTCATGCCGGCAGCTCCCGATGCCCGTCAGCATCCGGTTCGTCGTCCCTTGCCCGATCACCTGCCGCGCGAGGAAGTCATCCACTGGCCAGTGGGTATCGCAAGTGGCGATCTCGGCTGTGGCTGCCTTGCTTGCGGTGGACAGTTGCGCCGGCTCGGCCAGGACGAGACCGAGGTGCTGGAGCGCGTCACCCTGTTCAAGGTCGTCCGGCATATCCGCCCCAAGATCGTCTGCCGCCAGTGCGAGGCGATCGTGCAGGCGCCGATGCCCTCCCTGCCGATCGAGCGCGGGCGGCCAGGCCCTGGATTGCTCGCCCATGTGCTGGTGGCCAAGTACGCCGACCACCTGCCACTTTACCGACAGTCCGAGATCTATGCCCGCGAAGGCGTCGATCTCGACCGTTCCACCCTGGCCGACTGGGTCGGATCGGCGGCGGCGCTGCTGACGCCCCTGGCCGAGGCGATCGGCAAGCATGCCATGGCCGGGCCCGCGCTCCACGCCGACGATACCCCCGTGCCGGTGCTCGCTCCCGGGTTCGGCAAGACCGCGACTGGGCGGCTTTGGGTCTATGTCCGCGACGAGCGCCCCCATGCCGGTGATGCAGCGCCCGCCGTCCTCTATCGCTACACCCCGGATCGCAAGGGCATCCGCCCGCAAGGCCATCTCCAGGGCTTTGCGGGATATCTCCACGCCGACGGCTATGCAGGCTTCGACAAGCTTTATGCCGACAGCCCCGGTAAGCGCACCGCGATCAGCGAGGTCGCCTGCTGGGCCCATGTCCGGCGCAAGTTTTTCGATATCCACAAGGCCAACGCCTCGCCGGTCGCTGCCGAGGCCTTGCGCCGGATCGGCGAGCTCTACCAGGTCGAGGACACCGTTCGCGGTCGCCCGCCCGACGAACGACGACGATCGCGTCAGGAGCATGCCCTTCCACGGCTTGCCGATCTGCGAAGCTGGCTCGACGCGACGCTGTCCAAGGTGTCGGGCAAAAGCGAACTCGCCAAGGCGATCCGCTACGGCCTGTCGCGCTGGCCCGCGCTCACCCGCTATGCCGACCGCGGCGGTCTGGAGATCGACAACAACGCCGCCGAACGCGCGATCCGGCCGCTCGCCATCGGCCGCAAGAACTGGCTGTTCGCCGGCTCCGACACCGGCGGCGAACGCGCCGCCGTCATCTACACACTGATCGAGACGGCCAAGCTCAACGGCCTTGATCCGCAGGCCTATCTCCGGGACGTCCTGGCTCGCATCGGCGACCATCCCATCAACCGGATCGGCGATCTCGCGCCCTGGAACTGGCAGACGCCACGAGAGGCCGCTACGCTGGCGGCATGATCTCGGCCGCTGCCCATGTCGATCGCATCGCCTGCATCAAAATCGTGCTCGACCATGTCGAGCCGGCCGTCTGGCGGCGCGTCGAGGTTCCCCTGACGACGAGCCTGAGAGGCCTTCACGAGGTTATCCAGGCCGTCATGCTGTTCGAGAACTATCACCTGTTCGACTTCACGATCGAGATCGACGGCCAAAGCAGGCGATACGGCATCCCCGACCCGGATGGGTGGATCAAGCTCAGCGACGCCAAGAACACCAAGCTCGGGCCGCTGACCGATCGCGGTCTGAAGCGCTTCGCCTACACCTACGACTTCGGCGACAACTGGGAGCACACGCTCACGATCGAGGCCATCGGTGATGCCGATCCCGGCCTCGAATACCCGCGCTTTGTCGACGGCGCCCGCCGCGCTCCGCCGGAAGACGTCGGCGGAATCCCCGGCTTCGAAGAGTTCGTCGAGGCCATGGCAAAGCCCAGACATCCCGAACGCAAGCGGCTGATAGAATGGTACGGACGCGTCTTCGACCCAGAGGACATCGACCTTCCCACCATCAAGGCCAACATCGCAAGGCTGGCCCGACGCCGTGCCATCGGAAAGGCCGCCTTCGCCAAAAGCCGGCGATCACAAAGCTGAAAGGGCCGACACCGGACGGTTACTCGATCACAAAGCTGAAAGGGCCGACACCGGACGGTTACTGGGCGGCGCGTGCTTCGTGCGGCCCAGCGAGGCTCATAACGCCGTAGGAACCGCCGGCCAACATGGCCAAGGCTGCGACGGAAGCCATCCAGCGCGTGCGGGATGACATGAATGAGGTGTTCTTCGAGAGTGCCATGATGGATCTCCGTGGCGTTGACTGGTCGCCAGCGCGGCCATGAGGAATGGTCTAGTCCCGCCGGGATGAGGCGGGCTTGTCCAGTTCATGACAAATTCCCAATGCGGCTCGCGGTCTCGCCAACCGAGCAGGTCGAGCTGACCCGTCGGGCCAGTATCGATCGGCAAACGCCTTAATCGGCAACGGCGAGAACGACGGGTTCGTTTCCAGCTCGCAGTCTCACAGCGATTGTCTGTCCGAGACGGTCAAAGAAGTTCGCACCATTGGGTGGCGCCGATACAGAACGTGGCAGCGCTAGCAGGTTCAGCGGCTGCGATAGGGTCTCGGTCACGACGGAGGCCGCCAGTACCGGCGACGCTTTCAAGTCGGAGATTAACAGCGGCGTTAGCCAGGCGCTCAGCACGCGACGGGTCGCTCCATCCGCTGACATCTGCATCAGAGTGAGGACTGGCGACTGGCCACTGCTGAGGCGTGGCGGCACCGGCATTTCGGCGAGCACCGGTCGAGGCGACAGAAACGTCGCCACGACATTGATCGACCACGGTTTCGGGACTGACCACCCCTCTTTCTCCAACGCGCTTTGCAGCGTGGCAGGCGACCCAGCCCATTGCAGAACGATCGGCTCTTTGGTGTCCCCCTCAAGGTCGATGCGATGTTGCGGTAAGGTCGCCCAGGCCGATGTTTCCCATTCCGCCTTGGTCGCCGCGACTTGCGGCAGTGAGCGCACATACCGTTGTTCGGCTGCCGGAAGCGTTCGATAAACGTGCAGCGAACCGACCACGAGGAACGCGCCACACAAAGCCAGGCCGAGCCATGCGGGACGCGCCTGCGTCAGGTCGTCCTTCCGGAAGACAAGAGCGATGATCAGTGTCGTGCCGAGACCGAAAATTGTGCCGGCGAGGACGTCGGAAGGCCAGTGTGCTGCCAGATAGATGCGCGATGTTGCGATCAAGCCGACAGTGCCCGCAGCCAAGACAATGGGTAGCCAGCGCCATCGCCCCGGCAGGCCTCTCAGTGTAAGCCAGCCCGCAAAGCCGAAGAATGTCGTAGCGAAGGTCGCATGCCCGCTGGGGAAGCTATAAGCTTCCGCGCCACTATACATCGCCAACGGCCGAGCGATCTGTATCGTTGACTTGAGGAGCGGCACAAAGGCGGCGGTCGCGATCAGCAGGATCGCCAGGCCACCAGCCAGGCGCCAACTGCGTCGCCAAGCCAGCCAGGTCAATGTGAGCACCGCCAGCGCCGCGATCACGACCCCGTCCCCGAAGCTAGTCACGACGATCATAATGCGGTCGCCGGCATCGATACGCAGGCTCTGAATAAGATTGCTGATGGCCAGGTCGGCGCGGGCGAGTTCGCCGCGAGCCACGACGTCCTCGACAAGATTGACGAAGCCGAGCAGCACGACTGCAAATCCGGCAACCAGCAACGCCACGGTTCGGTCGTCAGGAATATCGGGGTCCAGCAAGCGTCGAATGGTGTATGCGAACCCGCCGTTTCGGCCTCTGGCCCACGCGAGCAGGCGTTCCTGCCAAACGCCGAGCAAAGGCAAAACTCTCGACCAGGCCAGCCATGCCAACAGGACCGCGCCTGCAACGGCGAGACCGACGACGAGCAGAACAAGAAGCAGACGGCCGCTGGCATCGCCAAGGACCGCCATCGACGCTCCCAGCGCCGTCGCCGGGAGGACGTGGATGGGAGCCCAGACTAGCGCCGAGGACACGTTGGCGGCGTAGAACCGGGCCACGGTCATTCCAGCCATCCCTGCCGAGATCGGCACGACGGCGCGGACACCCGGCAGGAATCGCGCGATGAAGACGCTCTTGCCGCCGTGGCTTTCGAAGTAGGCATCTCCCTTTGCTAGAAGGCCCGGATAGCGACTGAAAGGCCAAATGCGCACGATCCGGTGCTTGTAGTGATGCCCCATCCAATAGGAGATGCCGTCACCGACGATCGCCCCGCCGGTTGCCGCGATCAGAACCGGCCAGACCGAGAGGTGGCTAGCACCAACGATTGCCGCCGCAGCCAGGATGATGGCTGTCCCGGGAATGATCGCGCCGATCAACACGATCGCTTCCGAAAGGGCAGCGACGAACACGATGAAGGCGACGAGCCAGACGTTCTGGCCCGCGAAAGCCAGCAGAGGCTGGACATAACCGTTCACGAACGAGCTCATGCTTCAGCCTTCAGTGGAAAACGAATTTCGATCCGGAGTCCCGGGTTATTGTCCTGCGCGGTCACGCTCGCTCCGTGGAGTTCGGCGATCGCGGCGACGAGGCTCAACCCGAGGCCGCTGCCGGTGGTAGTGCGACTCTGTTCCAGGCGATAGAACCGCCGGAAGATCCGCTCTCGCTCCGCGTCCGGAACGCCCGGGCCGTTGTCCCTGACCGTCAGTGTGACGTCGTCCTGGCACTTGGCCAAACCAACCAAGATTCGCGAGCCATCCGACGTATGGCGAATGGCGTTCTCGACGAGATTGACGATCAATTGCGTAAGCAGGTCACGGTCGCCCTCGATCCAGAGCGAGGGCTCTATCGTTGTCGAGATCGTTTGTCTGCGATCCTCGGCGACAGCAGCGTAGTCGCTTGTCAGCAATCTGGTCAGTTCCGATAAATCAACCGGGGAGAACCCCGCGCGGCGGGTGCCAGCTTCGATCTGGGCGATCCGGAGCAGAGCGGAGAATGTGGAGAGAATCTCGTCCACCTGCAGCGTCGCATTCAGGATGCCAGCGCGCATCTCATCGCTTGTGGCAGCGCCGCGCGCAGTCTCATCCAGATTCTGCTTCAAGCGCGAAAGCGGTGTGCGGAGGTCGTGGGCGATGTCGTTCGAGACCTGCTTGAGGCTGTCCATCAAGACGCCAAGCCGGTCGAGCATACTGTTGAAGGCGCGGCCGAGCTGGTCGAAATCGTCGTTGCGTGTAGAAACCGGCACGCGGCTTGTAAGATCGCCGGCGACGATCGCCGCAGCGGTCCTGATCATTCCATCGAGGCCGCGCAGGAAGCGCGCGCTAAGCCACAGTCCGCTTGCAAGTGCGAGGATAAGCGTCGCTCCGAGCGCCCAGGCAAAAGTCGAGAGGATGGCCTCCTGGACATCGTCTATCCAGTCGAGATCATTGGCTACGCCCAGACGGACTCCGCCCTCCAACGTGGTTGTCCGGAGATAGTAGGATGCGGACTCTCCGTCGGAGGTCCAAGCCTCTTTGGAGGGCGAGATGGTCGACCAGCCGTCATTTGGTGGAAGAGCCAACTTTCGTCCAACGATGATGCCCTTGTCGGCCGCAACCAGAGTGTATTCTAGGGCGTCGCGCTCTCGGGCGGTAAGACGAGCCGAGACAGATGCAATTAGATGCTCAAGCCCCTGCGAACGGTATTCCTGGGCAAGGGTCTCGACCTCTGCCTCGATCCGCTGCGCTGTCTGTTCCTCAAGAGCGGACCTAACCGTGACGTAGACGATCGCGCCGAGGATCCCAACGGACGCCATAAAAACGAAGGCGTAGAAAAGTGCGAATCGGAAGCTCGTCGTTCGCAAAAGCCTAGGCAGGGTCACGGATCAAATACCCCGAACCACGAACGGTTTCGATCAGTTCCTTGTCGAAGTCTCGATCGACCTTGGATCGCAGCCGGCTGACATGTGTCTCGACGATGTTGGTCCGGGGGTCGAAATGGTACTCCCAGACATGCTCAAGCAGCATAGTTCTGGTCACCAGGCGGCCTGCGTTCTGCATCAGAAATTCAAGCAACCGGAACTCGCGCGGCTGCAGATCGATTTCCTTTCCGGCACGCGAGACCCTTCGCTTCAACAGATCCATTTCCAGATCGGCAACCCTCAGGACCGTTTGAATGTCGCTGATCGGCGGACGGCGCGCCAAGGCAGTGATTCTCGCGACCAGCTCGGCGAATGCGAAGGGCTTGACGAGGTAGTCGTCACCGCCAGCCTGGAAGCCATCGACACGGTCATCTATGCCTGAAAGCGCCGTGAGGAACAGGACCGGCGTTCGCACACCCGCCGCCCGGATCGTCTTGACGATTCCAAGGCCATCGAGTCCGGGCAGCATGCGGTCGATGATCATGACGTCATAGGGCTCGCCGGCGGCCAACAACAAGCCGTTGCGGCCGGTCTCAGCGATATCGATCACATGCCCGAGCTCGGCCATGCCCTTCTGGATATAGGCCGCCGTCGTCTTGTCGTCTTCGATGACGAGAATCTTCATGATAGGGACGGTCCGTTTGAAAAGTTGGTCAAACCGTGCTCAGCCCTTGCTGAACATTTTTGGAAGAACGCGCTCGCCGATCACCTCATGCATGACCGCCAATCCGGCATGCGCGATAAGGTAAGCCCACATCAGGTTCGCGAAGAGCTTATGTGCCGAGATCAGCAATTGCCCGGATTCCGGCGAAACCAAGCCCACTGCCGGCAAAATGCCCGTCAAGGCCATCAGCGTGACAGTCAACAATCCCAGTCCGTGGATCGCGCTTGCAAGCGGTCTATCATCCGCTGCGGGCAAGCGCCGACGCCGAAGTTCGAGAGCGTGGTGGCGAAGATCGGTGATGACAGCCTTAGCCCGGTCGTTGGAGAACCAGGGAAACAACGCGCCCAATTTCGTTTCTCCGCGCCGCACAATCGACCATATCCAAAATACACAGAGAATGCCAAAGGCGGCGTAGCCGCCATATTCATGCAAAGTGAAGAATATATCAGCCGATCGACCGGGGCGCGGGCCTTCCATCAGCAGACTGACGGCAAGTTGGTTTACGACCGCGATCATCAAAAAGGCATGCATGATCTTCGTAAATATGGAACGCCTACTCAAATCAGAGCTGAACATCGGCTGTTTATTCATCTGATTGTCTCGATCCGGCATGGTCGTTCTATCCTATCTCCATGGTAGTCAACGGCGCTCTCACAGCGTGTCTCTGCTCCGGGCAAAACAGCAACGCTATCGGGCATCCCGGCCCCGTCTGCGCCAGCCGATGAAGCTCATGCCGATCAGCAAGGGCAGGCCGAGTGCTACGGGCAGAACACGAGATGACTCCACCACCGGCTTGGAGCGCACGACGAAATCGGCAAACGGGCTCGGCGTCAGCGACGACCCCTCTCGACTGACCGCGCTGATGACGACGCGGTAGTGACCCGACTGGATGAGGCGCATCGGCCATTGCGTGCTGATCGTCTCTCCGGGCTTGAGCGATGCGCGGCTTATCGCCTTGTGCGCTGACCAGTCTTCCAGATCGATGGGCTGTTCCTTGCCCTCATCTATCTGGACAAGGCTGATCCAAGCGATCAGGCCGTCGATGGATTTGTCGCCAGTGTTGCGGATGACGGTGTTGAAAGCGAGCCGGTCTCCCATCTGTGGCGATGCGACGTTGGCTGTCGCCGGCGAAATCGCGATGCTGATCGTGCTGGTTTCCGCGACGGCCGGCAGTGCGCCTGTCGCGACCAGCAAGAGCCCTGCGAACAAAGCAGAGCATCCTTTCGAGGAATGCGTGGTCATTGGAACCTCCTTCAGCGAACGAGACGGTTGGTCTGCCGAACCGCATAGGCGAGGGCAAAGAACAACCAGGCGAGGATAGCGACGAGGTGGATGGACTGCGCCGCGACGCCGAGCGAATCGATGATCATGGCGTCGAGCGCATTGACGGCATGGGAAAATGGGTTGACCGCGTCGAACCAGCGGCCAAGCGTGGACTGACGCAGGCTTGGCCCGATCAACAAGGGGCTGGCGGCGAGCAGCAGGACGACGAGCATCGTCATCATGGTCGCGCGCACGCTGCCGAGACGCGCGCCCAGCCCCATGGAGAATAGCCCGAATGCCAGCACCACCGGCGTGCCAAACAGCGCCAGTCCGAAGATGGCGCCGAACAGATTTTGCCCCGTACTGCCGACGGCCCAGAGATAGGGCAGCGACAAGACGAACATGACGGCCCACGCCACCATCTGCCCACCGATCTTTCCGGCGAGGATGCCGTGCCGGGATACCGGCGCCAGCAGCAGTGGGGTGAGACTTCCGCGCTCATGTTCGCCCGCGAACGCGTCCGAACCGACGACGAGCGACAGCAGTGCGCCCAGTGCGATGACAATGCCGGCCATGTCGTACACGACCTGGGCGTTGTCGAGCAGGCTGAGTTCGGTGCTGCCGACGAGCATCAACGAGAAGCCCGAAAGAACGCCGACCATGGCAAGGAGCCATGCCCGGCCGCGATGACTGACGATGATCTCGCCAGCCTCCTTGCGAGCGATCAAGCCGATGGCGTTCATATTTTCGGGCGAGCGGAAGGGCGAACTTTCACTCGCCGCCTTGATGGTCGCGTGAATGGTCATGCCGCCCTCCTGTCCGTCAGATCGAGGTAAAGATCCTCAAGGCCGCCGCCCTCGCGCGCGATCTCGGTCACGCGCCATCCGGCAGCAAGAATCTCGCTCCAGGCTGCCTCGGGAGGCACCGACGGATCGACGGCGACGATCGTCCATTCGCCCTCCTGCGCAAGCACCATGACGTGGCCCTCGCGATTGCCGGCCTTGGGCGAGACGCCGTCGAGCCGCAGGCGGAAATGGCGATGACCGCGCCGCGTCCTGACCAACTCCGCGATCGCGCCCTCGGCAACGGTGCGACCCGCGACGATGATGCCGACGCGAGAACACAGACGTTCAACATCGTCGAGCAAATGCGTGCACAGCAGGATGCTGACGCCGTGATCGCGCGCCAGGCCAATTAGAATGTCGTGGATTTCTCGCCGTCCGCGGGGATCCAGGCCGTTGGTCGGCTCGTCGAGGACGAGGACCTCCGGATTGGCAATCAGCGCGCGGGCCAGCCCGAGCCGCTGCCGCATCCCGCGCGAGAACTGCCCGATCGGCTGGCCTAGCCTGGGCTCTAGCCCAACCTGCGACAGGCGCTTCTGGATATCTGAAAGAGACAGGCGCGCGCCATAGAGGCCTGCATAAAACCTCAGGTAGTTTGACGCCGTCATCCAGTCATAGAAGCCGTTGGGGTCCGGCAGGACCCCAACGCGTCGCCGAAGCTCGACGCCATCCTTGACCGGATCATGGCCGAGTACCCGGATAAGTCCGCTGGTTGCAGGCATCAAGCCCAGAGCGGCCGCGATCGAGGTGGTTTTGCCCGCGCCATTTGGCCCCAGCAAGCCGTAGATTTCGCCGGCCTTCACCGAAATCGAGACGTCATGCAGGATCTCGGTCGAACCGAGCGCCAGCTTGAGATGCTTGATGGTGATCGACATTGTGTTCTCCATCGCGATTACTCCCGGCCTGCTGGACGCATCACGGACATCGGCCGCTCGACCGTGATAGCTTGGGTCAACATGTCGAAATGGATCGCGTGGGTGCCGCGGCTCGTCTTGACGTCGATCGTGATCGTGGCGCGCCCTTGGCGCATTGCCCCATGGACCCGGATCGCACAGCCGCCCACCCGCTGCTCTGATTGGGCGATAAGCGCGCCCAGCGTGAGCCGTTTTGTCGTTTGCCGGGCAAGCGACGTCATCGACGACCGCCTGTATTCGGACCGATGTAAGGATTTTTGGCGGTCAAACATCACGCGCTCCGATCGACTTTGTGGAGCGATCATCGCTTGGGGCACTATGGCGCGAGGTGGCGCTCGCTATACGGTTTTGTCGGAAATGTGGCCCATCAAAAAGAAGGCGGCCGGCGAGTTGTCTCGCTGGCCGCCTTCGGGGACAGGAAGTCGAGATTTGACCGCGCGCTGGAGCGATCAGGCCTCCGACTCGGCAGCGGCCCCGATCCTGTCGCTTTTGCTGAAGCTCAGATAGGCGACCACGCTCACGATCACGGCCAGAAAGATCAGGCTTGTTCCAACCGTTCCAAGGCCCAGCCCACCTGAAGCGATGGGCTTGGCGAGCAGATCGCCCGTCGAGGCGCCGAGCGGGCGGGTCAGGATATAGGCCAGCCAGAAGGACAGGATCGCGTTCATCTTGAAGCGGTAGTGAAGCAGAGCGACAAATCCGATCATCGCTCCGAAGACGAGCGCAGCTGGTCCGTAGCCTAGGCCCATCGCTTCAGCCATCAGGTCGCCGACCGAGGTTCCCATCGCAAAGGTGAAAAGGATTGCGGCCCAGTAGAACAGCTCTCGTTTGGTCGTCTGGATCGTGTGCACGGACAGGCTGTGCTCACTGCGCTGCCAAAACATGAACACGGCAGAGAGGATCAAGGCGAAGCTGATCGATGTCACCGGAAGGCTGATGCCCATGCCGTCGACGAGATTGTCGGACACCAGCGTGCCAACCACGCTGATCAGCACGACGACTAACCAGTAGAGCGACGGGATGTAGCGCTTGGCTCTGAGCTGAAAGGCGAGTGCCGCGAGAAAGAGGCCTGCCATCACATAGGAGGTGACGGTCAGGCCGAGACCCAGTTTCGTCGCCAGCAGGTCTGCGGCGGTTTCGCCGACGGTCGTTGCGAGAATCTTGATTATCCAGAAATAGGCCGTGATCTCGGGCACTTTGTTGAGCATCGTCATCGATCGATCGTCTTGAATGGGGGGCATGATATGGCTCCTTCCGTTAGCTCTTGGGGGCAGCGCGGCAGCAGCGGTTGTTTCACTGAGGCGGCAAACGGTTGCCGCCGGACCACGGTCAATCGCAGTCGCGATCGACCGGTTGACCCTGGCGGATGCGGCATCGACGCAAGGTGTCGCGCCCTATACGAATTCGTCGGAAACTGCCCAAACGAGAAAGCGACCGGTGCTGTCGCACCGGCCGCCCTCTCCGTCGCCCCACTATCCGGCGATCGCGCAACAACGCGATCAGCCGAATTCAGTCGTTGTCACCATCGTCGTCGTTGTCGGCGCTGGCCATGACCTGCTTGGTGATTTTGCCGGTCTGGGTGTCGATCAGCACCTTGTGCTGCAGGCCGTCCTTGACCACCTCGACCTCGAAGGCGACCATGCCTTTCTCGTCGTCGATGCCCGAGCCGGTCGCCTTGCCGCCCACGGCCTGCTCGGCGGTGGCGATGGCCTGCTGCATGGTGATCTTGGCGTTCTGCATCACCTGCGCCTCGTTGGTTTCCTGGCCCTTGCTCTCCTTGGCGAAGGCCAGCCCTGCCGCTCCGAACGAGCCGAAGGCGATGGTGGCGGCCATGAGAGCCGGGATGATCTTGCGGGAATTCATTGTTTTCTCCTGGGTTGCTGCATCGGCTCGGCTTCAAGGCCGACCGTAAGACGGTTCTGACAGCATGCAGGATGGGGTGACTTGGACGGGCCTATACCGTTTGGCAATCTGAGCACCGGGATCGCCAAGAACCGTTCCCTCAGTCGGTCCGCCTCTGCTTAAGCAGCAGCGATAGCATTCGTTGCTGTTCTTGCTGTCCCGCGATCACGGCATCGACGCGGTCCATTCGCAGCGCATCTAGCTTCTCATGCAGGGCCATGATCTCGATCTCGGCCTTGAGGTTGACCTCGTAGTCGTGGGAAACCGCAAGCCGGTCCTTCTCCGCCTGGCGGTTCTGCGACATCATGATGACCGGCGCCTGGATGGCGGCGATCATCGAGAGCAGCAGGTTCAAGAAAATATATGGATAGGGATCGAACGCGTTCGTGGCCAGGATGATGCTGTTGAAGATCGCCCAGACGACGAGGAAGGCCCCAAACCCGATGATGAAGCCCCAGGAGCCGCCAATTTCGGCGACTCGATCCGATAGGCGTTCGCCGAAGGTCAACTGGGCAGAAAACTCCTGCTCCAGGTCGCGGCTGATATGCGCGCGCTTCGCAATCCGGTTGAGAACTTTCTGATCGCGTTCCGGTAAGGAGCCGGCACCCTGGTTCAGTAGCCGCTCGGCAAGCCGCTGCAGATCGGAATTCATGTCGATCTCCTTGATCGGGTTCATTTCGCTCGGTCGCCGCGTGGGCCGGGCATTGTTGATGGCTCGTTGGAGGATTGCGCAGATTTCGAGGCGTATAGCGCGCGGAATCAAGAAACCGACATTGGGAATTATCAATCAAAAGGACATCCGCCGGCGGTAGCGCGGGGGATATCGCTTCACTTGGTCGGTCCGACCAATTCTCGTGGAGCTTCGTACTCATGTCGATCAAGGCGTTTCCCATCGCCATCGCTGCTTCGGTGGCGGCAGTCATAACGGCCCATGCCGCCGATCTTCCAAGCCGAAAGGGCGCTCCAGTCGCTCCCGCTGCCTACAGTTCGCTGCCCTACAACTGGACTGGGCCGTACATTGGACTGGGAGGCGGTTACGATCGCACGCAAGGATCTGCTACGGCGGGGCTTGGCGGCCGCAAGAACACGCGATCCCGCGGGGCTTTCGGCGGATATGCAGGATACAACGTTCAACTCGGGCCGATCGTTTACGGACTCGAGGCCAATGCGGCGCTCTTGTCCTCTGGATCAAAATCGAACGCTTTGGCTGGAGCGGCCAAGGTTCGCGAGCGCTATGATGGCTCGGTGCGAGCCCGCGCCGGTTACGCCATCGATCGATGGTTGGTCTACGGCACCGGCGGCTTCGCCTTTCGAGATCAGCAGATTACCGCACCCGGTCTGACAGCCAGGAGCAAGACGCAAACAGGGTGGATCGCCGGCGCAGGTGTCGAGCGGGCCTTGACCGACAATCTCGTCGCCAGGCTCGAATATACCCATGCGGACTACGGCAAGACGAAAGGGCTGGTTCCGGCGGGCCTTGGTCGAGGCAAATCTACCGACGACCGAGTGATGGCGGGCCTATCCTACAAATTCGGGATGTAGCTGCCGGTCAACCTCGTTAAACCAGTTGGACCACAATCTTGCTCGAAACGTTGAATCAAGGCCTGTTCCTGTCGATTAATGCCGGTCCGACCAGTTCGGCGGCCGCGCGCCTTCTGGGCGTAGCAGCCGCCGAATGGCTGTTCTGGCTGGTTCCAACAGTCCTCGTGATCGGCTGGATATTCGGTGGGAGCCGGCTGCGCCACGCGTTGCTGGTCGCTGGTATAGCGGCGTTGGCAGGCCTCTTCCTCAACCAAGCTATAGGTTTGTTCTGGCCCCATCCGAGGCCGTTCGTGATTGGGCTCGGTCGGCAGTTAATTGCCCACCAACCCGATCCCTCGTTTCCAAGCGATCACCTGACGGTGGTTTGGGCGGTCGCATTCAGCCTTCTGGGAGCCTCGGGCACGGCGCGACGGCTAGGAGTAGCCGCCGCTCTGCTCGGCCTAATAATAGCTTGGGGACGCATCTTCGTCGGGGTGCATTTTCCATTCGACATGCTGGGAAGCACAGCGGTCGGTGGTTTGATCAGCGTCATGACCTGGATTATTGGCGGGGGTGTGGCAGTTCGAATATTGCAACTTACTTCGAGAATTGAGCAATTTGCTCTTTCCCGCCTTCAAGCGGCGCTGCGGAAAATTCAACAACCCAATAACCAATCACAAACGTTATGAATATCGCTTAGCAATGGATATATAATGCGAGGAGAGCAGGAGTGAGCGACTTTCTTGCTGGTCAAGCATTTTGTTCGCGCCACGGTTGTTTGTCCCGGATGACGGCGTTGAGGATCGTGACGAGCTTTAGGGCGGTTGCGATGATGGCGACGAGCTTTGGCTTTCCGGCGGCACCGTGTTTGTCGCGGAAGGCCTTGAGGGTCGGGCCGGCCTGCAACAATCTGTAACAGAGCGAGGGTTGACGCCCGGCGATTTCAACTCGCTGGTCAGGCGCATCGCGCGCCTCACGTCATTCAACGGCGTCAATTGTCAGAAAGAACCAGACGATGCCCGAACAAAAAATCAGCTTCGAGGACGGGGCTGCGTACGAGCTTTTGATGGGAAAATGGAGCCAGCTTGTTGGTGACGTTTTCCTGGATTGGCTATCGCTGCCAAGCGGTCTGCGCTGGATCGACGTCGGCTGCGGCAACGGCGCCTTTACTCAACTCGTCGTTGATCGATTTGCGCCAGCTGAGGTTCAAGGGGTCGACCCATCTTCTGGACAGCTTGTTTTTGCGCGTAAGCGATCTGCGGCGCGGCTGGCAAAATTTCAGCAAGGCGACGCGATGGCGTTGCCTTTCGATGATCATCGGTTTGATGCCGCCGTGATGGCGCTAGTGATATTCTTCGTTCCCGAGCCGGCCAAAGGTGTCGCGGAAATGGTGCGCGTCGTGCGCCCTGGCGGCTGGGTCTCGGCATATGCCTGGGACATCCCCGGCCGCGGCTTTCCGCTGGCAGCTATCCAGGACGAGATGCTGCCTTTCGGGATCGTTCCTGTACGCCCACCACATTCTGAGGTCTCTCGGATAGATGCCCTGCGGGAACTGTGGGCAAGTGCCGGACTCGAGGGTGTCGAATCTCGAGCAATCGTCGTGCAACGAGAGTTCGCCAGTTTCGAAGAATTCTGGACGATAGGATTAACCGGCGCCAGCATTGGCGAGCAAATCGCAAGCTTGACTAACATCGACGCAGAACTCCTAAAGGAGCGCGTGCGTCTGCGCCTGCCTGCGGATGCCCAAGGGCGCATTATTTATAGTGCGCGCGCCCATGCGATCGTGGGTAGCGTCCCAAAATAACTGGTGCGCGCTCATCACAAGAATTCGTGCGCGAATTGTAGACTAAATTTCGCCAAACTGATCTCATCGTTCTTGCCCATCTGTATCCCGGCCTTTGCGATCAGGAGCTTGGTCCCTACCAGCTCGAGTGCGCTGAGCTGCGGAGGCTAGTTCCCGCACCAACTGCTCGCGCCTCGTTTCCGGGTCCGGCATTTTTGCCACGAATTCCCGCACCTTCGTCGCCAGAGCCAGATCGCTGCCCTTCCCGGTCCGCTCGAGCTCCTTTGCGTGAGCCAAGTACTGAGCGCGGATCTTGGCCTGACGTTCGCGAGCCTTTGCCTCCCAGGGGCGTGCGCCGCCGACACCGGACTTCGCCGCCCGAACGACGTC
>NCCO01000002.1 GCA_002279705.1 Allobosea sp. 12-68-7
AGCTTGGTGTTCATGCGCTCGGTCGCGCCATTGGCGCCGGCCTTGAGCTTGTCCTGCGCGACCTTGGCCATCTTGGCCCACATATAGCCGAGCGAGACGAGGCCGAGCAGGTGCATGTAGTCGGTCGCGCCGGCGCCGGCATTGTCTGGCTTGGCGAGCGCGTTGTTCATGAACCACATCGTCGCCTGCTGGAGATGGCCGAGCGAGGCGGCCAGCGGCGCCAGCAGCGGCTTCAGCGCCTCGTCCTCGCCGTTCTCCTTCAGGAACGTGCCGACCTCGTTGAAGAAGGCCATGATGGCGCGGCCGCCGTCGCGGCCGAGCTTGCGGCCGACGAGGTCCATCGCCTGCACGCCGTTGGCGCCCTCATAGATCATGGCAATGCGGGCATCGCGCACGAACTGCTCCATGCCCCATTCGGCGATGTAGCCATGGCCGCCGAACATCTGCTGCGCCTTCACCGTGTTGTCGAAGCCGACATCGGTGAGCACGCCCTTGAGCACCGGGGTCATCAGGCCGAGCTGGTCGTCGGCGGCCTGGCGCTCGGCTTCGTCATCCGAGCGGTGGGCGATGTCCGACTTCAGCGCGTTCCAGAGCACGAAGGCGCGCGCCGCCTCGTTGAAGGCCTTGATCGACATCAGCGTGCGGCGCACATCGGGATGGACGATGATCGGATCAGCCGCCTTGTCGGGGCTCTTGACGCCGGTCAGCGAGCGGCCCTGGATGCGGTCCTTCGCGTAAGCCACCGCGTTCTGGTAGGCGACCTCGGACTGGGCCAGCCCCTGGATGGCGACGCCGAGCCTGGCCTCGTTCATCATCACAAACATGGCGTTGAGGCCCTTGTTCTCGGTGCCGATGAGCCAGCCCTTCGCCCCGTCATAGTTCATCACACAGGTGGCGTTGCCGTGGATGCCCATCTTGTGCTCGATCGAGCCGCAGGAGACATGGTTGTTCTCGCCCACCGCCCCGTCCGCCGCAATCGCGTTGCGCGGCACGACGAAGAGCGAGATGCCCTTGACGCCGGCGGGCGCGCCCTCGATGCGGGCGAGCACGAGGTGGATGATGTTCTCGGTGATGTCCTGCTCGCCGGCCGAGATGAAGATCTTGGTGCCGGTGATGGCGTAGGAGCCGTCGCCATTGGGGACGGCCTTGGTCTTGATCAGCCCGAGATCGGTGCCGCAATGCGGCTCGGTCAGGTTCATCGTGCCCGACCACACGCCCTCGATCATCTTGGGCAGATAGGTGCGCTTCTGCTCGTCCGAGCCGTGGACGTTGAGCGCGGCGATCGCGCCCATGGTCAGGCCGGGATACATCGCGAAGGCCATGTTCGCCGAGGAGGCGAATTCGTTCATGACGGCGCCCAGCGTGTAGGGCAGGCCCTGGCCGCCGTAGTCCGGATCCATGGCCAAGCCGATCCAGCCGCCCTGGGCATAGGCCTCGTGAGCCGCCTTGAAACCCTTTGGCGTGGTGACGCGGCCATCGGCATGGCGGGTGCAGCCCTCGTGGTCGCCCGACAGGTTCAGCGGCTGGAGGACCTCCTCGCAGAGCTTGGCGCCCTCGCCGAGAACGGCCTCGATCACGTCCGGTGTCGCGTCGGCGAAGCCCGGGAGGTTGTTGTAGCGCTCGATGGCGAAAACGTCGTTCAGCAGAAACAGCGTGTCTTCGACGGGTGCCTTGTAAACCGGCATGGCGTGCCTCCCTCGCATCGCGCGGCCGCCGACTTGGGCGGCTTGATTGTTTACATATAAACTATCTCCTCCTGCTTGGCAACGCGGGCTCGCGTTTTTGTGCGCGGAAGCGTGCCCGCCGCGTGACGAAAAACGCCCCGACCAGAGGTCGGGGCGTTCAGACGATCAGGTGCCGAATGGCTTGCCGTCCGGAGCCTCTGTCCGGGTCGCGATTCAGGCCTTGGCGAAGCGGGCGGCAGAGGCTTCCAGCTCGGCGATGGCGTCGTCGATCTCGGCGCGCTGGGTCCGCAGCAGTTCGAGCTGCTCGAGAACCTGCTCGCGGCTGAGCTGGAGGCCGCCGACCGAGGCCGCGCCAGGTTCGCCGCCCTTCTTCTCCTCGTTGGCCAGCATGGCCCTGATCTCGACCAGGGTGAAGCCGAGCTGCTTGCCCTTGAGGATCAGCGCCAACCGGGCACGATCGCGGCTGGAATAGATGCGCGTCATGCCCGAGCGGGCCGGGGCGATCAGGCCGCGCGATTCGTAGAAGCGCAGCGTGCGCAGCGTGACGCCGAAGTCGCGGGCGAGATCGCTGATGGTGAAACCACCGGGCTGGTCGGTGTCGATCGCGGTCGGGGCGGTGCGGCCATCGGCCATGGCGGTAGCAGCCAGAGCTGAGCTGTGGCGAGACATCGGGTTCAATCCTTGAATGAAGGGAGCGTCACCGGCCGAGTCGGCGGCAATCATTGACTGACGCTTGATATAGCCCACGAGCTGTCCTTGCGTCAGGTAATGAGCGGCTTCCCTCGGGTAAGTTACCGTTAGCCGGCCGCAATGGCGCCCCCCCGACGCTGCGGTGTTCGCGAATAATTAACCGATGGAGCCTGAATCTTAACCCGCTGTTTACCACGCCGGCGAAAAGGTCGGGCTTGTGGATCGGCGCCCGATTTGCGGCAACGTAATCTTCAGGTGTCGCCGAACCGCAGGAAGCCGTGGCAGTTCAGGGGCCTGCGCCTTCCGATCGAGGACAGAGAGCCCCTTAGGCGAGCGTCATCATGGCCACTAGCTTGCCCTGGAGCGTGAAGGGCGTCGATCCCCGCACCCGCGACGCCGCGAAGGCAGCGGCCCGGCGCGCCGGCATGACGCTGGGCGAGTGGCTGGACCACAAGCTGCGCGAAGAGACCCCCTCGGAGCCGAGCCCGCCGGAGCAGCTCGACATCGCCGCCCTGTCCGAGCGTCTCGCGCGCCTGTCACAGGGCCAGATGGACACCGCCCCGCAGCAGGCCTCTCACGGCCATCGCGAGGCCGACCAGCCGTCCCGCAGCGAGATCGAGGCGCTGATCGCCCAGGCGTCGCAGGTCGAGAGGATGACCCGCGAGTCGAGCGCCAAGACGGTCGGCGCGCTGGATTCGATCGCGCGCTGGATCGAGACTGCCGAGAAGCGCATGAGCTCGGGCGAGCGTGCCGCAGCCGAGCGCCAGGATCGCGCGACCAGCGTCATCGCCGAGGCGATCAAGACGATGAACGACCGCCTGGCCGAGTTCGAACGGCGAGCCGCCGAGCCGGCGCGCGGTGGCGCCCGTACGGAACCCGCCCCGCGCCTGGCCTTCAGCCGGGAGGGCCTCGCCGCCGCCGTCACCGATATCCGCACGCGCCAGCGCATGCTCGATCAAGATGACGCGGCCCCGATCCAGCCGGCCGGCGGCCCCGAAAGCCGGATTTCGGCGCTGCGCAACGATCTGCGCGAACTCAGCGCGCGCCTGGCGCCGGTCACCACCCGGACCGAGCGTCCGATGGCCCCGGTGCGGATGCCCGAGCCCGCCCGCGAGGCGCATCTCGAGCAGATCGAAACGATGATCGCCGCGCTGGGATCTCGCCTCGACCGTCTCGAGCCGCGCGACCGGCTCGAGCCGATCCTGAAGCCACTGGCGCGGATCGAATCCGAGGTCCAGCGCCTGGCTCAGGACCGCTCTGGCGAGAGCTTCCAGCGCTTCGAACTGGAGATCGCCCATCTCGCCGCCAAGGTCGATGCGCTGACGGCCCGTGGCGGAGACCGCACCCTGCTCGTCCCGCTGCAGCGGGACATCGCGGACCTGCGCGACATCCTCGCGACCAGCGGCAACGAGGCCCGGCTCGGGGAACTGTCGGACCAGGTCTCGGCCCTGTCGCACGAGATCGGCCGGCTGCGCGACAGCCGCTCCGACGGACGCGACCTCCACGGGCTGACGGCGGCGATCGACGATATTCGCGACGCGATCCTGAGCGATCGCGGCCAGGCGCGGGCACAGGATCTGGAGCCTCTCTCGGCGCTGTCGCGGCAGATCGACAGCCTCGCGAGCAAGATCGACGCGCGCTCCCCCGACCCCCGCTCCGATCGCCAGATCGAGGACAGGATCGACGCTCTGCAGGCCCGGATCGAAGCGCTGGCGGAAAAGGGACCGACCGCGGTCACCCGCCAGATCGAGGCGCTGGCCGGCCGCATCGAGAACCTCGCCGCCTCGAGCAGCCTCGCCCATCTCGTCGCCGACGGACAGGCGGTCCAGATCGCGCCGGTCGACCTCAGGCCGGTCGAGGAGATGCTGCGCAACCTCGCCGACAAGATCGACGAAGCGGGGCGCCCCGGCGCCGACAGCGGCTCCTTCGACGCGCTCGAACAGCAGATTTCCGGCCTGGCCCAGCGGCTCGACGCCGCCGCCGCGACCCGCTCCGCCGAAACCGGCATGGAGCGGACGCTGCAGGATCTCGTCACCCATCTGCGCTCCCTGCGCGAGGAGACGACGGAAGCGGCCGAGCGTGCCGCGCGTGCCGCGATGTCCGACCATCTCGGCAAGGCCGCGCCGGCCCAGAGCGGCATCGCCGAGCTGGGGACGCTCCTCTCGGGTCTGCAGGAGAGCCACGCCTCGACCGGGCGCGAGACGCAGGACGCGATCGGCGCCGTCCACCAGACCCTGGAGACGATCATCTCCCGTCTCTCCAGCCTGGAGGCCGAGCTGGTCGCCGACCGGCAGGCCGCTGCGTCCCAGCCAGCGCGGACGCCGATGCCGCCCCGCATCGCCGCAGCCGAGCGGGCGGCCGGCAAGGCGCCCACGATGCCCCCCGCCGGCATGAGCGTCGCCCTGGAAGACCGGATCGCCGCGCCCGAGCGCGCGCCCCAGCCGAAAAGCGAAGCGCCCGCCGTGGCGGCTGCGGCCGCTGCCGCGACGAACCCGCTGAGCGCGGCGCTCGACGTGCCGCTCGAGCCGGGCTCGGGCCGTCCGCGTCCGGATGCTCCGCCCGCCGGCGGTCACGACACGCAGTCGATCCGGCAGAACCTGATCGCGGCGGCGCGCCGCTCGGCCAAGGCGGCCACCGAAGCCGCCGCGTCCGCTCCTGCCACCGCGCCCGAGACCGCCAAGGGCGGCGGCCGGCTCAAGGAGATCATGGAGAAGCGCAAGCGCCCGCTCCTGCTCGGCCTGGCTGCGCTCGTTCTGGCCCTCGGCACGGCCCATCTCGTCACCAACGCCCTGAAGGGTCCGCGCACGGCTGCGACGGGCGAAGCCGTCCAGACCCCGATCACGCCCCGCGAGGAAGCCACGCCTCCGGCCAAGGACCAGTCCTCCGCCCTGCCGCCGGCGTCCACCGCCGCGCAGCCGGCCGCGCTCGCCGCTGCCACACCGCCGGCCGCCGAGGTGACGGGGTCGACCACCCAGCCCGCAGAGCCCGAAGCCAAGGCCCCGGTTTCGGCAGAGCCCGTGCAGGCCGCGACCGGTGTGGGCGACCTGCCGCCGACGCTGGGAACCGCCGGCATGCGCAAGGCCGCTCTCGGTGGCGATGCCCGCGCCGTCTACGAGCTCGCCAGCCGCGCGGCCGATGGCCCCGCCGCATCGCGCGACCCCAAACTGGCGCTGCGCCTGTTCGAGCGGGCAGCCGTCGCCGGCCTCGCCCCGGCGCAGTTCCGCCTCGGCAACATGTTCGAGAAGGGCATTGGGACGGCCCGGGACCTCTCGCTCGCCCGGGTCTGGTACACGCGCGCCGCCGAACGCGGCAACGCCAAGGCGATGCACAATCTCGCGGTGCTGCATGCCGAGGGCGTCTCGGGCAAGCCGGACTATGCCACGGCGACCGAATGGTTCCGGCGTGCGGCCGAGTTCGGCGTGCGTGACAGCCAGTACAACCTCGCCGTCTTGCTGGGCCGCGGCCTCGGCGCGCCGACCGACCTCGCCCAATCCTATCTCTGGTTCGCGGTGGCCGCCGGCCAGGGCGACGAGGACGCCGGCCGCAAACGCGACGAAGTCGGTCAGCGGCTGAGCCCCTCCGATCTCGCCACAGCCAAGGCCGAGGCCGCCGCCTGGCGCCCGCGGACCGCCGCGAGCGGCGCCAACGACGTGATGCCGCCGGCCAAGGGCTGGGACGGCGACAGCGGAGGCCGTCATGGTTTCGACGCGTTGGCACGGCATCACGGCCGGCAACGGGCCGTTCCTTGCCTCTTGCGATTGCCGTCTCGGCTTCTTGTCGGGATCGGTGCATCATCGGCACCGTCGGCTCCGGGTCTTCCGCCGGCCTGGCGGCGTGTGAGGAGTCGAGGTGCAGATCTATCTCCCGATCGCCGAGCTGCCGATCAGCGTCCTGATGGTGCTGGGGCTGAGCGGCGCGGTCGGCTTCGTTTCCGGCCTGTTCGGCGTCGGCGGCGGCTTCCTGCTGACCCCGCTGCTGATCTTCCTCGATATCCCCCCGGCCGTCGCGGTCGCGACCGTGGCCGCGCAGGTCGCCGGCTCCTCGACCACGGGCGTGCTGACCTATTGGCGCCGGCGCGCACTCGACTTCAAGCTCGGCGGCATCCTGGTGGCGGGCGGCATCGCCGGCACGCTGCTCGGCGTGCTGTTCTTCAATTCGATGCGGCGCCTCGGCCAGCTCGAGCTCGTCATCACCCTGTCCTATGTCACGCTGTTCACGGTCATCGGCGGGCTCATGCTGTACGACGCGCTGCGCGCCCTGCTGCGCGTGCGGGCGGGCAAGCCGGCACGGCTGAAGCGGCGGGCGGGCACGCATCCCTGGTGGATGGGCCTGCCGCTGCGCATGCGCTTCCCGGATTCGCAGCTCTATTGCAGCGTCATCCCGATCGCCCTGCTCGCCGTCGTGATCGGCTTCATCGGCGCGGTGCTGGGCGTCGGCGGCGGCTTCATCCTGGTACCGGCGCTGATCTATTTCTTCCGGATTCCGACCGCCGTCGTGGTCGGCACCTCGCTGTTCCAGATCCTGATGACGATGACCGGCGCGACGCTGCTGCATGCGCTCACCAACCAGTCGGTCGACATCATCCTGGCCGTCCTGCTGCTGCTCGGCGGCGTGATCGGCGCGCAGTTCGGGGGACGGGCGGCGCGAAATCTCAACGTCGAATCCTTCCGCCTGCTGCTGGCCTTGCTGATCCTCTCGGTTGGGCTGCGCTTTGCCATCGAGCTGTTCATCGAGCCGAGCGAACCGTTCTCGGTGATGATCTCGGAGGGCTCGCGATGAGCCTGCTCGCGCGCATCGCGGCCGTCCTGGCACTGCTCGCAGGCGGCATGGGCACGGCGCGCGCGGAGACGCTGATCGCGGCGATGTCGAGCCACCAGATCCTGATCACCTCCAATTACACGGGCAGCCAGCTCACGGTGTTCGGCGTGGTCGAGCGCGACGGGCGAACGGTGGCGCGTGGCGACCCCTACGACATCGTCGTCACGGCGCGCGGCCCCCAGCGGATGCTGCTGGTGCGCGAGAAGGAGCGGCTCGGCCCGATCTGGATCAACCGCACGCAGCGGCGCTTCCCCGACAGCTCATTGTTCCTGACGGTGGCGAGCAACCGGCCGCTGAGCGAGATCATCAGCCCCGAGACGGCCCGTCGCGATCGGGTCGGGCTCGAAAACGCCCAGCGGTCTCGGGATGCGGCGCTCGACCTCGACGTGACCACGGCCCGTTTCCAGGAAGGCCTGATCCGGATCCTCGCCGCGAAGGATCTCTACACGGCCAGAGACAGGGGCGTCACCTTCCTCTCCTCGACCGTCTTCAGCGCACCGATCGAGGTTCCGGCCACTGCCCCGACCGGCTCCTACGAGATCGAGATCGTGCTCTATGCCGGCGGCGTGCCGCTGGCGCGCCAGACGACCAATTTCGAGGTGGTGAAGAGCGGCATGGAGCAGAACCTCGCCACCGCCGCCCACGATCTGCCGCTGGTCTACGGGCTGGCCACGGTGCTGATGGCGCTGCTGCTCGGCTGGCTCGCGAGCGTCGTCTTCCGTCGGGACTGAGGCAGGCGTCTCAGCCGAAGAGCAGGCCATAGGCCAGGAAGGGCACAACCGTGCCCTCGGCGATCCGGGTCGTGTCCTCGGCCAGTTCGACCAGCCCGTCGGTGCGCGTCAGCGAGGTCAGAACGCCAGCCCCGTCCTGCGGGTGCTTGCGGGCGGTCATGATCCCGTCCGCACCGGGTTCGAGCGAGACGCGGACATATTCGCGGCGGCCTTCCTTCTTGCGATAGGGGAAGCCGAGCCGCACCGGCAGGGCGACCGGCCGCACGGGAACCGCGCCGGCCAGCCGGGCGATGAGGGCGCGCGCCACGAAGGCAAAGGTGACGAAGACGGCGACCGGATTGCCCGGCAAACCGATGAAGGGCACCGCCCCGATGCGCCCCAGCGCCACCGGCCGGCCCGGCTTGATGCCGATGCGCCAGAAGGCGAGATCACCGACCTGCTCGAGCGCCGCCTTGACGTGGTCTTCCTCGCCGGTGGAGACGCCGCCCGAGGTCAGCACCAGATCGCAGGAGCCGGCCGCGTCGGCCAGCGAGCGGGCGAGGCCGGCGGCCTCGTCCCTGAGGATGCCGAGATCGACCACCTCGGCCCCGGCGCGCGTCACCATCGCCCGCAGCAGGGCGCGGTTGGCGTCGTAGATGGCGGCAGGCCCGAGCGGGTTTCCGGGCTCGGTCAATTCGTCGCCTGTGGAAAAGATTGCGACCCGCGGGCGGCGGCGCACGGCCACGACGGTCAGGCCCAAGGCCGAGAGCAGCGCGAGATCCTGCGGGCGCAGGCGCTGGCCGGCCGCAACCGCCGGCTGGCCCCTGGCGATGTCCTCGCCTGCGGGGCGGGCATTGGCGCCCTTGGCCAGACCGGCTGGCAGCACCGCGACGGCGCCTTCCAGAACGACATCCTCCTGCATGAAGACGGTGTCGGCGCCCTGTGGCATCGGTGCGCCGGTGAAGACGCGCACGGCGATGCCCTGAACCGCCACGCCCGCCGCATCGGCTCCGGCCGCGACGCGACCGCCCACCGGAAGGCGGCTGGGGCCGGCCCGTGCGAGGTCGCCATGGCGCACGGCATAGCCATCGACCGCGGAGTTGGCGAAGGGCGGCAGATCGACCGGCGCGGCGATATCCCGCGCGAGCACGCGGCCGTCGGCTTGCGCCAGGGGAACCGTCTCGATCCCGACGACGGGCGCGGCGAGCGTCGCCACCCGTGCAGCCGCCTCGTCGAGCGTCATCAGGGCGCCGAAGGCTTCGTCGTCGCGGCTCAGCTGTGCCATGGCGCCCTCACCGTCCGGTGCCGCAGCGGGCCAGCACCTCTGCGAGCGGCTGGGCCTGCGCCAGCATCAGCGCGGCGATGCCCTGGATGTCGTCGATGTCGATGACCGGGCGGCCTGCCTCGGGGAAAGCGGTATCGCTCGCCACCGCGACGATGGTGGGATCGCCGGGATGCAGCGGCGGCTTGCCATTGGCCGCCCGGTGGATCTCGATCTTGGCGTGAGCCTGGCGCTTGAAGCCCTCGACGATGACGAGATCGACCGGCGAGAGCCTCGCCAGCAGGCCCGGCAGCTCGGCCTCCGGTTCGTCACGCAGCTCCCGCATCAGGGCCCAGCGCCGCTCCGAGGAGATCAGCACCTCGCGCGCCCCGGCCTCGCGATGGGCATGGGAATCCTTGCCGGGCGTATCGAGATCGAAGGCGTGGTGGGCGTGCTTGAGCGTCGAGACCGAGACACCACGACGCCCCAGTTCCGGAATCAGACGGGTGACCACAGTGGTCTTGCCTGCTCCGCTCCACCCTGCCAGGCCGATCACACGCATCGAATGTCTTCACCCCAAACGAAAACCGGGCGCCGAGGCGCCCGGTCGTCATCCGTCAGGAGCCCCCGACGGTCAAGCGGATCATTCAGCCGGCTGGAGCCGGTTGTCGGAGCCGGCACGGGCCTTCTGCATCTCTTCCTCGACCCAGAGCGAGTGATGCGCCTTGGCCCAGTTCAGATCGACCTCGCCGGAGCCCATCGCATCGAAGGCGCCTTCCATGCCGATCGAGCCGATATAGATGTGGCCGAGCATCAGCGCGATCATCAGCACCGAGACGATGCCGTGGACGACGTTCCAGAACTGGAGATTGAGCACGCCGCCGGCATAGAACGGGAACAGCAGGTAGAAGCCCGATACCGACAGCGCCGCACCGCCGAGCACCACGCTCCAGAACACGATCTTCTGGCCGGCGTTGAAGCGGCGCGCCTCCGGATGCCCCTTGCCGATGATGCCGCCGCCGGCTGCGAACCAGCGCAGGTCCGCCAGCGTCGGGATGTTGTCCTTGATCCAGATGACGAACATCAGCGCCACGCCCAGCATGAAGGGCCAAGCCAGGAAGTTATGGGCCCATTTGGCGACGATCGAGAGGTTCGTGAAGGCCTGCGGGCCGACCAGCGGCAGCAGGACGAGCTTTCCGAAAGTGACGTTCAGGCCCGACAGCGTCAGGATGATGAAGCAGCCCGCCGTCAGCCAGTGCACGAAACGCTCGAAGGCGTTGAAGCGTGTGATGGTGGTGCCCGCCGGCCCCGCCTCATTCATGACCCGCCCGCGGATCAGGTAGAAAGCCGTCAGCGCCAGCAGGGTGCCCAGCACCGCGATGGCGGCGATGCGCAGCATTGTCCCCTGGTGGAAGGCGCGCCAGTCGCGGCCCGCGGGACGCTCCAGCGTCGCGGCCTTCTGGTCGGGAATCGAGATGCGGCCCTGCAGTTCCGCCTGGGGATTGCCCTTCAGGGCATCCAGGAACTGCCGCTCGCGAACGGCATCGGCCGTCGGATTGACCTGCTGGGCACTCACGGGAACGGCGAAGGCGACCGCGAAGGTCAGCAGCAGGCCGGTCACCAGCAGGCGGATATGGGCGCCAAAACGCATGGCTGTGTTTCCTTGTTCTCGACTCTCGCGGCGAGCCGCAGACCTGTCCGTAAGCGGTGCTCCGAGGAGCCGGCCGGGCCGGCTTACCTTCGGAACACCCTGTCCTGGGCTCCTCGCGAGGAGGGCCCGGTCCGTTGCCGGACAGAAGCCTAGATGGCGATGTTGTCCTTGTAGGCCGTCTGCCAGCCCCAGGCGCCCGAGCCATAGCCGCGCTTCACCACCCGCTCCTTGTAGATCTGGGCGATGATCTCGCCGTCACCGGCCAGCAGCGACTTGGTCGAGCACATCTCGGCGCAAAGCGGCAGCTTGCCTTCGGCGAGACGGTTCGAGCCGTATTTCTGGAACTCGACCGGCGAGAGGTCCGCCTCGGGGCCGCCGGCGCAGAAGGTGCACTTGTCCATCTTGCCGCGCGAACCGAAGTTGCCGACCTTCGGATACTGCGGCGCGCCGAAGGGGCAGGCGTAGAAGCAGTAGCCGCAGCCGATGCAGAGGTCCTTGCTGTGCAGCACCACGGCATCCGCCGTGGTGTAGAAGCAGTCGACCGGGCAGACCGCCGCGCAGGGCGCGTCGGTGCAGTGCATGCAAGCCATCGAGACCGAGCGCTCGCCGGGCTTGCCGTCATTGATCGTGACGACACGGCGGCGGTTGATGCCCCAGGGCACCTCGTTCTCGTTCTTGCAGGCGGTGACGCAGGCGTTGCACTCGATGCAGCGATCCGCGTCGCAGAGGAATTTCATCCGGGCCATGGTTCAGTTTCCCCCTTACGCCGCTGCGATCTGGCAGAGCGTGACCTTGCCTTCGTGCATCGCCGTGACCGGGTCGTAACCATAGGTCGTGACGACGTTGACCGACTCGCCGAGCACGATCGGATCCGTGCCCTTCGGGTAGTTCCCGCGCTGGTCCTGGCCCTGGTAGAAGCCGCCGAAGTGGAACGGCATGAAGGCCACGCCCTTGCCGACACGCTCCGTCACCAGCGCCTTGACGCGGGCCTTGGAGTTGTTCTCGGGGCCGGACACCCAGACGAAAGCACCGTCCTTGATGCCACGCGCCGCCGCGTCCGCAGGATTGATCTCGACGAACATGTCCTGCTGCAACTCGGCCAGCCACTTGTTCGAGCGCGTTTCCTCGCCACCGCCCTCGTACTCCACGAGACGACCCGAGGTGAGGACGATCGGGAAGGACTTGGCGATGCCCTTCTCGACCGCGGCCTTCTGGACCGAGGTATGGAGGTTGGGGATGCGCAGGGTCCGCTCATCGGGACGGGCCGGCCACTTCGCGACCAGATCGACACGCGGCGAGTAGATCGGCTCACGATGGGTCGGCACAGGGTCGGGCAGGTTCCAGGCGTTGGCGCGGGCCTTGCCATTGCCGTAGGGCACGCAGCCATGCTTGAGCGCGACACGCTGGATGCCGCCGGACAGGTCGTTCGCCCAGTTCACCGCGTCGATGTTGTTGCCACCGATCCAGGTGATGGTCTCGAGTTCCTTGGGCGTCAGGTCGGCATCCCAGCCGAGCTTCTTCAGCACGCCCATGGTGAACTCGGGATAGCCGTCCTTGATGTCCGAGTTCAGCGAGTAGGAGCCGTTCTCCGCCAGCAGCGTTTCGCTGACCTTTCTGCCGTCGGCGAGCGTGCGCTCGTAGGTCAGGCCGAAGCGCGGACGGAAGGTGCCGCCGCCATTCTTGGCCTCAAGAGAGGTGTTGTAGAGAATATGCGTGCCGGGGTGCTTGAGATCCGGCGTGCCCCAGCATGGCCAGGGAAGGCCGTAGAAGTCGTTTTCGACGGGGGAGCCCTGGGCGCCGCGCAGGGTGACCAGGTCGAACTTGTCCTGATGCTCCATGTGCAGCTTGAGGCGCTCGGGAGACTGGCCGGTGTAGCCCGTCGACCAGCCGCCGCGGTTGATCTCGCGCAGGATCGACTCCGCCGACGGCTCGGGGCCGAACTTGCCCTGCACCATCTCGAAGTTCTTGTGCATCTGCTCGGCGAAACCGAGCTTCTGCGCCAGCTTGTAGATCACGAAGTAGTCGCTGGCGGCCTCGAAGATCGGCTCCACCACCTTCTCGCCCCACTGCACCGAGCGGTTCGAGCAGGTGCGCGAGCCGGCGCATTCGAACTGCGTCCCGATCGGCAGGATATAGGTGCCGTTCTTGCGCCCGCCGAGCGAGACGAAGTTGGTCGGGTGCGGATCGGCGACGACGAGCAGCTCGAGCTTCTCGAGACCCTTCACCGCATCGGGCATGCGGGGAATCGTGTTGCCGCCATGGCCCATCACGAACATGGCCTTGAGGTTGTCCATCTGGTCGACCTGCTCGGTCGGCAGATTGGCGGCGTCGAACCAGCGGGTCGAGGTGTGGCCCGAGGTCTCCATATTGGCCTTGCGGGTCCGCGCCGGACGGCCGCCCTTGGCCGGCACTTCGTCGAAGCGGGTGACGAAGTAGTCGTAGGGCACGTCCCAGACGCGGGCCCAGTGGCGCCAGGCGCCCTCGACCAAGCCGTAATAGCAAGGCAGATTCGCGATATCGAGGCCGAAATCGGTCGCGCCCTGCACGTTGCAGTGGCCGCGGAAGATGTTGGCGCCATTGCCCATGCCGCCGACATTGCCGGTGGCGAGCAGAAGGTTGCAGATGGCGCGGACATTGGCGGTGCCGACCGAGTGCTGGGTCACGCCCATGCACCAGATGAACGTGGCTGGCTTGACCTTAGCGAAGGTCTCGGCGGCGCGCTTGAGCTGCGCCTCGGGCACGCCGGTGATGTCTTCGACGGTCTTGGGGTCATATTTCTCGACCTCCTTGCGGACGTCGTCCATCCCGTGCACGCGGGCGGCGAGGAAAGCCTTGTCCTCCCAGCCGTTCTTGAAGATGTGCCACATCATCCCCCAGATCACCGGAATGTCAGTGCCCGAGCGGATGCGGATGTAGTCCGTCGCATGAGCCGCGGTGCGGGTCAGGCGCGGATCGAAGACGATGACGTTGGCGCGGTTCTGTTCCTTGCCGACCAGGATGTGCTGCATCGAGACCGGATGGGCCTCGGCCGCGTTCGAGCCCATGAACAGGATCGTCTTGGAATTGCGGATGTCGTTGTAGGAGTTCGTCATCGCGCCGTAGCCCCAGGTGTTGGCGACACCCGCGACCGTGGTGGAGTGACAGATGCGCGCCTGGTGGTCGACGTTGTTCGTGCCCCAGAAGGCGGCGAACTTGCGGAACAGATACGCACCCTCGTTCGAGAACTTGGCCGAGCCGAGCATGTAGACGGAGTCAGCGCCGGACTTCGCCCGGATCTGCATCATCTTGTCGCCGATCTCGTTGATCGCGACATCCCAGGAGATGCGCTGCCACTGGCCGTCGACCAGCTTCATCGGATACTTGATGCGGCGATCACCATGAACCAGCTCGCGCACCGCCGCGCCCTTGGCGCAATGCGAGCCGCGATTGATCGGGCTCTCCCAGGCCGGCTCCTGGCCGACCCAGACGCCATTGACCACCTCGGCCTTGACGGTGCAGCCCACCGAACAGTGAGTGCAGATGTTCTTGACGACCTTCGTGCCCGTCGCCGGACCGAGGCCGGCGGCCTCCGCCTTGCGGACCGACCCGATCTGGAGGGCGCCGACAGCGGCGACGCCGCCAGCGACCAGACCGGAACGGCGGAGGAAGGCACGGCGGTCCATGACGCCGGAGGACAGGCCGGCGATCGCCGCCTGAAGCCGGCCGCGCTGGACGTCGGCGGTTTTGCGCTTGATCAGCATGGTTTGGCGCCTCTCAGAAACGGTTGACGCGGTAGAAGGCCTTGACGTGCTCCGACTCGCGGTAGCGCGCCTTGGTCTCTTCCTTGCCGGGATCGACGGCCGCGGCGGGTGTCACGATCGCCGGCGTCGCCGCCAGCGTGGCGCCCGCGCCCAGTGCCTTGAAGAAGCTGCGGCGATCGACGGCCGGTTCGCCGGTTTCTTTGGTTTTCGACATCGTCGTCTCCCACGCGTCGGGTTGTGCGGTGTGTCTGGACTGGATCATGCGGGCAGCCTCGCGGCCTGTGTCTCGATCGAGAGGAACAGGCTGCCGAGCCGGCCCACGGCCTTGTAGAATTTCGCCGCCTTCGCGACCTCGAGGTCGGCGAAGAAGCGCTCGCCCCAGGGCTCGATGTGGCGGGCGTAGAAGCGGTCGGCGTCGACGCCCTCGGCCGCGACCTCGCCACGAAGCAGCTTCGCCATGATGTCGAGCAGCACGGCGATGTGGTCCTCGGGCTCGCCGGCCCGGGCGTCCCGCGCCAGGCCGAGCGCGCCCATGTCCTCCCGTACCAGGGCCAGCGGCCGCTCGTGCAGGAAACCGGTCAGGTAATAGGAGGCGTAAGGCAGGAGTTCGCCGCGGCCGACGCCGATGAAGAGCTCGAAGAACTCGTCGCGCAGGCTTTCCGGCGTCGCCGCATCGGCGGCCTCGGCCAGAGCGAGATGGGCCATGCCCAGTGGCGAGGCGTCGCCCTGCAGGTCGCGCAGCGCCGCCAGGGTCTCGGCCGTCGGCGCCCGCCAGAGCAGCGCGCCGACCAGCTCGCATTCATGGGCGCGGGCAGCATCGATCTCGTCGATCGGCTGCGAGATCAGGATCTGCGACTGCATCGCCGCGGCGGGATCGGGGCGAGGGTAGAGGTCGGGCCGCAGCTCGGAGCGCGGAATACCCGTCGTCGCCTCGACCGAGAGGACGCGGTCGGCAGGGACGCGCTTCCAGCTCGAGATGGCGGGCTGAGAAATGCCGAGGCTGCGCGCCAGAGCCCTGACGCCACCAACGCTACCGATCGCTTTTTCGAGTGCCGGATCGCGCATTTGATTCAGGTCAAGGTCCTCGAGGCGCAGGGCATTCAGACTGCAGCGCCAACTGCGGGTGATAACGACTGGTTATTGCTCAAACATAAAACGATTCCAATCTCCTTTCAGATTGGAATTGCGCCACCTCCACGCTTGCGAAGGCGCGGAGCGGTTGCCTCCTGAGGCGCCTCCTGTTGCGCCGCAGCATAGACGGAGAGAGGCGGCATCTCCGGCCCAATCTCGTTCATGGGGGTATTTTCGCCCGCGTCGGACAAACGCAGCGCCACCGGCTCGGGCTCGCCGCGCGTATCTTCTTGCACTGCACCATGAGCCGCATCACTTTCGTCATTAGACGAAAGTGGGTGCGGCAAGCCGTCGCTACCCGCCTCCTGATTGACCAGCGCGGCCTCCGCGATGGCCGGCGGCTCCCCGAAGATGCCGCGGACCAGCTCGGCGACGTCGTCCGATTCCGTCAGCGGCCCATAGCCGGGCGCGCCGCCGGGCGTGTTCCAGTCGAGCGCATAATCGCGCGCCGGGTTCTCGAAATTCGCGATGGCCGGGTCGTTCTCCCAGGCGCGTCGCATCGCCGCCAGCTTCCAGGCTTCCGGCACATTCTGCTTCAGCCAGGAGGCGAGATCGAAATCCTTGTCGATCAGGTCGAGAGACGGCGGCTCGACCAGCTCGGGCTCGGGTTCCGCCGCCGCAGCCTCGGCCGACACCTCGCTCGCCGGCTGCTCGGCCGGTAGCGTCTCGACGCCCTTGTCCTCATCCGGCTCCGCCCCGCGCTTGCGGCGCGACCAGCGGCTGAGGAAACCCTCGTCCTGCGGGGTGCGCGCGCTCACCGCCGCTCCCCCGGTCCGGCTTCGTCCCGATGCAGGCCCGGCCCGGGCCGCGGCGCGCCGCCCTTGCGCGGGTCGTGCTCGCTACGCTTGCGCTTGATGAACTCGCGCTCGACATGATGCGCCTCGAAGAAGGCCAGCACCGCCTCGGCCACCGCGAGCGGCATCGGCAGCGCCTCGACGACGTCGCCGACATTCTCGCAATAGACCTCGCCCTCGAAGGGATCGGCGGTCACGCCGACGAACTCGATCTCGGGCTCGATCCCGGTCGGGCGGATCGCGACCCAGAGCTTGGCGCGGCCGGCCTGGAAGTTCTCGCGAAAATGGGCTGTGTCGACCGAATGCAACGTCAGCGTCGCGGGGCCGAGATAGAACTGGCGCCGGCCCGGCTCGCCCGGCAGCTCGGTCCAGGGCGCGAGCGGCGGCGACTCCGGCAGCACGGCGAGCGGCGCCCAGGCGTGGTCGGCCCAGGGCGAATCGATCGCGCGCCGCTCGATAACGATTCCGACCTCGATGTGCTGCTGCGTCATCGCCGTCTCCTCAGTTCGCCATTTCGCGCTGGGCGAGCGGCAGGCCGGCGACGAGGTTCTGCGGCTTCAGCCGCAGCACCCGGTCGGCCGACATCGCCATGATCAGATAGATCGGTTTGCCCTTGGCCGCGGACAAGACCGGAACCTCGGCGGGCAGGCTCAATGTGAAGAGGGCAAGCACGCGCGCCATGTCGTCGGCGGCGACCGTCTTGCCCTGCCAGAGCGCATTGCCGATCGCCGTCGCCTCCGCGTCGAGCCCGACGAACCAGCGCCAGTCCGCGTCCGTCACCGTCTCCAACGGCTCGACGACGACGTCGAAACCATGGATCTGGCGGATCCAGTGGCGCAGCGCCTGGCCGAGCGCCGCCCGTCCGGAGGGCGCGCTGCCGAGGTCGAGCACCATGTCGAACCCGTCGGAGCGCTGCCAGTAGTGGTCGGCATTGGCGGGCTTCAGAATGTCGAGCGCGGTCGCCGCCGGCCCGCCGAGCATGGCGAGCAACGGCGAGGCGTGCCGGTCGGCCTCGTGCCCCTCGATCATCTCGGCATCGGCGAGCAGGATCGTGTTCTCGTGATGGGTGACGCGCTGCGGGCGGAACAGGCATTCGGCAGCGCGGGCGACGAAGGGATCGTCCGCCTCGTCGAGCGCGGCGCGCATGATCACATGGACCAGCTGATCGAGGAAGAGCGGCGGGATGCTGCCGGTGCCGTTGCGGACGATCCCGGCATAGGCCGCCTCCAGCGTCGGCGCGGCCAGCAGGCGGTCGCGCCAGCCGAGCATGAAGCGCCAGTTCTCGCGGGCGTCCTCGTCGATGATCGCCTCGATCGCGGCGGCCGGAATCTCCGCCTGAGGCGTCTCCATCAGCCTGGCGTGAAGCGCGCGCTCGGCCTCGCAGGCCTCGTCCGGCGGCAGCAGTTCCGGCCGGGCGAGATAGGCCTTGAGGAAATCGTCGGTCACGCGCAGCCCGCCACCGGGCTCGCGGTCGAGCAGGAGATGGCCGGAACTGGCCCAGAAATGCGTCATGTCAGCCTGGTCTTTTCGAGATTGAGAAGATCGACATGCTCGACCGGCCCGTCCTCCTCGCCCGCCACCTCGAGGAACTCGAAGGCGCGGAAGCCTTCGCTCTGGCTGGCGTGGCGCGGGGTCAGGGTGCGGAAGCGCTCGCGGATCTCGCCGTCCTCCAGCGTCCGGTGCAGGGCGAGCAGGGTCTGCGGAGGATGATCGCAGAGGGCGGCAGCGAAGGCGATCTCCTCGGATGCGGCGGCGCGCGCGGTCGCGAGATCGGGCGCGCCGAGCTTGTCGACGAGATGGCCGGCGAGGCTTTCGACCGCCGCCTCGCGCTCGGCCGCCGTCGCCTCCGTCACCACGGCGAGCGTGCTCCAGCCGAAGCTCGCCACGCCCAGGAAGCCGGAACGGAAGGCGGCCTTGCCCTTCGAATCGAGGGCCGAGGGATCGGACTGGCCGAACAGGAAGGAGCCAGTCACCAGCCATTCCCCCGATTCGGCCGCCTTGCGGAAGACGAAGCTGTCGGATGGGTCGAGCCGGATGGCGCGGGGCAGTTTCAGACCGATCACAGCTTCGGCCCGCCGCTGTCCCGATCGAGCCAGTCGACCCGCGCCAGCGCCTCGACGAGGCTGCGGCGCTGCGTTCCCGCCTGGGTGGTCGCGACGAGATCGCCATTCGGCTCGATGCCGTGACGGGTGCCCACGACCTTGTCGAGCCGGTCGAGCCAACGCAGCGCGGCCGCTTTCGGCCCGGCGCTCTGCCAGCGGGTGACGGCGAGCATGAGGTGGCGGGCAAAGGCCTCGATCAGGTCGACCGCATCGATCTCCTCGAACCCCTCCTCGGCCATGCCGACGCCGATCTGGCCGAAGGCAAAGGGCGCCATCGTGGTGGCACGCAGCATGCCACCGAAGACGACCCATTCGGGCACCTCGTCCTCGCCGCAGCCCTCGGGCCAGGCCAGCCGGCCGCCCCCGATCAGCCCGAGATCGTAGATCAGCGCATCGGGCCAGCGGAACAGGATCGGCCGCTCGGGCGGGCTGTAGACCGCGAGCGCATCCGCCAGCGCCGTCATCGCGAGATAATGCGCCAGCCGCGCCTCGCGCAGCGGGTTGTCGGGCTCCAGCACCACGGCGAATTCGATCACGTCGAAGCGACGGGTCCAGACCAGCGTCGCAGCCCCCGCCTCGGCGGCGATCGTGCAGGCATGGGCGAAGGCGTCGCCCGATTCCCGCAGCGTGACGAGCGAGAATCCCGGCGGCAGCACCGGCTCGCGACGCAGATCGTCCGGGCGCAGAGCACTGGCTGCCATATCCGACCATCCTCCTTGGCGACTGCGACGAAACACGCAGGCTTCGTTTCTTTTGAACCGCTCCAATTCCATATAAGCATGGACGATCGCAAGAGAGGCGACAGAACGCCGCCGGCCCGAGGATGAAGCCCGCCATGCCTGACACCACCCGCACGCTGATGGTGTGCTCGTGCGAGGACACGATGCCGCTCGATGCGGCAGCGCTCGCCCGCGGCTGCAAGGGCGCCGATATCCGGACCGCACGCCATCTCTGCCGGACCCAGACCGAGCTGTTCACACGCGCGCTCGGCGAGAGCGCCGCCGTCACCGTCGCCTGCACGCAGGAGGCACCGCTGTTCGAGGAGATCGCGGCCGATCTCGACTATGCCGGGGAGCTGGTCTTCGCCAACATCCGCGAGACGGGCGGCTGGTCGCGCGAGGCCAAGGCGGCGGGCCCGAAGATGGCGGCGCTGCTGGCCGCCGCCGCCGAGCCGATGCCGCCGATCTCGTTCACGACGCTGACCAGCAAGGGCGTCGCCCTGATCTATGGCCGCGACGAGACGGCGCTCGCGGTCGGGCAGCGGCTGGCGGAGCATCTCGACGTCACCATCCTGATCAGCCGGCCGGGCGAGATCACGCCGCCGCGCGTGGTCGAGACGCCGGTGCTGAAGGGGACCATCGTGTCGGCGACCGGCTGGCTTGGCGCCTTCGAGCTGCGCATCGACGACTATGCCGCGCCGGCCCCCTCCTCCCGGGCAAAGCTCGTCTTCGGCGAGCCGCGCAACGGCGCGACCTCGCAATGCGACCTCGTCATCGACGTCTCCGGCGGCACGCCTTTGTTTCCCGCCGGCGAGTTGCGCGCGGGCTATCTGCGGGCGGACCCGGCGAGCCCTGCCGCCATCGAAAAGCTGATCGCGGAAGCCGGCCATCTCGTCGGCGAGTTCGACAAGCCGACCTATGTCCGGCTGAACGAGGATCTCTGCGCCCATTCGCGCTCGAAGAAGACCGGCTGCACGCGCTGCCTCGAGCTCTGCCCGACCGGGGCCATCACGCCCAATGGCGACCATGTCGCGATCTCGGCCGAGATCTGCGCCGGCTGCGGCGCCTGTGCCGCGGTCTGCCCGACCGGGGCGGTGACCTATGCGCTGCCGCCGGCCGACGCGCTGCTGCGCCGGCTGCGCACGCTGCTCGCGACCTATGCCGAGGCCGGCGGGCGCGAGCCGGTCGTGCTGCTGCATGACGAGGCGCATGGCGAGCCGCTGATCGATGCGCTCGCGCGCTTCGGCGAGGGGCTGCCGGCCCGCGTGCTGCCGCTGCGCGTCAACGAGATCACCCAGATCGGGCTCGATGCCTTCGCGGCGGCGCTCGCCTTTGGCGCGGCCTCCGTGCAGGTGCTCGGCCGCGCCCGCCCGAAGCACGATCTCTCCGGGCTGCAGCGCAACCTCGCCTATGCCGAGACGCTCGCCGCCGCGCTCGGCTATGGAGCCGGCAGCGCCGGGCTGATCGAGACCGACGACCCTGAGCAGCTGGCGGTGGCACTGGCGCGGCTCGTGCCGGGCACGGTCTCGCCGAAGCCGGCGCGCTTCCGCCCGATGGGCGAAGGCCGGCCGCTGCTGCGCCAGACGATCGGCGAGCTGCACGCTGCGGCGCCGATGCCCGTGGCCACGGTGGCGCTGCCGCCGCGCGCGCCCTTCGGCACCGTGCATGTCGACACCGATGGCTGTACGCTCTGCCTGGCCTGCGTCTCGGCCTGCCCGGTGCAGGCGCTGTCTGATGATCCCGAGCGGCCGACGCTCGCCTTCCAGGAGGACCTCTGCGTGCAGTGCGGGCTGTGTGCCGCGACCTGTCCGGAGAAGGTCATCACGCTGGAGCCGCGCATCGATTTCGAGGCCTGGAAGGGCGGCAAGCGCGTGCTGAAGCAGGAGGAGCCGTTCCACTGCATCAGCTGCGCCAAGCCTTTCGGCGTGCGCAGCACGATCGAGAAGATCACCGCCAGGCTCGAGAACAAGCACTGGATGTTCTCGGGCGACGCGGCCAAGCGCATCTCGGTCCTGAAGATGTGCGAGGATTGCCGCGTCGAGGTCGTCGTCAACGAGAGCTTCGACCCGCATCTCTCGCCGCAGCGCCCGCCGGTGCGCACGACGGAGGATTATCTGCGCGAGCGTGCCGAGCGCGGGGAAGACCCGCTGCAGTAGGGCCAGCCTGTCATTCCGGGGCGCGGCAAAGCCGCGAACCCGGAACCCACGACCGGGCGAGCGGCTGCTGACCTGTGTCGATGACCGCTCACCCGGTCGTGGGTTCCGGGTTCATCGCTGCGCGATGCCCCGGAATGACAAATGAATCAGCGCGTCACCTTCTCCAGCCAGTCGACCAGCGCCTGCCGGTCTTCCGCCGAACCGATCGTCTGCTCGGGCATCTTGGTGCCGGGCGTGTAGGCGTTGGGGCCGATCTCGAAGAGCTTCGCCACCGTCTCCTTGGTCCAGACGATGTCCATCGTCCTGAAGGCCTCGGAATAGGCGTAGCCCGGCGCGCTGGCGATGCGGCGGCCGAAGATGCCGTGCAGTGTCGGCCCGGCGCGGTTGCCATCCGACGGGGTCAGGGTGTGGCAGGCGGCGCAGGCGCGGAAGACCTGCGCGCCGCGCTCGCCGTTGAAGGCCGCCAGCACATCCGCCCCGGCGCGCGGCACCACCGTGCCGATATGCTCGCCCGTGACGGCGTTCCAGCGCCGCACGAGACGGTCGGCGCCGCCGGAGAGGATCTGGCGGCCATCCGGCAGGAAGGCCAGCGACCAGACCGGCAGGCCCGGCCCGACCAGCGTCGCGCGGATGCGGCGTGCGGCCCGGTCGACCAGCGCCACCTGGCCGCGCAGGCCCCCGGCGGCCAGCGTCGTGCCGTCGGCCGAGAGCGCCAGCGCGATCAGCGGCGTCTCGCCCACGGCCACCTCCCCGTGCGCCTGCCCATCCGGGCCGAAGAGCCGCAGCCGCCCATCAGCCGCGGCGACGGCGATCTCGCCATCGGCGGCCACGACGACCCCGTTGAGCGGGGCCGGCAGCGTGACGATCCGGGGGGCGCTGGCGTCCGTCGGCCAGATCCGCAGCGTCGCGTCGTAGCCGGCGGTGACGAGGCCGCCGCCGGGCAGGAAGGCGACGCCGTTGACCGGCCCCTGATGCCCCTCGAAGGCAACCGCAGCGCCGCCCTCGCGCGGCGTGACGCGCGCCGTCCCGTCCCAGGAGGCGGAGGCGATGCGGCGCCCATCGGCCGAGACCGCCAGCGCGGCCACGGGCCCCTTGTGGCCCTCGATGACCTCGGCCGGCGCCGCCGCCGCGCCGCGCCAGAGCGCGATGCGCCCGTCCTCGGCACCGGTGGCGAAGCCGAGGCCCGGCACGGCCGCGACCGCGTTGACCGCGCCCTCATGGAAGCGCAGCACGGCCTCCGCCGTGCCGCCCGACAGGCTCCAGAGGATGGCCGACTGGTCGAAGGAGCCGGTCATGGCACTCGCACCGTCGGGCGCGACCGCAATGGCGCGCACCGGCCCGCCATGGCCACGCAGCTCCTGGCCGGAGGCGGGGTGGGCGAGGCAGAGAAGAAGGACGAGAGGCTTCAGGACAGATCGCATCGTTCCATCATGCCGCCTCCCCGGCGCCGTGACAAAGCGGCCAGTTGCCCCGGTGCGACCGAGCATCCTATGAAGCCCGCGCGACTTCGAAGCCAACGCCCTGCAGCTGGTTCCCGCCATGACCGCCACGCCCCTCAATCTCCGCGGCCTGAAATGCCCCCTGCCGGCGCTGCGGGTCCGCAAGGCGCTGAAGGGGGCTGCACCCGGCACGCTGTTCCTGGTCGAATGCACCGATCCGATGGCGGCCATCGACATTCCCAACCTGATGCGCGAAACCGGGGATGCGATCGAGGAGAGCCGCAGCGACGGCGATCTGCTCGTCTTCCACATCCGCAAGGCGTCGGCCTGAACCGCGCCGATAGGAGTTCAGCCCTTGGCCCTCACCCAAGCCGACATCCTGCGCGCGCTCGAACTGGTGAAGCTGCCGGCCAGTGGCCAGTCGCTCTCCGCCTCGGGCCGCGTCGCCGACATCCTGATCGACGGCGGCAAGGTGATCTTCGCCATCGGCATCGACCCGACCGAAGCCGCGGCCATGGAGCCGGTGCGCAAGGCGGCCGAAAGCGCGGTGTCGGGCCTGCCCGGTGTGAGCCAGGTCCTCGTCGGGCTGACCGCCGACAAGGCACCCTCGTCAGCCGCCGCCCAGGCACGCCAGCAGGCGCAGCGGCCCGCTCCCGGAGCGGGTCCTGGCGGCCCGACGCCGAAGGCGGCCGGGGTGCCCGGCGTCAAGCAGATCATCGCGGTCGCCTCGGGCAAGGGCGGCGTCGGCAAGTCGACCACCACCGCCAATCTCGCGGTGGCGCTCAGCGTTCTCGGCCTGAAGGTCGGCGTGCTCGACGCCGACATCTACGGCCCGTCCGTGCCCAAGATCTTCGGCATCACCGGCAAGCCGCGGCTGGTGTCCGGACGGACGCTGGCGCCGATGGAGGCCTATGGGCTGAAGATCATGTCGATCGGCTTCCTGATCGACGAGGAAACGCCGATGATCTGGCGCGGGCCGATGGTGATCTCGGCGATCACCCAGATGCTGCGCGAGGTCGCCTGGGGCGAGCTCGACGTGCTCGTCGTCGACATGCCGCCCGGCACCGGCGACGCGCAGCTGACCATGGCGCAGCAGACGCCGCTGGCCGGCGCCGTCATCGTCTCGACGCCGCAGGATCTGGCGCTGCTCGATGCGCGCCGCGGCGTCGCGATGTTCAAGAAGGTCGAGGTGCCGATCCTCGGCATCGTCGAGAATATGAGCTATTTCATCTGCCCGGAATGCGGCACGCGCTCGGACATCTTCGCCCATGGCGGGGCGCGGCACGAGGCGGAACGCCTCGGCGTGCCCTTCCTCGGCGAGGTGCCGCTGGCCATGCCGATCCGCGAGACATCCGATTCGGGCCGGCCGATCGTGGCGAGCGACCCGGACTCGGCCCATGCGAAGGCCTATCTCGGCATCGCAAGGCAGGTGATGGCGTCGATGGCCGGAGGGGCGGCCCGGGCCGCGCCGCGTATCGTCATCGAGTGAGGCGCCCCCTACTCGAACTGGCGAGTATCAATCCGCGCCGTCATTCCGGACGGAGCGAAGCGGAGATCCGGAATCCATCGTAGGGCTCCGGAACTCTTCGATGGATTCCGGAGCGGCGCCGCTACGCGGCTTGTCCGGAATGACGCCCTCTTTTGCCGAAAGCTCTCAGAAGTCTCAGAGCCTGACGCCGCCCGTCGAGAAAGCGACGTCGACCGGCTTCTGGAAATGGTCGTTCAGCACGAGGCTGGCGCCGAAGGCGAGGATGGCGGAGACGGCGATGGCGGCGACGAACGACTTCATGATCTTCCCCCGGAGCTCGGCAGCGATAAGCGGCTCTTATCAGGACAGATAGCGAAGGACGGCGGGGGGTTCAAGCCGGCGGCAAAGTGGCGAACAGGCGCTCGGCCTCGTCCAGGTCCTCGGGCTTGTTGGCGTTGAAGAAGGGATCGACTGGATCGACTGGCCACTGCGCGCTGGCGCAGCCATGGCGGGCGGTCCAGCGGTCGATCTTGCGCTCGTCCTCGACCGTCAGGGCGTGGCGCAGATCATCCCGCAGCGACACCGGCCAGAGCCCGATGACAGGGTGCGTCCAGCCGCCCGAGGCCGCACAGGCGAGCGGGACGTTCTGCGCCTCGCGCGCCTCATGCAGGCGGGCGACGAGATCGCTGGGTATGAAGGGCGTGTCGGCGGCGACACTGACGAGCCATTGCAGCTCGGGGCGGTTCTCCGCCATCCAGTCGAGCCCCGCCAGGATGCCGGCGAGCGGGCCGGCAAAATCAGGCACGCTGTCGGCGATGACCGGCAGGCCGTAAGCAGCGAAGCGGGCGGGGTCCCCATTGGCGTTGACCAGCAGGCGATCGCATTGGGGCGCCAGGCGCTCGATGACATGGGCGAGGATGCTGCGGCCTCCGATGGTCCGCAGCGGCTTGTCGCCGCCGCCCATGCGGCGCGCGAGACCGCCGGCGAGGAGCAGGCCGAGGGTGGGCGGGGTGCTCACGTTGATCCCACCTTGTCATTCCGGGGCTTCGCGCAGCGAAGAACCCGGAACCCACGACCGGGTGAGCGCTTTACAACGCCGTCAGATCGTCGAGCCCCGTCGCGGGTTCCGGGTTCGATCCTGCGGATCGCCCCGGAATGACAACGCACCTCAATCATCACGATCGGCCCCCTTGCGCCGGCTCCGGCCGCCCTCCTCCTCGACCGTGTCGGGGTCCTGGTCGAAGACGATGTTCTGCTCGCCGGCGAGCGCGACGAAGCGCTTGCCGCGGGCCCGGCCGATCAGGGTGAGGCCTGCCTTGCGGGCCAGTTCGACGCCCCATTCGGTGAAGCCGGAGCGGGAGACCAGCACGGGGATGCCCATGCGCACGGTCTTGATCACCATTTCCGAGGTCAGGCGGCCGGTGGTGTAGAAGATCATCCGGGCGGGGTCGACATCGTGCCGGAACATCCAGCCGGCGACCTTGTCGACGGCGTTGTGGCGTCCGACATCCTCCATGTAGACCAGCGGCCTGTCGCCTTCGCAGAGCACGCAGCCATGGATGGCGCCAGCCTCAAGGTAGAGCGAGGGCGTGGTGTTGATCTTCTTCGTCAGCGCATAGAGCCAGCTCGTGCGGAGTTCCGCCTTGGGCAATTCGATCTCGTCGATCGCCTCCATCAGGTCCCCGAAAGCGGTACCTTGCGCGCAGCCCGAGGTCAGCGTCTTCTTCTTCAGCTTCTCCTCGAAATTGGTGCGCTCCGGCGTGCGGACGACGACGACCTCGAGTTCCTCGTCATAATCAACGGCATCGACGACATCGCCGCGCTTGAGCATGTTCTGGTTCAGGAGATAACCCAGCGCCAAAGCGTCGGGGTGGTCCCCGATCGTCATCATGGTGACGATCTCCTGGGCATTGAGATAGAGCGTCAGCGCGCGCTCGGTGACGACGCGGGTCTCGACGGTCGCGCCGGTCTGGTCGATGCCCGAGACGGTCGCGCCCAGTCGGGCCGCCTGCGGATCGGGCCGGACGAGGTAGTCGTCGAGGAAGCTCATATCCTGCGCCATGGCGGTCTCCCGGTCAGGCGACCAGCCGCGCGAGATGCAGCGCCCAGGTCTCGATGGCCTCGGCCTGCGCCGGCAGCTCGGTCCAGTCCTCCCCCGCGAAGTCGCGGAAGGCGGGCAGCACGTCCTGCCGGACGGCGATCAGCACGGGCACGCCGGCCAGCAGGGCTGCGGCGATCTCCTGCCGAAGCCCCTGGCCCAGCACCTCTTGCCGGCCGAACTTGTTGACGATGACGAGATCGGTCTCGCCAGCCAGCGCCGCGCCGAGCGCGCCACCGGCGGCCGCGAGGCCGCCTGCGTCGAGACGGCAGCCGGTGGCGCCGGCGCCGCGGTTCTCGCTGATCGGGAAGCGCACGCCGCTGGCGAGGTCCTCCAGCGCCATCGAGAAACAGCCGCTCTCGCAGGCGCCGTCATTGTGCTGGACGACGCCACCGAGCCGGAGCCCCTGCGCCTTCAGCCGCGACGCTGTATCGGCCATGAACCGGTCGATATGGAAGCCCGACGAATAGGGAATGACGGCCATGAGCATCGGGACCTCATCCCATGAAAAGCGACAGGCGACCAGAGGGCTTTCGTCGCAGCGGGGCGCGCGCTGCAACCGCGAAATGCGACAGAGGTGTTGCGCTGGCCCTATAGTCGCGCTTCGCGGGGCCAGCTACGGTTGAACCCAGCATCCTCCGGCGCGTTTTCCGGCGGAGGCCAGACCCCGGTTCGCGATCCATGCCCCGTCATCACGCCCAGCACCCGCTCGATCCCGCCGCCGATGCCGCGCTGCTGCTGCGCCGCATCGCGTTCGGCACGCTGGCGCTGCTGCTGCCGATCGCGTCGCTCGTCTCGCGCCGCGCCGCGGTGGTGCTGGCGCCGATCGGCGTCGTGCTGCTGGTCATCGCCATGCTGATCGAGGACCCGCGCGACTTCGTCTCGCGCCTCAAGCGCAGCGTGTTCAGCCTGCCCGGGCTGATCCTGATCGGCCTCGTCGCCTGGGCGCTGCTCTCGCTGGTCTGGAGCCCCTACACGCTGTCGGCGACGGAGAAGGCCAGCAACATCGTTCTCGCCGTCGCGCTCGGATTCCTGGGCCACGCAGCGCTGCCGGAGCGCATGAGGGCCTCGAACCTCAACCTCGCACCGCTGGGAGCCGGCACCGCCGCGGCCTTCGCGCTGGCGCTGATCGTGACGACGGCCCTGCGCCATCAGGACACCGATGCCGGCGTCGAGCGCGGGATCAGCGTCATCCTGATCATGGCCTGGCCGGCGCTCGCCTGGCTGCTCTCACGCGAGCGGGGGCTGAGCGCGCTCGGGCTCGCGTTGATCGTCGGCCTGCTGTCGCTGACGCGGTTCGAGGATGGCGAGGCGGTTGCGATGATCTGCGGCGCGGTCGCCTTCGGCGCCGTCAGCGCCAGCCGCGAGAGAGCAGCGGCCATGGTCGCCGCGGTGCTGGCCGGCCTGATCCTGCTGGCGCCGATCCTGCCCTTCCTGATGATCCCGATCGTCTCGCGGCTGCCCGAGAGCACGCTCGCCCCGGCGCTGGCGGTCTGGGCCGATGTGATCAGCAGCGCGCCGATCCAGCTCGTGACCGGTCATGGCCTCGACACCGTGTTGCGCGGCCGGCTGATCGGCGCCCTGCCGCCCTCGACCCCGACGACACTCTTGTTCGAAACCTGGTACGAGCTCGGCCTCGTCGGGGCGGCCGCGGCCGCCTTCTGCCTCTTTGTCGCCGTGCGGGCGGCCGGGCGCATGCCGGGCGCGCTCGCGGCCGGTGGCGTCGCGGCCTTCACCACCGCCTTCGCGCTCGCCGCGCTCGGCTTCGCGACCCTGCAGCCCTGGTGGCTGATGACGCTGACGTCGGTCGTGCTGATGTTCGGCGCGATCGCGCGCGGCCAGTACCGCACCGACCGGCCCGTCGCGCCGTTGCTGAACTCCCCGAGCACGACGCGCCCCAAGGCCGGCGGCACCACTCCCTGAAGCCCGGGACGATCAGGCCGCGGCCACGCGCCCGGCCTGGACCGCATGGCAGGCGACGCCGTCGATCACCGGCGGGCTCTCAAGCCGGCAGCGGTCGAACACCAGCGGGCAGCGGGGATGGAAGGTGCAGCCCGAGGGCGGCGCGATCGGGTTCGGGATCTCGCCCTTCACCGCCTCGCGCGCCTTGCCGACCATCGCGACGTCGGGCACCGCATCGAGCAGCATCCGCGTATAGGGGTGCCGTGGCGCCGAGAACAGGCTCTTGCCCTCGGAAACCTCGACGAGGCGGCCGAGATACATCACGCCGATGCGGCTCGCCATGTGCCGGACGACTGCGAGGTTGTGCGAGATGAAGAGGTAGGTCAGCCCCAGCCGCTCCTGCAGGTCGCGCATCAGGTTGAGGATCTGGGCCTGGACCGAGACGTCGAGCGCCGAGGTCGGCTCGTCGCAGACGATGAACTCGGCATCGGAGGCGAGCGCGCGGGCAATCGCGATGCGCTGGCGCTGGCCACCCGAGAATTCGTGGGGAAACTTCACGCGGTCGGCCGGATGCAGGCCGACCAGCGTCAGGAGATCGCCGACGCGCGCCTCGATCGCGGCCTCGCCATCGACCAGCCGGAAGGCCCGGATCGGCTCCGCGATGATGCGCCCGACACGCCAGCGCGGATTGAGCGAGGCGTAGGGGTCCTGGAAGATCATCTGGATGCGCCGGCGCAGGCGCTGGCGCTCCTCGGCCGCCGCCGCGTCGTTCATCGAGACGCCGTCGATCGTCACGGTGCCGGCCGTTGGCGGCAGCAGGCCGACCACCATGCGCGCCACGGTCGACTTGCCGGAGCCGGATTCGCCGACCAGCGCGAAGGTCTCGCCCTTGCGGATCTCGAAGGAAACCCCGTCGACCGCCTTCAGGAACTGGCGCGGCGCGCGCTCGATGACGCGGTTGAGCCAGGGCTTGGAGACATCGAAGACGCGCTTGAGATCGCGGACCTCGACCAAAGCGGGCTCATCGGCCGTAGTACGGCTCATGCGGCGATCTCCGCCCCGGCGCCACTGCGGCGCGGTTCGTCATAGAGGTGGCAGGCGACCTTGCGGTCCCCCACCGCGACCAACTCCGGGCGCTCGACATGGCAGCGGGCGAAGGCCTGCCCGCAGCGCGGATTGAAGGCGCAGCCCGATGGGATGGCGGAGAGCCGCGGCATCGAGCCCGGAATCTGGACGAGGCGGGTGGTCTCGCCCTCGAGCGAGGGAATCGCACCCATCAGGCCCTGGGCATAGGGGTGGAGCGGCTCCTTCACGACGTCGCGGACCGGGCCGATCTCGGCGATCCGGCCGGCATACATCACCGCGACCCGGTCGGCCGTCTCGGCGATCACGCCCATGTCGTGGGTGACGAGCATGACCGAGGTGCCGCGCTCCCGGCAGAGCGTCTTGATCAGCGCGATGATCTGCGCCTGGACGGAGACGTCGAGCGCGGTGGTCGGCTCGTCGGCGATGATGAACTCCGGCTCGGCGCAGAGCGCCAGCGCAATCACGACGCGCTGGCGCATGCCGCCGGAGAATTGGTGCGGATAGCTGTCGATCCGCTTCTCGGGGGCGGGAATGCCGACCTCGTCGAGCAGGGCGATGGCGCGGGCACGGGCCTGGGTGGCATCGAGATCGGTGTGGACTTGGATTGTTTCGATCAGCTGCTCGCTGATCCGGTAGAGCGGGTTCAGGCTGGTCAGCGGATCCTGGAAGATCATGCCGATGCGCTTGCCGCGGACCTTGCGCATCGCCTCGTCCGGCAGATCGTCGATGCGCTCGCCCGCCAGCCGGACCTCGCCGCCGGCGATCCGGCCGGGCGGGTCGATCAGGCCGATGATGGCCGAGCCGGTGACGGATTTGCCGGCCCCGGATTCGCCGACGACGCCGAGCACCTCGCCGCGCGCGACGTCGAAGGAGATGCGGTCCAGCGCGCGCAGCGTGCCGCGACGGGTGACGAACTCGACCGTCAGGTCGCGGACGGAGAGGACGGGGGCGGCGTCTTCAGGCGGCATCGCGCTCATCTCAGCTTCGGGTTGAGCGCGTCGCGCAGCCAGTCGCCGAACAGGTTGATCGACAGGGCGAGCAGGACCAGCACGAGCGAGGGAAACAGCAGGATCCACCACTCGCCCGAGAACAGATATTGCTGGCCGAAGCGGATCAGCGTGCCGAGCGAGGGCTGGGTCGGCGGCATGCCGACGCCGAGGAAGGAGAGCGTCGCCTCCTCGATGACGGCCAGCGCCAGGTTGATCGTCGCGATCACGAGCACGGGCCCGGCGACATTGGGCAGGACGTGCTTGAGCATCACTGGCCAGGCCTTCAGCCCGATCAGCCGGGCGGCGTCGACATAGACTTTGTTCTTCTCGACGAGCGTCGAGCCGCGCACGGTGCGGGCATATTGCGCCCAGTTCGACAGGCCGATGGCGACGACGAGGACGAGCAGAGTCATCTGTTCCTGCAGCGCCGGCGGGATCAGCCCGCGGGCGACGCCGAAGACCAGAAGCGCGACGAGGATCGCCGGGAAGGAGAGCTGGACGTCGGCGACCCGCATGATCAGCGCCTCGGTGCGCCCGCCGACATAGCCGGCGACCAGGCCCAAGCCCACGCCGATGACGAGCGAAAACAGCACGGAGGCCGCACCGACCAGCAGCGAGACGCGCGAGCCGTAGAGGATGGCCGAGAAGATGTCGCGCCCCTGCGCGTCGGACCCCAACCAGAAGACCTTGCCGGTGATCTCGTTGGGCACCATCGGCCGCGAGAAACCGTCGGAGAGATCGAGCGAAGCGGGGTCGAAGGGATCATAGGGCGCGATCAGTGGCGCCGCGACGGCCGCCAGCACGAGCAGCAGCGCCAACAGCGTCGCCACCACCGTCACCGGCGAGGAGCGGAAGGAGTAGGCGATGTCGGAATCCCAGATCCGGGCGAGGCGGCCGGGCGGGTTGGAGGTTTGGGGATGAAGCGTCGTCAAGGCGCACCCTCTGTCTTTCCGGGGCTTCGCGCAGCGAAGAACCCGGAACCCACGACCGGGTAAGCCGCCTCGACGCGAATCGTGATCAGGGAAGGCTCATCAGACAGGGCTCGCCCGGTCGTGGGTTCCGGGTTCGGCCCTGCGGGCCGCCCCGGAATGACAGGGTTGAGTACGTTCATCGCCGCCCTCACTTCGCCATGGCCGGGTTGCCGCTGCGCAGGCGCGGATCGAGCGCGACATAGACGAGATCGACCAGGAGCGAGGTCAGCACGAAGACGAAGGCCACGAACAGGAGATAGGCCGACATCACCGGCACATCGACGAACTGCACGGCGTTGACGAAGAGCGCGCCCAGCCCCGGCCACTGGAACACGGTCTCGGTGACGATGGCGAAGGCGATGACGCCGCCGAGCTGGACGCCCGCGATGGTGACAACCGGGATCAGCGTGTTGCGCAGCGCGTGGCGGAACTCGATGCGGCGCTCGGGAATGCCCCGCGCCCGGGCGAAGCGGATGAAATCGGCCCGCATCACCTCCAGCATCTCGGAGCGGACCAGGCGCATGATCAGCGTCAGCTGCAGGAAGCCGAGCGTCAGCACCGGCATGACCAGCGATTTGAGCCCGCTCGTGGTGAGCAGCCCGGTCGTCCACCAGCCGATCGCGACCGTGTCTCCGCGGCCGAAGGATGGCAGCCAGCGCAGCTCGACGGCGAAAATGTAGATCAGCCCGATGCCGATCAGGAAGGTCGGCAGGCTGACACCGATCAGGGAGAGAGCCATCACCAGATTGGCGATCCAGCCATCGCGCCGGATCGCGGCATAGACGCCGAGGCCGATGCCCGTGACGAAGGCGAAGATCGCCGAGAGCACGGCGAGTTCCACCGTCGCGGGCAGCCGCTCGAGGATCAGCGAGGAGACCTTGCGACCCTGGCGGTAGGAGATGCCGAAATCGCCCTGCGCCGCATCCGCGACGAAGCGGACGAACTGCAGCGGCACGGGGTCGTTGAGGCCGAGCCGCTCGGTCAGCTCGGCGCGGTCCTGCAGCGTCGCCTCCTGGCCGAGCATGTTGACCACGGGATCGCCGACGAAACGGAACATCGAGAAGGCGATGAAGGCGACCGCCAGCATCACGACGATGCCCTGCATCAGCGAGCGCAGGATGTAGGCGAGCATTACGTTACCCTGCTCCGCTCGGCGGCTTGGCACTCCCTCCGCCCGCTTGCGGTGGGGAGGGCTGGGGTGGGGGGCAGTGCCGCTGGGCGAGACGATAAAGGATGGAGCTCGGGCTTTGCGGCCCCCCATCCCTAACCCTTCCCCACCGCAAGCGGGGGGAAGGGGACCAGTCGCGGCTTGGCGTCAATGGACTAAGAGCCCTTGAAGGTCACCATCTTCAGCTTCGGCGAGTTCGACACGTCGACGGGAATGTCGAGATTGGTCTTCATCGCGTAGCTGAGCGACTGATGGTGGATCGGCAGATAGATCGTCTCGTCCTTCAGCTGCGTCCAGAGCTTGGAGATGGTGGCGTCGCGCTTGGGCAGGTCGACCTGCTGCGAGAGCGACTGAATCATGGCGTCGACCTCGGCATTCTTGAAGCCGGTGGCGTTCCAGGAACCCTGCGAACCGGTGCGCGAGTGGTACATGAAGGAGAAGATGTAGTCGCTGTCGAAGGTCGGGACGCCCCAGCCGAGGAGGTAGAACTCCGTCTCCGGCGGGTTCTTCTGGATCAGGGTGAAGTGGATCGACTTCGACTGCGAGACCAGGTTCACCTTGACGCCGATCTGCGCGAACATGCCCACGGCCGCCTGGCAGATGCCCTCGTCATTGACGTAGCGGTCATTGGGGCAGTGCAGCGTAACCGAGAAGCCGTTGGGATAGCCCGCCTCCGCCAGCAGCGCCTTGGCCTTGGCGTTGTCGACCGCCGGGAACGAGTCCAGCTCCTTGGTCCAGCCATTGACGAAGGGCGGCATGATGACGCCGGTCGGCACCGACTCGCCGCGCATCACGACGCGCTGGATCGCCGGCCGGTTGATCGCCATGTTGAGGGCCTGGCGAACGCGCTTGTCGGCGAAGGGGTTCTTGCCCTGCACGTCGTCGCCCTTGAGATCGGCCGAGGCGACGTCCATGCCGAAGAAGATGGTGCGGTTCTCGGCACCCGAATTGACGCGCAACGTGGGCTGGCTCTTGAGGCGGACGATGTCCTGCACCGGCACGTCCTGGACGAAGTCGACCTCGCCCGAGAGCAGCGCCGCGACGCGGGTGGCATCCTGCTTGATCGGCACGTAGGTCAGCTCGGTGATCTCGAGCGGCACCTTGGCCTTGTTCCAGTAGGCCTCGTTGCGCTTCATCACCGTCTTCACATCCGCCTCGCGGGTGACCAGCGTGAAGGGCCCGGTGCCGTTGGCGTTGCGGACGGCGAAGTTCTCCTCCTTGTTCTTGAAGTCCTGCGCCTTGGTGGCGTTGTTCTTCTCGGACCAGGCCTTGCTCATGATGCGGATCGAGACGGTGTTGTTGACGAGGAGCGGGTTGGGCCCCTTGGTCTTGATGCGCACCGTCAGGTCGTCGACCTTGCTGACCTTCTCGACGGAGGTCAGCAGACCCTTGAAGTCCGAGGTCGGCTGCATGGCGCGCTCATAGGAGAACACCACGTCATCGGCGCTGAAGGCGCTGCCGTCATGGAACTTGACGTTCGGCTGGAGCTTGAACTCCCAGGTGGTCGGATCCTCCGGCAGGACCCGCCAGGAAGAGGCCAGCAGCGGCAACAGCTTGCCGGCATGGTCGCGCTCGGTCAGGGCTTCATAGATGTGTTGGGTGAGCGCCGTCGTCGGCCCTTCGTTCTGACCGTGGGGATCGATCGTCAGGGCGTCGCCCGCGGCGGCCCATTTCAGCGGTCGGGCCTCGGCGGCGCCCAGCGCCAGCAGCGAAACCCCGAGCAAAGCGGCCGCAAGGCCGAACACACGCGCTTTCATCGAAAAACACCTCCCCTCGCAGGCACCGTCGGCGCCCGAAAGAAGCGATGTTAGGGGCAGCTTGTGCGCGAGTCACGGGGGTGACGCACCTCAGGCGCATGGCGCAGGGCAGGTGCTGCACAAGTTTTCGTCATCTGCCGCGCCGGGACCGCTAGCGCGAAAGCTCAGCGATCAGTTTGCGCACGAACTGCGTGCCGGCATCGAGTTGCGCCACCGTGATGAACTCGTCGGGCTGATGGGCCTGAGCGATGTCGCCGGGGCCGCAGACCACCGTCGACCAGCCGGCGCGCTGGAACAGCCCGCCTTCCGTGCCATAGGCGACGACATGGCGGCCATTGTCGCCGGTCAGCCGGCGGCAGAGTTCCTCGGCCGCGCCGTTCTCCTCCGGGCCCATCGCCGGAGTGTCGGAGGTGACGACGAAGTCGATGCCGGTTTCGGGCGCGATCGCCTGCATCTGCGCCTCCAGCGCGGCAACCTCGGTGCGGTAGCGCTGCTCGTAGGTCTCGAAGCTCTCGCCGGGGATGCAGCGGACCTCGTGGGTGAACATGCAGTGCTCGGCGGTGATGTTGACCGCCGTCCCCCCATTCACCACACCGACATGAAGCGTCGTGTAGGGCGGCTCGAAACCGTTGCCCGGCGCGGTGTGGGCCTTGTTCTCGGCCATCACCTGGTTGTGCCAGTCGATCAGGCGCCCGGCGATCATCACGGCGGGAACACCGACATCGACGCGGCTGGAATGGACGGCATGGCCGCGCACCGTCGTCTTCATCCGCAGGCCACCCTTGTGGCCGGTGACGACCTGCATCATCGAGGGCTCGCCGACGACGACGGCCGATGGCTTCAGACCGTCCTTGGCCATGGCGGCGATCATGACGCGTGCGCCCTGGCAGCCGACCTCCTCATCGTAGGAGAGTGCGATGTGGATCGGCCGCTTCAGCGGTGCCGCCAGCATCTCCGGCACCAGCGCCAGCGCGATGGCGTCGAAGCCCTTCATGTCGCAGGTTCCGCGGCCGAAGAGCTTGCCGTCACGCTCGGTCAGCGTCCAGGGATCGGAACTCCAGGCCTGCCCAGCGACGGGCACGACGTCGGTGTGACCGGAGAGGACGACGCCGCCCTCCAGCTTCGGGCCGATCGTGGCGTAGAGATTGGCCTTGTCGCCCTCGGCATTGAACGCCAGCGTGCTCTCGACGCCGAGGCTCGTCAGATAGTCGCGGCAGAAGTGGATCAGCTCGAGATTGCTGCGCTGGGATTCGGTGTTGAACGAAACCAGCCGGGCCAGCATCTCCTTCGGGGTCATCGTCACGCGGCGTCTCTCCAAAATGCGGCGCGAGGCAGGTTTCGTGCCGAGCCCGCCGGTGGGCCGAGCCTGATATATGTCCTAAGCCTCCAGCGGGCCGCTGCCAACGATCCGTTTCCGTCCATCGCCGCGCGCCCCTATAACGGCGGCGGGACATGAGAGGCTCCGCATGCATTTCGACGTCACTCTGGCAGACATCCAGGCCGCCGCCGCGCGCATCGCCGGCAAGATCCGGCGCACGCCGACCTTCTACAGCGCCGGGCTTTCGGCGCGGCTGGGCGTCGAGACCGTGGTCAAGGTCGAGAGCCTGCAGCTCGGCGGCTCCTTCAAGGTGCGCGGCTGCTTCAACAAGCTGATGGGGCTGAGCGAGGCCGAGCGCGCGCGCGGCGTCGTCACCGTCTCGGGTGGCAATCACGCCATCGCGGTGGCGCTGGTCGCCAAGACGATGGGCTGCCGCGCGCTGGCGCTGATGCCGCAGAACGCGGCCGCCTTCAATGTCGAGATGGCGCGCGGGCTCGGGGCCGAGATCGAGCTCTGCGCGGATTCGATCGAAGCCTTCGCGAAGGCCGAGGACTACGCGGCCCAGGGCATGACCAACGTCCATGCCTATGACGACCCGGCGATCATCGCCGGCCATGGCTCGCTCGGGCTGGAGATGAACAACGATGCCGGCGGCCGGCTCGACCACGTCTTCATCTCGATCGGCGGCGGCGGCTTCGCGGCCGGCGTCGGCGCGGCGATGAAGGGGCTCGACCCGGCCCTGCGCATCCATGGCGTCGAAACCGAGGGCGCGACCGCGATGACGCAGGCGCTCGCGGCCGGCCAGCCGGTGCCGATCCGCCCGACCTCGATCGCGCGCACGCTGGGCGCCCCCTTCGCCACCGAGCGCACCATGGCCGCCGCGCGCCAGTTCCTGGAGGACATCGTGATCGTGCCCGACGCCGAGGCGGTGCGCGAGATCACCTGGGTGCTGCAGAACGGGCGCGTGCTGCTGGAGCCGGCGGCCTCCTGCGTCGTCGCCGCCGCGCTGACGCGCAAGGCGCTGTTCCAGCCGGGCGAGCGCGTCGGCCTCGTGCTCTGCGGCTCGAATGTCGCGCTCGACGACATCGCAGCCTGGCGGACGCAGTTCGGGGTTTGACCCCCCGCTTGAGGTGGGGGTTAGGGTGGAGGGCCGCAAAGCCGGGCCCCTCCTTCACCGGTTGAGCCGAGCGGCGCTGCCCCCCACCCCAGCCCTCCCCACCGCAAGCGGGGGAGGGAGAAAGTAGCGGCGGCGGCATGACTGGATGTGCCGCGGGCGCGCGGCAGGGTCGCAGCGCCCGCGCTTGACGCTGCCCCGCGTTCGGGCTTGTGGAAAGAGGTGTCGCGCCCGACCGATGAGGCGGGGGGGCCGCAGCGGCGGGCGCGGACGGAAGCGGAGGCACGACTCATGACGATTCTCGACCACAAGACGCAGCCGCAGGACAAATGGCGCGACGGCGTGATGACGGAGATGCGGGTCTCGGCCCTGGTCCAGAGCAAGCAACTCTGCATCTTCGAGCAGTTCTGCGAGCCGGGCCTGGGCGCGCCGATGCACCTGCACGCGGTCGAGGAGGTGCTCGAGGTGATGGGCGGCACGGCCGAGATCTATCTGCGCGACCAGACGATGGTCGTCACCGCCAACCAGTCTGTCCTCGTTCCCGCGGGCGCCCGCCACGGCTTCAAGAACATCGGCACCGACACGCTGCATGTGCGCGCGACGCTGGCGGCGGCGATCTTCGAGGCGTCCTATGACGACCGCAACGAATTGTCGCGCCGCTACGTTCCCGCCGACGCCTGATCAGCGCCGCAGAACCCCGCCGATCCCGCGATCCGCCGCCGGCGGATCGGTTTCGCCCTTGTCGAGGTCACGATGCCCAAAGCCGAACTCATTGCCGCCCTTCATCCCGAGCTCACCGCGATCCGCCGCGACCTGCACCGCCACCCCGAGCTGATGTACGACGTGCACCGCACGGCCGGCGTCGTCGCGCAGAAGCTGAAGGCGTGGGGCGTGGACGAGGTCGTAACCGGTATCGGCCAGACCGGCGTCGTCGGCGTGATCAAGGGCCGCAACCAGGGCTCGGGCAAGGTCGTCGCGATGCGCGCCGACATGGACGCGCTGCCGATCCACGAGGAAACCAATCTCGAGCACCGCTCGACCGTGCCGGGCAAGATGCACGCCTGCGGCCATGACGGCCACACCGCCATGCTGCTGGGCGCCGCCAAATACCTCGCCGAGACGCGCGATTTCGACGGGACCGCGGTGGTGATCTTCCAGCCTGCGGAGGAAGGCGGCGCCGGCGCCAAGGCGATGATCGACGACGGGCTGATGACCCGCTTCGGCATCCAGGAAGTCTATGGCATGCACAACAAGCCGGGGTTAGCCGTCGGCCAGTTCGACGTGCGCAAGGGCCCGACCATGGCCGCCGCCGACCGCATCCACATCAAGATCGAGGGCAAGGGCGGGCATGCGGCGGCTCCCCACCGGGTCAACGACCCGATCGTCGCCGCCTGCCAGCTGGTGACGGCGCTGCAGACGATCTCCTCGCGCAATGCCGACCCGCTCGATTCGATCGTCGTGTCGGTGACCGCGATCAATGCCGGCGAGGCCTTCAACGTCATCCCGCAGACCGTCGAGCTCAAGGGCTCGGTGCGGACGCTGACGCCGCAGATGCGCGAACTCGCCGAGAAGCGCATCCAGGAGGTGACCGCCGGTATCATGGGTGCCTTCGGCATGAGCTTCGTTTGCGACTATCGCCACGGCTATCCGGTGACCTTCAACCATGCGGAGCAGGCCGAGTTCGTGGTCGGCACGATCGAGGCCGCCTTCGGCGAGGGCAAGGTCGACACGACCGTGCCGCCGACGATGGGCTCGGAGGATTTCTCCTACATGCTCGAGGAGCGCCCCGGCGCCTTCATCAACATCGGCAATGGCGACTCGGCCGGCCTGCATCACCCGGCCTATGAGTTCAACGACGCGGTCATCCCGGTCGGCGTGACCTATTGGGCGAGCCTCATCGAAACCGCGATGCCGAACCGGGCCTGAGGGACGGGTCTCCCATGCATGACATCGATTGCCTGGTGATCGGGGCCGGCGTCGTCGGCCTCGCGACGGCACGGGCGCTGGCGCTCGCCGGGCGCGAGGTCGTCATCGCGGAAGCCGCCGAGGGCATCGGCACGCAGACCTCGGCGCGCAACAGCGAGGTCATCCATGCGGGAATCTATTATCCGCCGGGCTCCCTGAAGGCGAAGGTCTGCGTCGAGGGCCGCAAGCGGCTCTATGCCTATCTCCGCGAGCGCGGATTGCCGCATAAGGCCTGCGGCAAGCTCATCGTCGCGACCAGCGCCGCGCAGAAGCCGGCGCTGGAGACGATCATGGCCCGCGCCCAGGCCTCCGGCGTCGACAGCCTGCGCTGGCTCGACGCCGCGGAGGCCAAGGCGAGGGAACCGGAGGTGCGCTGCGAGATCGCGCTGCTCTCGCCGGAGACCGGCGTCGTCGACAGCCATGCCTTCATGCTGTCGCTGCTCGGCGAATGCGAGGCGACGGGTGGCTCGCTGGCGCTCAACACGCCGATCGCCGGATGGCGTCGCGAGGCCGAGGGCTTCAGCGTCGATTTCGGCGGCGAGGAGCCCGCGACCTATACCGTCAGGACGGTCGTCAATTCGGCCGGCCATGGCGCGCCGAAACTGCTCGGCGCGCTGGAGGGTTTCCCGCCCGAACATGTGCCGGTGCAGCACTACGCCAAGGGCAATTATTTCGCGCTGCTCGGCAAGCAGCCCTTCTCGCATCTGGTCTACCCGGTGCCCGAGGCGGCGGGCCTGGGCATCCATGCCACGATTGACATGGGCGGGCGGGTCAAGTTCGGCCCCGATGTCGAATGGGTCCAGCACGATCAGGACCTCGTCGTCGATCCGCAACGGGCAGAGAAATTCTACGCCGCGATCCGGACCTATTGGCCGGCGCTGCCCGACGGCGCGCTGGTCGCCGACTATGCCGGCATCCGCCCGAAGCTGCATGATTCGACGCAGCCGATGCCCGACTTCCGCATCGATGGACCGGCCGTCCATGGTGTGGATGGGCTGGTCAACCTGCTAGGCATCGAGAGCCCCGGGCTGACGAGTTCGCTGGCGATCGCGGAGATGGTGGTGGAGCGGCTGGCGGCCGGCTGAACGTCATTGCGAGCGGAGCGAAGCAATCCAGGGGACGTCGAGCGAGCCATTCTGGATTGCTTCGCTCCGCTCGCAATGACGGGAAGGCTCAGCCCCGCAACGCCCTGAACGCCTCGCTCGCCTCTTTCGCGAGCTGCGTCACGCGCGCCCAGTCGCCCGACGCGATGGCGTCCGCCGGCACCAGCCAGGAGCCGCCGACGCAGATGACCTGCGGCAAGGCGAGATAGCTGGCGAGGTTGGCAAGGCCGACACCGCCGGTCGGGCAGAAGCGCATCTGCGGAAACGGCCCCGACAGCGCCTTGAGTGCGGGCGGCCCGCCCGCCGTCTCGGCGGGGAAGAACTTCGCAACGGTACGGCCGGCGGCGACCGCGCGCATGCAGTCCGACGCGGTGGCGACGCCCGGCAGCCAGGGCAGCCCCGCCGCCTTCAGCGCCTCGTCGACGGCTTCAGAAAAGCCGGGGCTGACGACGGCTTTCGCGCCGGCATCCTTGACCTGCCGGACCTGCGCGGGCGTGACGACGGTGCCGGCGACCGGCAGCGCGTCCGGCACCGATCGGGCGATGGCCTCCAGCGCGGCCAGCCCGGCCGGGCGGCGCAGCGTGACCTCGACGACGTCGATGCCGCCGGCGACGAGGGCGTGCGCCAGGTCGATGGCGCGCGAGGCGTCCTCGATCACCACGACCGGAATCACGCCACAGGCTTCGAGGCGGGCAATCGCGGCGGTCTCGTCCATGGTCGGCGTCTTTCAATCGTTTGAACGGCTGCGGGCGGTCTAGCCTTTCGCCCAGTAGACGTCGAGGCCCTGTGAGCGGGCGAGGAGGATGTCGACGGGCAACGGAACGGGGCGGTCCAGGGCGGCCTTCAGCACGGCCTCCTTCTCGCGGCCCGAGACGAGCAGGCTCGCCCAGCCCGCGCCTGCGAGACGCGCGGGCGACAGGGAGAGACGCGGCGGCAGGCCGGGCGGTGTGGCGATGCAGATGCCGCTGTCGGGCCGCGCGCCAAAGCGCGCCTCCTCGCCGGGAAACAGCGAGGCGATGTGGCCGTCGGTGCCCATGCCGCTGACGACGAGATCCAGCGGCGGCTGGCTCGCGAGTTCGGAGGAGAGCGCGGTCGCCGCCGCCTCGATATCGCTTTCATGCCCATGGAAGGACAGGAAGCGCACCCGCCCCTCGCGCAGCGGCGCGAATTGCGCGCGGATCATGCGCTCGTTCGAGGCCGGGTCTTCGGCTGCAACGAAACGCTCGTCGGTCGGCAGCAGCGTGACCTTCTCCCAGGCCAGCTCGCGGGTGCCGAGCGCCGCCAGGAAGCGGGCCGGCGTCGTGCCGCCGGGCACGGCGAGCGAGGCCCGGCCCTGCTCCGCCAGCAGGGTCTGCAGGCGGATGGCGACGGCCTCCGCCAGCGCTTCGGAGGCGTCGGCCAAGGTCGCGAAGCGATGCCAGGCGACGGGACCTTGCGGCTGCATCACTCGAAGTCCGGATCGGCCCAGGAGCGGCCCTCGCGCTCGATCAGGCCGATCGCCTGGGAGGGACCCCAGGAGCCGGCGGCGTAGCGATGGGGATGGGGGGCGTATTCCTGCCAGCCGGCGATGATCGGATCGACCCAGCGCCAGGCCTGCTCGACCTCGTCGCGATGCATGAACAGCGTCTGGTCGCCGCGGATGACGTCCGTCAGCAGGCGCTCATAGGCGTCGGGCGTGCGCTCGTCGAAGGCCGTGGAATAGCGCAGGTCGAGCTGGCGCGGCACGATCTTGAGCCGGCCGGAGCCCGGCACCTTCATCATCAGCTGGAGCTGGACGCCGTCATTGGGCTGCAGGCGGATCAGCAGCCGGTTGGCGTAGAGCTTGTCGCAGGAGCCGCCGCCGAAGATCGAATGCGGCACCGGCTTGAAGGTGACGACGATCTCCGAATAGCGCTGCGCCATGCGCTTGCCAGTGCGCAGATAGATCGGCACGCCGGCCCAGCGCCAGTTGTCGAGTTCGCAGCGGATGGCGACGAAGGTCTCGGTGTTGCTGAGATGGCCGAGTTCGTCGGCATAGGCGCGCACGCGCTGGCCATCGATCTGGCCGGTGCCGTACTGGCCACGCACCGTGTAGCGCTCGACATCGGGCCCGACGATGGGCCGCAGCGCCTTGAGCACCTTAATCTTCTCATCGCGCACGGCGCCGGCCTCGAGCAGGTTGGGCGGCTCGATGGCGAAGAGGGTCAGCAGCTGCATGAGATGGTTCTGAACCATGTCGCGCATCTGCCCGGCCTTGTCGTAATAGCCGGCGCGGGCTTCCAGGCCGACCGTCTCGGCGACGGTGATCTGGACGTGGTCGATGTCGCGGCCGGTCCATGAGCGCTCGAACAGCGTGTTGGCGAAGCGAAGCACCAAGAGGTTCTGGACGGTTTCCTTGCCGAGGTAATGGTCGATCCGGTAGGTGCGGTCCTCCGGCAGGATGCGCGCGACGGCGTCGTTGATCTCGCGCGCCGAGGCGAGATCGCGGCCCAGCGGCTTCTCGAGGATGACGCGCGAGGTCGAGGTCAGGATGTCGGCGGCGGCGAGATTCTCGCAGATCGGGATGAAGAGGTCCGGCGGCGTCGAGAGGTAGAACGAGCGCACGCGACCATCGTCACCGAGCGCCGTCTTCAGCGCCTTGTAGGTCTCCGGCTTCACCGCATCGAGCAGCACGATGGTCAGGCGTTGCTGGAAGTCATGGATATGATCCGGGGTGAGCCCCTCCTCCTTCAGCCGCCTGGCGATCTGCTTGGGCAGCCCATCGACATCCTCCTGCTTTCGGACGATGCAGAGGATGCGGCTCTCACCCGGCAGGACACCTTCGCGGCTGCGCTGGGCCAGGGCCGGAAACAGCTTGCGCAGGGCGAGATCGCCGCCAGCTCCGAAGATCACCAGGTCGAAAGCCGGAACCGGCGTGCGCTCGGGAATGGTTTCGGGCCGCAGGATGCGGCCGGCATTATCGTCCATCGTTCCGTCATCTCCGTGCCCGTCCGCGAATCCGGCGCAGCGTCCATCTGGACGGAGGGCTTGCGACGAGAATGCGACCAAGCGCGGCGATTGCCAAACGCTCAGATCGCAATGCGGCCGGCCGTCAATCGCGCCGGAAGCCCTCGCTGGCGGTCAGCAATTGCCGGGCATAGTCCGTCTGCGGGCTACGGGCGGCGAGCATCTGCGCCGTCATCTCCTCGACGCCGCGGCCGAACTGCATGACGAGCAGCCGCTGGCACATATGCGCGACGACCGCGAGGTCGTGGCTGACGAGAACATAGGTCAGCTTCCGCTCTCGGCGCAGCGCCTGCAGCAGGTTCAGCACCTCGGCCTGGATTGAGACGTCGAGTGCCGAGGTCGGCTCGTCGAGCAGCAGAATCGAGGGTTCGAGCACCAGCGCGCGCGCGATGGCGACGCGCTGGCGCTGGCCGCCGGAGAGCTGGTGCGGATAGCGAAAACGGAAGGAGGCGGGCAGGCCAACCTCCGACATCGCCCGGCCAATCCGCCTTTCGGCATCGCCGATCCCGTGGATGGCGAGCGGCTCGGCCAACGTGTCGTCGACCGTCTTCTTGGGGTGGAGCGAGCCGTAGGGGTCCTGAAAGACCATCTGGACGGCGCGGTAGAAGGCCTTGTCGCGGATCTTCGGCTGGGTTTGCCCGGCGATCTCGACGGTGCCGCCCCAATCGCGGTTCAGCCCCGAGAGCACGCGCAGCACGGTCGACTTGCCGGAGCCGGACTCGCCGACGATGCCGTAGCTCTCGCCGGAGCCGACCGAAAAGGAAAGATCCTTCACGACATGGGAATCGCCGAAGGAAACGTTGAGATTTTCGACGCGGATGGCGGGTTCAGTGGTCATGCGGATGTTCCGGACTCGGCAGACGCACCGCCGTCATGCTCGCCCTTGTGGCGAGCATCCACGTCTTGGCGATAGCGCTCGACGCCAGGAGACGTGGATGGTCGGGACAAGCCCGACCATGACGGGAGCGGCGGGACGCTGAAAGCGAAGACCCTCATGCCAGCCATGCCGGGTCGCGGGTGAGCGTGGCGAGTTCGGCCTTGGGATGGTCGAGATCGGGCAGGCAGCCGAGCAGGCCGAGCGTGTAGGGGTGGCGCCGGGCGCGGGCGGATTCGTCGGCGAGTTCGGCGGCCGGCAGCGTCTCCATCGCCTTGCCGCCATACATGACGATGACGCGGTCGCAGAAGGACTGCACCAGATGCAGGTCGTGGCTGATGAAGATCAGCCCCATGCCACGCTGGGTGACGAGATCGTCGAGGATCTTGAGGATCTGCAGCTGAACGGTGACGTCGAGCGCCGAGGTCGGCTCGTCGGCGATCAGGATGTCGGGCTCGGCGATCAGCATCATCGCGATCATGACGCGCTGGCCCATGCCGCCCGAGACCTCGTGCGGATAGAGTTCGTAGACGCGCGCCGGCTCGCGGATCTGCACCTGCTCCAGCATGGACAGCGAGCGTTCCCTGGCCTCGCGGGCGCTGGCCCTGTGGTGGACGCGATAGGCTTCCGCGATCTGGTCGCCGACGGTGCGGACCGGGTTGAGCGAGAATTTCGGATCCTGCATCACCATCGAGATGCGGCGGCCGCGCAGCTTGCGGCGCTCGCGCCTGTCCATGGTCAGGAGATCCTGCCCGCGGAAGACCATGCGGTCGGCCGTGACGAGGCCGGGCGGCGGGATCAGGTCGAGGATGGCGCGGCCGGTCATCGACTTGCCGGAGCCGGATTCGCCGACGATTCCGAGCCGCTCGCGGCCGAGCGTGAAGGACAGGCCGCGCACGGCATGGACGATGCCGGTCGGGGTGTGGAAATCGACGCGCAGATTGTCGAGTTCGAGGAGGGGTTGTTCCTTGATGCTCTCGTTCATGGCGCTCACCTCGCATCCATGACGTCGCGCAGGCCGTCGCCGAGCAGGTTGAAGCCGAGCGCGACGATGCAGATGGCGATGCCGGGGAAGGTCGCGACCCACCACTGGTCGAAGATCTGCTCGCGGCCGGCGGAGATCATCGCGCCCCATTCGGGGATCGGCGGCTGGGCACCCAGCCCCAGGAAGCCGAGGCCGGCGGCGATGAGGATGACGCCCGCCATGTCGAGCGTGGTGCGTACGATCAGCGAGGGCAGGCAGAGCGGCACCACATGCTTCCAGACGATGCGCCATTGCGAGGCGCCCTGCAGGCGGATCGCGGCGATGTAGTCCTGCTGGCGGATGATCAGCGTCTCGGCGCGGGCGACGCGGGCATAAGGCGGCCAGGCGGTGATGGCGATGGCGATGACGGCGTTCTCCAGGCCGGGGCCGAGCGCCGCGACGAAGGCCAGCGCCAGCACCAGCCGGGGAAAGGCCAGGAAGACGTCGGTCATGCGCATCAGCGCCCGGTCGACCCAGCCGCCGAGATAGCCCGATGTCGCGCCGATCAGCAGGCCGATCGGCCCCACCGACACCACGACGAGCAGCACGATCACCAGCGTGACGCGGGTGCCGTAGACGATGCGGCTGAAGATGTCGCGGCCGAGCGAATCCGTGCCGAAGATATTGGTGGCCGAGGGTGGCAGCAGCCGGCGGTCGAGATTCTGCGCCAGCGGGTCGGCGGTGGCGATCAGCGGCGCGAAGGCCGCGACCAGGAGCAGCGCGACGATGATGCACAGCCCGACCATGGCGAGCGGGTTGCGCCGGAAGGCGAGCCATTTCCGGTACATCTGCCCGAGCCGCGCCTGGCGGCGGGAGGATGGGGAATCGGTGAGGAGATAGTCGGTCCAGGTGGTCATGGCGGCCTCAGCGCGTGCGCGGATCGACCAGCCGGCCGAGGATGTCGGACAACAGGTTGACGCCGATGAAGACCGCCCCGATCACCAGCGTGCCGCCCAGCACCGCGTTCATGTCGGCGTTGAGGAGCGAGTTGGTGAGGTAGCGGCCGAGGCCGGGCCAGGCGAAGATCGTCTCGGTCAGCACCGAGCCTTCGAGCAGGTGCATGTAGGAGACGGCGATGACCGTCACCAGCGGCACGAAGGCGTTGTGCATGGCGTGGCGCCAGACGACGCGGAACTCGGACAGCCCCTTCACCCGCGCGGCGATGACGTATTGCTGCTGCAGCTCGGTGATCATGAAGCTGCGGGTCATGCGGCTGATATAGGCCACGCTGAGGATGCCGAGCACGGAAGCCGGCAGGACGAGATGGGACCAGGCATCGCGCACGGCCTCCCAATCGCGCTCGAGGGCCGCGTCGAGCATCAGGATGCCGGTGACGGGCGTGATCAGGTCCTGGAAGGCGACGCCGGCGCGGCCGGGCCCGCCGACCCAGCCGAGCTTGGCGTAGAACAGCAAGAGCCCCATCAGGCCGAGCCAGAAGACGGGAATCGAATAGCCGAACAAGCCGATGATGCGGGCAACCTGGTCGGGCCAGCGGCCCTGATAGACGGCGGCGACGACACCGAGCGGGATGCCGAGCAGGCAGCCGATCAGCGTGCCGAGCGTCGCCAGCTCGAGCGTCGCCGGGAAGACGCGCTTGATGTCGTCGACGACGGTGTTGGAGGTCAGAACCGAGCGGCCGAGGTCGCCGGTGAAGACCTTGCCGACATAGATCGCGAATTGCTGCCAGAGCGGCTTGTCGAGGCCGAGCTCGATGCGGGCCGCCTCGTAGGTTTCGGGCCGGGCGTTATCACCGACGACCGCCAGCACCGGGTCGATCGGGATGACGCGGGCGATGAAGAAGGTGATCAGCAAGAGGCCGAAGATGGTGATGGCCACAGTGACGAGTTCGCGCGAGGCGATCTTCGCCCAGCGCCCTGCCGTTTCGCCCCATGAGCGCCTGCGAACCGGGCTTTCCACCACGCTCGTCATGCCAGCTTCATTCCATGTCTGGGACCGGGACCGGCCCTGCCGGGCCATCCGGAAGCAAAAGCCCCGCCGCGGCCGGGATCGGCCGGGGCGGGGCTCGTTGGCGCGAAACTCAGTTCTTCGAGATCGGCGCGTAGAAGTTGGTGTCCGAGCTCGGGCCGATGACCCAGCCCTTGACACCCTTGCGTTCGGCCGAGACCTCGACCTGCTGGAACATGATGACGAAGGGCGAGACCTTCTGGTGCTCGCGCTGCAGGGTGCCATAGACGGCCGCGCGCTTGGCGGCGTCCGTCTCCAGCACGTTGGCCTGCGTGGTCTTGGTCATCTCGGGGATGTCCCAGGCGTTGCGCCAGGCCAGCGTCTTCGACTTCGCGTCCTCACCATTGTTCTCGTTGATGGCGAAGGTCTCGGCATTGGTGTGCGGGTCGAGATAGTCCGGGCCCCACTGGCCGATATAGATGTCATGGGTGCGGGCGCGATACTTCGTCAGGGTCTGCTTGCCGTCGCCGGGGAGCAGTTCGAGCTTGATGCCGGCCTGGGCCCAGTTCGCCTGGATCGCCTGGGCGATGTCCGTGATCGGGCTGACCGAGCGGACGTCCATCGTGACCGTGAAGCCGTTGGGCAGGCCGGCCTTGGCGAGCAGTTCCTTGGCCTTGGCGGGATTGTAGCTGTAGGGCCTGTCGTCGATCGCGCCGAGGAAGCCCTTGGGCAGGAAGGACTGGTGCGCCTTGTAGGTGCCCTCGACGATGTTGCGCTCGATCGCGGCGTAGTCGACCAGATACTTCAGCGCCTCGCGAACCTCCGGCTTGGCGAAGTTCGGGTTCTTCGTGTTGAGGCCGAGATAGAGGATATAGCCCTTGTCGCCCTGGACGAGTTCGACGTCCTTGTTGGCCTTGACCGCCGTGAGCTGGTCCTTCGAGAGGTTGCGGGCGATGTCGATGTCGCCCTTCTCGAGCAGCAGGCGCTGCGAGGCCGGCTCGGCGACATGGCGCACGACGATGCGCTTGTTCTTCGGCGCGCCCTTGTACCAGGCCTCGTTGGCGTCGAGCGCGTACTGCTCGTTGGGACGGTAGGCGCGGACCTTGTAGGCGCCGGAGCCGGCCGAGTTCTGCTTCAGCCAGCCATTGCCCCAGTCGCCGTCCTTCTCATTCGCCTTGACCAGCTTGCTGTCGACGATCGAGGCGACGCCCGAGGTCAGGCAGTTGAGGAAGAAGGTCGGCGCGAAGGGCTTGGAGACGGTGATGACGATGGTGGAGTCGTCGGTCGCCTTCACCTTCTCGGTGACGTTGTCCTTGGTGAAGCCGAACTGGGCCAGGATGAAGCCGGGCGACTTGTTCAGCGTCACGGCGCGCTGGAAGGAATAGACCACGTCGGCCGCCGTGAGCGCATTGCCAGAATGGAACTTCACGCCCGGGCGCAGCTTGAAGGTGTAGGTCAGGTTGTCGGGCGTGACACTCCAGCTCTGGGCGAGTTCAGGAACGAGCTCGTTGTTCTTGGCGAGATCGACGCCCATCAGCTTGTCGTAGAGGTTGGTGACGACCTCGACGCCGGAGAATTCGAAGGCCTCGGCCGGATCGAGCGAGATGATGTCGTCGATCTGCTTGGCCATGACCACCGTGTCCTTCGGGGTCTGGGCCAGGGCCACGGTGGTTTGGGCGGTCGTCGCCAGCAAGGCTGTGAAGGCCGACGCCATCATCAATTTCGCAACATGACGCATCGCATTCCCCATCGGTTCGGATTGGCGGCCGCTCTGCGGCCATTGGTGTGAATGTGGAACCAGATGGCGGCTTATGTCCAGCAGGACGAGGCGCATGTCCAGATGCGGCTGCACAGTTCTTGTGCATCGATCTGACCAGGATCGGGCAATGCGTCGCGAGTTGCGGCTTTGCGCGCCTTCCCCGCCTCGCTAACGTGAGGCGTTCCGGCGCCAGCCGGCCCATGACAAGCAGGTGCCCAGCCCTTGGCCATCATCGCCGCGCTCCACCACGTCACGCATTACCGCTATGATCGGCCGGTCACGCTCGGGCCCCAGATCATCCGCCTGCGCCCCGCGCCGCATTGCCGGGCGGCGATCAACAGCTACTCGCTGAAGGTATCGCCAGCCGAGCATTTCGTGAACTGGCAGCAGGACCCCAGCGGCAACTGGCTGGCGCGCTTTGTCTTCCCGGAGCCGGTGCGGGAGTTCCGCATCGAGGTCGATCTCGTCACCGAGCTCTCGATCATCAACCCCTTCGACTTCTTCGTCGAGAGCGATGCCGAGACCTTCCCCTTCGCCTATCCGGAAGAGCTGCGGGCGGAGCTCGCGCCTTATCTGGTGACGGAGCCGGCCGGGCCGTTGCTGACGGAGTACCTCGCCACGGTGGCGCGCGAGCCTACCAATACCGTCAATTTCGTCGTCGACCTGAACGCACGCCTCGCCGGCGCCATCGCCTATGGCATCCGCATGGAGCCCGGCGTGCAGGAGCCGGAGCACACGCTCGGCATCAAGTCCGGCTCCTGCCGCGACACAAGCTGGCTGCTGGTACAGATCCTGCGGCATCTCGGGCTCGCGGCCCGGTTCGTCTCCGGCTACCTGATCCAGATGAAGGCCGATATCGACCCACTCGAGGGTCCGCGCGGCACGGACAAGGACTTCACCGACCTGCACGCCTGGGCCGAGGTCTACATCCCCGGCGCCGGCTGGATCGGGCTCGACCCGACCTCGGGCCTGCTGACCGGTGAGGGCCATCTGCCGCTGGCGGCGACGCCGCATTACCGCTCGGCGGCACCGGTCTCGGGCCTGGCGAGCTATGCCGAGACGCATTTCGACTTCGAGATGAGCGTGGCGCGCGTGCACGAGGTGCCGCGCATCACCCTGCCCTTCTCGGATGAATCCTGGCAGCGGCTCGATGCGTTGGGCGAGCGGGTCGAGGCCGATCTCCAGGCCGGCGATGTGCGGCTCACCATGGGCGGCGAGCCGACCTTCGTCTCAATCGACGACCAGACCGGCGAGGAGTGGAACATCGCCGCCGTTGGGCCGACCAAGCGTCAGCGGGCCGACGTGCTGATCCGGCGCCTGCGCGAGCGCTTCGCGCCGGGCGGGATGCTGCATTACGGCCAGGGCAAATGGTATCCGGGCGAGAGCCTGCCGCGCTGGGCCTTCGCGCTCTACTGGCGTGCCGATGGCGAGCCGATCTGGCGGGATGCATCGCTGATCGCCCGCGAGCCGGGCGCGCCGACGGGGCAGGACCGCGAGCTGGAAGCCGGCGCCACGATGGCCGAGGCGGAGGCGCTGGCGGAGGGACTGTCGGACAAGCTCGGGCTGGGCGCCGACTATGTCGTGCCGGCCTATGAGGACACCGGGTACTGGCTTCTGAAGGAGGCGCAGCTTCCCGACAATGTCGATCCGCTCGACCCGCGCCTCGCCGATCCGGAGGAGCGGGCGCGGATGCAGCAGGTCTTCCAGCTGGGCCTGGGCAAGCCGCGCGGCTATGTCATTCCCGTGCAGCGCTGGCAGAGTCAGGCGGGCGACAAGCGCTGGCGCTCGGAGAAATGGAAGCTGCGCCGGGGCAGGCTCTTCCTGGTCCCGGGCGATTCGCCGGTGGGCTATCGCCTGCCGCTCGGCTCCCTGCCCGTGCTGCCGAAGGCCGCGTATCCGCATATCCATCCGCAGGACCCGATGGAGGCGCGCCCGCCGCTGCCGCGCACGGCCGGCGGCTTCGGGCCGGCCGCGGACCCGCCGGCTCCCGAGGCGCCGATCCAGGTGGAGGCGCCTTTCCCTCACCAGATGTCTCGCTCGGTCGAGGCCAGCGGCGCCAGCGCCCAGGACCGCACCGAGCAGGAGATCGGCGGCGAGCATGTGCGCACCGCCATCAGCCTGGAAATCCGCGACAATGTGCTGTGCGTCTTCCTGCCGCCGGTGGAGCGGCTGGAGGACTATCTCGACCTCGTCGCCAGCGTCGAGGCGGTGGCGCGCGAGCGCAACCAGCCTGTCCATATCGAGGGTTACGCGCCGCCGCATGATCCGCGGCTGAACGTCGTCAAGGTCACGCCCGACCCGGGCGTCATCGAGGTCAACATCCACCCCGCCCGCAACTGGCGCGAGGCGGTCGAGATCACGCGCGGGGTCTATGAGGAGGCGCGACAGTCGCGGCTCTGCGCCGAGAAGTTCATGGTCGACGGGCGCCATACCGGGACCGGCGGCGGCAACCATGTCGTGCTCGGTGGCGTCACGCCGCCGGATTCACCCTTCCTGCGCCGGCCGGACCTGCTCAAGAGCCTGGTGCTCTACTGGAACCGCCACCCGTCCCTGTCCTACCTGTTCTCGGGCCTGTTCATCGGCCCGACCAGCCAGGCGCCGCGCATCGACGAGGCGCGGCACGACGCGCTCTACGAGCTCGAGATCGCATTGGCGAACATCCCCGGCCCCGGCGCGCCCGCGATCCCGCTCTGGCTGGTCGACCGGCTGCTGCGCAACCTGCTGGTCGACGTCTCCGGCAACACCCATCGCAGCGAGATCTGCATCGACAAGCTCTATTCGCCGGACGGGCCGACGGGGCGGCTCGGGCTGATCGAGTTCCGCGGCTTCGAGATGCCGCCGGATGCGCGGATGAGCCTGGCGCAGCAGCTCCTGGTGCGGGCGCTGATCGCCTGGTTCTGGCGCGAGCCGCAGACCGGTCCGCTGGTGCGCTGGGGCACGGCGCTGCACGACCGCTTCATGCTGCCCGAGATGGTCTGGCAGGATTTTCGCGAGGTGCTCGCCGATCTCGGTCGCGCCGGCTATGCCTTCGACCCGGTCTGGTTCGAGGCACAGGCCGAGTTCCGCTTTCCCTTCTTCGGCAAGGTCGAGCATGGCGGCGTCGAGATCGAGATCCGCCAGGCGCTCGAACCCTGGCACGTGATGGGCGAGGAGGGCGCGATCGGCGGCACCGTGCGCTATGTCGATTCCTCGATCGAGCGGCTTCAGGTCAAGGCGAAGGGGCTGGTGCCCGGGCGGCACCTCGTCACCTGCAATGGCCGCCGCCTGCCGATGACGCCCGCCGGCATGGCTGGCGAAAGTGTCGCGGCCGTGCGCTTCAAGGCCTGGCAGCCGGCGTCCGGCCTGCACCCGACGATTCCCGTCCACGCGCCGCTGACCTTCGACATCGTCGACACCTGGGTCGGGCGCTCGCTCGGTGGCTGCGTCTATCACGTCGCTCATCCCGGCGGTCGCAATTATGAGACTCCGCCGGTAAATTCCTACGAGGCGGAAGCGCGGCGGCTCGCACGTTTCGAAGCGATCGGCCATACTCCCGGCGCGCTGGCAATTCAGCCAGAAGAGCGCAACGCCGAATTCCCGCTGACCCTGGATTTGCGGCGCCCGGCCGGAGTGTAGACCCAAGCGATGGCATTGCAGCGCCGATCCCCCTCCGCGCGCGTGAGGACAGAGCGGCGCAACGCTCTGCTGGCGGATTATCGCCCTCTGCCTGGCGTCTATGACGAGATCGTCCGTGCCGACGGGCAGGTACGCCCACAATGGGAGCCCTTCCTCGGCGAGTGGTGCGCCCTGTCGCCGGACGAGCTGAACCAGCGCTTCGGCCTGGCCGACCGGCATGTCCACGACACCGGCGTGTCCTACCGGGTGCATGGCGACATCGACCCGCGCGACCCGACCGCGGGCGAACGGGCCTGGCCGCTCAGCCATGTGCCGCTGGTGATCACCGGGGCGGAGTGGCAGACGATCGCGGCCGGCGTGGCACAGCGGGCGCAGCTCCTCAGCACGCTGCTCGACGACATCTACGGCCCGGGCGGCATGATCGCCAACGGCCTGCTGCCGGCCTCCGTCGTCACCGGCAGCCCGGACTATCTGCGGCCGCTGCAGGGCGCGCCCGGCGGCGGCATGCTGCAACTCTACGCCGCCGATCTCGGGCGTGGACCGGACGGACGCTGGTGGGTCCTGCAGGACCGCACCCAGGCGCCTTCGGGAACCGGCTATGCGCTGGAAAACCGGCTCGCCCTCTCGCGCGCCTTCCCCGACATGTTCCGAACCATGAACATCGAGCGGCTCGCCGCCTTCTTCCAGGGCTTCCGCGCCGGACTCGTCGCCCGCTCCAAGCGCGTCGAGCCACGCATCTGCCTGCTGACGCCGGGGCCGCTGAACGAGAGCTATTTCGAGCAGACCTATCTGGCGCGCTATCTCGGCTTCCTGCTGGTCGAGGGCGGCGACCTCGTCATGCGCGAGGGGCGCGTGCATGTGCGCACGATCGCCGGGCTGAAGCGGGCCGACGTCGTCTGGCGGCGAATCGACGGGGATTTCGCCGACCCGCTCGAGCTCAACGCCTCCTCAGCGCTCGGCGTCGCCGGGCTGGTCCAGGCGGTGCGCAAGGGTTCCGTGCATGTCGCCAACGGGCTGGGCTCGGGCGTCGTCGAGGCCCGCGCGCTGATGGGCTTCCTGCCGGCGCTGGGCGAGCGGCTTCTCGGCGAGGCCATGATCCTGCCCAATGTCGCGACCTGGTGGTGCGGCCAGCCGCGCGAACGGGCGGTGGTGCTCGAGCGCTTCGACGAGATGAGCATCGCGCCGGCCTTCCGCAGCGCCGGCGGCGGGCTCGATGCCGGCCCCGTCGTCGTGGCCGATCTGCCGGCCGCCGAGAAAGCGGCGCTGCGCCGCCGGATCGAGGCGCGCGGCATGGATTATGTCGGTCAGGAGGTGGTGCGGCTCTCGACCACCCCGGTCTTCCAGACCGGCCGGCTGCAGCCGCGGCCGATGACGCTGCGTGTCTTCGCCGCCGCCACCCCCGATGGCTGGAAGGTGATGCCCGGTGGCTTCTGCCGCATCTCCGACGAGCGTGACGCGCGAGCGGTGAGCATGCGCAGCGGCGTGCGCTCCAGCGACGTCTGGGTGACGTCCGACGCGCCGGTCGACCAGGTCTCGCTGCTGCCGGCGCCGGACCGCATCAGCATCCGCCGTGTCACGGGAACGCTGCCGAGCCGCGCGGC